>NZ_CAWUDE010000004.1:0-379893 GCF_963920895.1 Anabaena sp. CCY 9613
GACCACTAGCTTGGATAGCGTCAGGACTGAATGATTCCACCGACCCAGCCACATTTAATTGACCAGTCAACGCACCTTGAAATTGTGGTGGTACGGCTGCCAACTGTTGCACAGGGACATTATTGGCTTGGACTTGCGCTTGATAACGACCATTCGCCACTTGAATATCGGAGGCAGTAATTGTCCCTCTACCCACATTTACCCGTGCTTGACCACTAGCTTGGATAGCGTCAGGACTGAATGATTCCACCGACCCAGCCACATTAAACTGACCAGTCAACGCACCTTGAAACTGTGGCGGTACTGCTGCCAACTGCTGCACAGCCACATTATTCGCCTGGACTTGTGCCTGATATACACCATCAGCCAACTGGATATTTCTGGCTGTGACAGTCCCACCAGCTACATTCAACCGTGCTTCACCAGTACCACGTAAAGTATTGAGGCTGACATTTTCAGTATTGCCTGCTATTTGAAATGTCCCCGCCAAGGGGCCAGCCAAAGCTGGGGGTGCTTCTCTCAAGATGCGCCCTAGTCTGACATTATTAGCTACCAATTGAGCCGCAAAACTTTGATCTCGCAACTGAACATTAGAAACCGCAATTGTGCCGCCACCAATATTAACACCTGCCCCTTCAGTGCGAATATTAGCCACTTGAAATGGTTCGGCGGTTCCTTCCACAATTACACGCCCATTGAACTGCGCCCCTGCCAAAGAAACATTTTGCAGTTGACTTTGGTCTACAAAAGGTTCTAAGCCGATACCAGAGGCTTGGGCTACAGCTTGCCAACGTTGATTAGCAAAAGTACCCGATCCTCGCACCGTACCACCGCCAACATTTAGCGCCACATTACGGAACGCGAGGGTACGGTCTGCGGCAATGATAGTTTCACCAGTACCAGGATAAGTTGCCCCTGGGGCTTGCCATTTAACCACAGTTTGCACATTATCCGCAGCACCAGTCACTTGAGCCGTAGCGGAAACAGTGCCAATTTGAATCGGGGGTGTTGTCTCGTAAATTTTCGCGATCGCATCTCCAGGAATATTTTTGGCGGCAAAATTCAAATTTAGTCGCGGGGTTGTCCCCAAATTAATTTTGCCCGCACCCGTGATTTCTCCCCCAACTGCGGCTTGGCCGCGAATATCTCTCAAGGTAATTAAATCAGCATCGGGAGCAAATTCAAACTTACTAGTTATATTATTAAAATTAAGCTGATCAATTTGGGCAGTTTTGATAGTGGCAACAGTGCCTGAAAGCACTGGTTTCGTCACAGGGCCAACCAGCTGTAAATCAGCTTGTAATTGCCCAGTTACGGGTACAGGTGCCTTAATATTCAGTGCTGCTTGAGCATTAGCCACACTCACGGCATTAATTCGCCCTGCCACCTTAAAGCCGGCTTTTGTGTCGATAATGCCTGTAGCCACTAAGGGAATTTGTCCGTAATTAGTCGCAATATTATCTAGCTGTACCTCTGTTCCTTGGAAGCGAATATTACCTTGGGTATTGAGCAAAGGTTGGGGTACGTTGGCAACTTGCAAAGTTACCCCTTGTAAGTCAGCATTGCCAAATAATAAAGTTTCCTGTCCTGGTGTAAGTTGAATCTGCAAGTTGCCATTAACTCTACCTGCCTGTAAGTCGAAGGGTAACTTGATCAAGCGGGTAATTTTAGAAGCAAGTAAATTTTGCGATCGCAGTTGTAAGTTGCTTGCTAATGTCCGGGGACGTACTTCTCCCTGAATTGCAATATTTCCGCCACTTTCTGCTTCACCACCCACCTCAAATTTAATTAGTTTGTTGTCTTCTAACAATTGAGCAGTGCCATTTAGCTGCGAAAAGGCAACGGGGGATGTAACTTCGTTTGCTTCTACATCTTCTCTTTGCGGTAGCAAGACCAGATTGCCGTTACGAAACCGCAATTTATCTAGGTCAGTTTCAATTAGTCCAGGTTCACCTGGTGGGGCAATTTCAGTAGTAATCCAGCTTCCTTGATTATCTTGTTCAATGTAAATATCTGGGTTAACTAAGGTTACATCCAGCTTTAATCGACGACTAAAAATTAATTGCAACGGGTCAAAACCCACTTCTACAGCATCAACTACTGCCCGGTCTGGGTCTGTCGCTGTGGCGGGAATGTCTGAAGCCCCAAACTTTACTCCTGTTAGAGAGAAGCCTGTGACTTGTCCCAAGTTGACTGGGCGGTTAAGGGTGTTAATAATACCGCTTTCTGCTAACGGCGTTAATTCCTCTTGCACAAAAGTCCATAACCGCCAAACACCACCCATCATTCCCAAGAGCAAAAGTCCGCCCAAGGCCATACCACCGCGATTCAACACCACCAACCACAACCGTTTGCGGGCAGAGGAAAAATTTGATCGATGCTCTTTTTGAGGAGATTTAGTCATGTGGGTTCCCTTTCCGCTGGGTGTAGCTGGCATACTACAAGCAATAACTAGCACATATCATCATGATGCTTATTCCAGGATACAAACCTATTTTATATTTTGGGATATTAGATTCACTGAATGATTAGGGAAATAGTGGCTCAGAGTTCGATTTTCTACTATTTTCTAGTTAAGAGACCGACAAATAAAAAATTCCATTCTGGGGGAGGATGAGGCAAATATTATTTAGTGGTGGTACAAAATCTCAATAGACTAAAACTTTAATATAAATAAATTGCCAAACAAAAGGACAGATGATTACACCAATGCGTGTTTTTGTGTTAATTTTCAATGCCAATACGGAAAATGAGGGGATTCACTCGATTCGGGTGGGCGATCAAAATAAAATTCTCATGTTCGAGTCAGAAGACGATGCTCTGCGCTTTGCTTTGTTGCTGGAAGCTCAAGATTTCCCAACTCCCACAGTAGAAATGCTCGATGCGGAGGAAATTAAAGAGTTTTGCGTAAGTGCTGGTTATGAATGGGAAATTGTCCCCACAAACAGTGATTTAGTTTTGCCGCCAGAAATGAATGTGGATGAAACTGACTGGCAAGTTGATGCTCCCGAAGATGATAGCTTCCGCTCTGACCAAGTGCCACCAGCTGCGCCAGAAATGTCTGATTCTGAGCTAGAAAACATTCGGCGCAAACTTGAAGGATTATTGTAAAATCAGATACCTATTTGACAAATAGAGGCTAGGGGCTAGGGGCTAGAGGCTAGAGAAGAGTGTTTTCCAGTTTGGTTGTGGGATGTTCTTGATGATTAGCTGACTTGAAATTGCTGAATGCTTTGAGTAAGGCGGCTGAGTAAAACATACTAGTTCCCATTTACCTCTTTTACCCCTGATCCCCAGAGGGGGCCCCGAGTTCCCCAGTCCCTAGTCCCTTTGAAACCCATGTAACGGATGTAGACAATGCAAAATTTGCAGGAACGTGGCTATCTTTTAACCGAGCAGGTAAATCCTCATAGTCTGAATTTAGACCAGCTTAATTCTGTAGAGTTGGTGGATTTATTTAATAGTGAAGACCAAAAAGCCGTGGCGGCTGTGGCGGCGGCAAAAATCCAGTTAGCAGCAGCTATTGATTGTGCAGCAGAGCGTTTGCGCCAGGGAGGACGTTTATTTTATGTGGGTGCGGGGACAAGTGGTAGGTTAGGGGTGTTAGACGCGGCTGAATGTCCACCGACTTTTTGTACACCACCAGAGTTGGTACAGGGAATTATCGCTGGGGGTGCGGGTGCATTAGTACGCAGTTCTGAAGATTTAGAAGACCGGAGTGAAGATGGTGAAGCGGCGATCGCTCAACGACATGTTACCCAATTAGATGTAGTTGTGGGAATTACCGCAGGCGGGACAACGCCTTTTGTACATGGTGCGCTCAATGCCGCTCGTCAACGGGGAGCTAGTACTATTTTTATTGCTTGTGTGCCTGCGTCACAAGTTAGCTTTGAGGCTGATGTGGATATTCGTTTACTAACTGGGCCCGAAATTCTCGCCGGCTCCACTCGCTTGAAAGCTGGTACAGCTACAAAACTAGCTTTAAATATCCTTTCTACTGGGGTGATGGTCAAGCTAGGTAAAGTTTATGGTAACCGCATGGTAGATGTCGCCGTGACTAATCAAAAGTTACGCGATCGCGCTCTGCGGATGTTGCAAGACCTCACAGGTTTAAGTCGTGAAGCTGCGGGTTTTTTATTAGAACGTAGTGGTAAGTGGGTGAAACTAGCGTTATTGATGCACTGGACTGGGTTAGAAAAAGATGCAGGTCATCAATTGCTCACAGAACATCAAGGTAATCTCAGAGCAGCGGTTGATAGTTACAAAAATAACAAACAACCTTGAGAATATGCAATTGCTGTGAATCAATGTTTGTAGTAACAGGCTAGTTGGAAGTGTCGCCTTCACAAAGTCGGCGGGGAATCACTAGATTGTGCAGAACTATCCACATCTGCTAGGGATTGGGTTAGGATCTTGTCACCTATCCTTTTTCATTTGAAAAGTCCCATCAGAGAATTTTCTAGTTAAAATAGTATATCTGTTCTACTCAGACTTCCAGCCCAACACTCTACCAAATCCATATAATCCGTATATTTTAGAGGCAATAATGGCTACCAACACCGATACTTCTGGCAAGCAAAAGGCATTAAATATAGTACTCAACCAGATTGAGCGCAGCTTCGGTAAGGGAGCAATCATGCGCCTGGGTGATGCTACCCGGATGCGAGTAGAGACAATTTCCTCTGGGGCGCTCACCTTGGATCTGGCATTGGGTGGAGGTTTACCCAAAGGACGAGTAATTGAAATTTATGGGCCAGAAAGTTCTGGTAAGACCACAGTCGCATTACATGCGATCGCTGAGGTGCAAAGAGAAGGAGGCATCGCAGCGTTTGTCGATGCTGAACACGCCCTTGACCCCACCTACGCCGCCGCTTTGGGTGTAGATATTGAAAATTTGTTAGTTTCCCAACCTGATACCGGGGAAGCAGCTTTGGAAATTGTCGATCAGCTGGTTCGGTCTGCTGCTGTTGACATTGTTGTCATTGACTCTGTAGCAGCACTGGTTCCCCGGGCCGAAATTGAAGGTGATATGGGTGATATTCACGTTGGTCTGCAAGCCCGGTTGATGAGTCAAGCCTTACGTAAAATTACTGGTAACATAGGTAAATCTGGTTGCACAGTCATTTTCATCAACCAATTGAGACAAAAAATTGGTGTTACTTACGGTAGTCCAGAAACCACAACTGGTGGTAACGCATTGAAGTTTTATGCTTCAGTGCGCTTGGATATTCGTCGGATTCAAACCTTGAAAAAAGGCACTGATGAATTTGGTAACCGTGTGAAAGTCAAAGTTGCCAAAAATAAAGTTGCACCGCCATTTAGAATCGCGGAATTTGACATTATTTTTGGTAAGGGAATTTCTACCTTAGGTTGCATTGTTGACTTAGCAGAAGAAACCAACGTAATTGTTCGCAAAGGAGCTTGGTACAGTTACAACGGTGATAATATCTCTCAAGGTAGAGATAACGCCATCAAGTATCTAGAAGAAAAGCCCGAATTTGCTGAACAAATTAAGGAATTAGTGCGTCAAAAGCTAGATATGGGGGCTGTTGTTTCTGCTAACTCTGTGGCTAAGGCCAATGAGGAAGAAGAAGACGACGATGATGTTGATTTAGATGCAGAAGAATAGCATTTATCTCATTTTTAGTAATTAGTAAAAAGCAAATGCCCCAATATGGGGCATTTTTTTAACTTAACTGTATTGGTTTATTGGATGTATATCTACTAAAAAAGCGGTCTAAAATTTCCGATTGTTGCTCTGCACTTAAGCCACTATGCCAGTGTTCTAAATTTTCTATTAAGCTCGCACTAATTGGCTTTTCAATCCTGTATTTTTCTGTGTCTTGAATATTATCTTGACTACTGGGAGTGCGCGGTACAAGTTGCATCAGTAATTCCATGGCCACACTTGGTAGAACTCGGCTACTCTGATTCAAGAAAAAATCACAAGTTATACTACCTAGACGCAGGCGATCGCCATCTTTGAGTTTGGTTGGATGATAGACGCGTTCACCATTGACGAAGGAACCGTTAGTACTATTAAAGTCTATTAAATAAAAACCCTGCTTTTCAATGTATTGAATAGCACCATGACGACGAGATAAATATGTATCTGTCAAACAAATACCACTGCTGCGATCGCGACCTACTGTCCATATCTGCTGAGGTTGTTGCAAAGTTTGTGTCTGATGATCACACAAGTTAGTCATCACATACACAGTAGTAGTATTTACTACGCCATGTATATAATGCAAATTCACCTTAGTTAACGAAGGCTGATATAAATTTTCTAACCGCAGAATTTCATCTAAAAACCCGCTATGGTGTTCATAAAGTTTGAGAAATAGCTGATATAGACTTAATCGCCTTTCGAGTTCCTTTGCTTGCAAATCAGCCATCATAGCTGAACCGTTTGCTGCCAATAAATGTGATTTACTGATTTCTATCATAAATATTTTATTTCAGCTAATATCAGTAATAATTACCTTTTCATTTGCCGCTATCTTGTGATAAGTAGATAGCTATTAAAGTTGAAAAATTTATAAATTTTCTCTCAGCTTTCCTTAATTTAATAGCCTCATAAATATTATTGATAAAACAATTATTATGACACTTTGTTTGTAATTGTAAGGTATCATTTCAAGTTTTTAACAGATATTAAGCGTTAAGAATAATTTAACGCCATTGTGCAAAAGATATAATAACAGGACTTAAGCAAAACTCTCTTAAACCCTCTTTCCTATCTCTATTGCTACGCAACGCTAACGCCAACGAGACGCTTCTCGAACTGTGGATAAATCCTTGTGGGTAAATCCTAAATAAGTAAAAACTCATGAAGTTAATGTCTAAATAGGGTCTGCTGATTGCAATAATAATCCCACAGATTTTCATGAAATTTAGCAAAAGCTATAGTTTCATGACAAGCCGTGGGAGTGCAATCGGCACCTATTTCCATAGCAATATCTCAATGCAAAAATCTTAACTGACAGCGCTTTGCAAGTAAATGAGGTACAGACTTAATATATTGTAAATCTTGTAGGGTGGGCATCTTGCCCGCCATTGTGTACCTCACCGCTACGAAATCTGCTGTATGAATGTTTCCAGTAGTAGGATGTATTTAATCTTCAGTTTAAACCTTTACTATCAATCACAATAAGCCTCGTTTACCATTGGGGCGTATTGTCATCCAATTGGTCTTTGCTAATGATAACTGTTCATCAGAAATCTTGGCACCAGTAAGATTAGCGCCACATAGATTAGCGGCCCGCAGATTAGCATTACTGAGATAGGCATGGCTAAGGTCTGCACCTCGCATATCTGCTCCTTCTAAATCAGCATGATTGAAGTAGGCTTTGCTGACATTAGCATCTCTAAGATTAGCTCGAGTGAGACTAGCTCTACCAAAGTCACTATTGTAAAGATTCGCTCCTTGGAGATTAGTGTTTTGTAATTGAGTGGAATGAAAATTTGTTTCTGATAAGTCAGCACCTTGCAAGTTGAGACAATTTAAATTGTGTAGAGCAAAATCCCGTCGTCCCTTGAGATATGCTGTTAATAAACCCTGGGAATCTAATTTGCGCTCTTGAGAATTTTGAGGGCGTGAACCATTACTTTGACTACTAGCCAACATTGTTGATTTGCCTACCGAAGATACCTGGCGGATACCGCCAACTTCTGCTGTCTTGGCTCGTCTTCTAGCACGAATTGCGGCGGCTACTTGCGCCACTCCTCCTGCACTAGTAGAAGTAGCTAAAGGGTTATTGCATAAAACAGCAGAATTTTCTCGACTGTTGTATGTTGAATCTTTAATTCCCGTCTCAGATTTAACTAGCAAACCCTGAGCCAAACTTTCCAGATATGGTTCCATCTCTAAAGCTCTCAGTACTTCTTCTGCTGACTGATAGCGATGGCGTACTGATACGTCTAACATTTTCCGCAGGACATTGGTCAAGTGGTCACTGGCTTGCACCATATGCTCCCACATGATCTCACCTGTTTTGGGATTGTAATCCAAATCTTTAGGAGTTTTAGCACTCAGTAAATAAATACATGTCACTCCTAGTGCGTAGATATCACTGGCGTAAACTGGACGCATCGCCATTTGTTCTGGGGGTGCAAAACCAGGTGTTCCTATGGCATATGCAGTTAAAGCTGTCTGTTCCGATTGGCTGACAGCAGTTTGGGTGACTTGATTCTTCACAGCACCAAAGTCGATGAGTACCATTCTGGTATCTTGGGTGCGGCGAATTAAGTTGGCTGGTTTGATATCACGATGGATAACTTTTTGCTCGTGAATATATTGCAATAACGGCAGAATTTCACTTAAAAATTGTTTGACTCCTGCTTCGCTAAGGACACCATTCAGTTTGACCTCTTGTTGCAGTGTCGCACCACTGATATATTCTTGAACTAAATAAAATTGTTCCTGTTCTTCAAAATAGTCTAGTAACCTCGGTATTTGGGGATGATTGCCAATTTTACCCAGGGTTTTAGCTTCTCTCTCAAACAGTTCTCGCGCCATCTGTAATACATGTGGTGCATTTCCTGAAGGGCGTAGTTGCTTGATGACACAACTTGGCTCTCCTGGTAAGGCTTCATCGTTAGCTAAAAATGTGGCACCGAAGCCACCCTGACCTAATGGTTTGACTACTCGATAGCGATCGCGCAATAGTAGTCGTGAGCCACAAGACTGACACCTTTGGCTATATGCCACATTTTCTGGATTGGGACATGTAGGATTTAAGCAATAGCTCATGCACTGTCAACTCGCTGCACGAAGAATAATAGGGAGCGTTGCACTCTTGTTTCATTATTTAGATAATAATTAACTCTCGCCAGGTAATTTTTGCTGGAAAACCTTTGAAGAGTTTCTAAAGTTAACTCCGAGTTACGTAGGAGAATGGGGATAATATGACAATTTATTATACTTGTGCTTCTAGATAGTCTCTAGGCTATTTTTTAGATGAATTATCAGTGTTAAAACTCTTTACTTTTGCATCTTTTCGACAGTATTTTTACTGAAATAAGCATTCCTTTAAGCACTTTTATAAACATTTTTCCCTCCCATTAAATTTGCCAAGCGAGTTCACAATCATGCGGTTGGGTTTAACTCTTCTTTTACAAGCGATGTTTAAGTTTTGTTAAAAATACATGAATATATGTTCATATATGATAGAGTAAATACATCATGTAGTTTCTAGGAGATTTAGAGATGACGACTGTAACTCAAATGAAATGTGCCTGTACGAAGTGTCTATGTATAGTTTCCATTGAGGACGCTATTAATAAAGATGGTAAATACTACTGCTCTGAAGGCTGTGCTGAAGGACATAAAACCATCCAAGGCTGTAATCATAATGGCTGTGGCTGTTAAATTATGCTGATTTTTGGGGAAGAAGAGGATCGCAGGTGCTATTCTTCCTCTTAAACTATTTTTTACACATTACAGGAAGCCAATGGGACAACCATAGGACTTACGCACTCGCTACGAAAATCAAGGCTTTGAGATTGCTTCCCGAAAATACGTGGTTGGTTACGTAAGTCCTGAATCATTTCTTCTGGGGAAGATCGTCTTGTTAGCTAAATCAGAACTAATCCTGAAACAATGGGATGTAGATGCTAGATTCATATGCAAAACTATGTCTGAACTTCCCAAGAGTCTTGAAGAAGCGATCGCCCAATCTCGCATAGCCACCCAAGCAGCCCTGGCAGATGGCTATACTCGTTTACAAGTTGATTTTCTGTTCCCCGAACTCAAGTTGATGCCAGTGGCGGAACAATTTTTACCAGCATTTGCAGAATATGATTCTCGCCTCAAGGTTTTTTTTGCCGATGCTGGTGCTGCGGCTTTAGCTGGTCGTGATTGGGCTGATGCAGCATTTAAAATTTTGGATATTGGTACAGGTAGGGCTGCCTCACTACAGTCTAAAATTCAGCCAGAAGATGAAATTTTCTTATTTATTGCCCCCACATCTGTAGAAGTACCCCAGGTAGAAAAGCTATGTGAAACCATAGGCGATCGCCCTTTTGTGATGTTAAATCCTCGTTTGGAAGATTCTGGGGTTGTGGGTATTGGTTATACAGCCAGACAAACCCGCCAGCGTTTTATTAGTACTATTGAATCTTGCTACTACCTACGTCCTGTAGATGATGAAACTGCCGTATTTCGCTGCTATCCCGGCTTATGGGAAGTATGGGTGGAAACTAAGGGCGAGTATGAAAAAATTGCTGAATTACCCAAAAAGCCCTCTGGCGATGAGTTAGATGTGATTCTCATGCAAGGACAACCACAATCTACCGGCGATGCTACACCCACGAAAAAACCCAATATGTTCAAGAGTTTACAAAGATTTTTCAAGGCGTTGAGTAGCTAACAAAATCTAGCCGATATTGTAATTTTATTACCTTAGCGCAGATTTTAATCTGCGCTAAAACTACATCTTGGATGTTTTACCTGATAAACAAACGTATGACCATAGTTTTAACTAACGATGACGGTATTGATGCTCCTGGTATTCAAGCTTTATTTCAGGCTATTAATGGTAAACATGTGATTATTGCTGCGCCTAAAGACCATCAATCTGGCTGTGGTCATCAAGTTACAACAACTCGCCCCATTCAGCTTGATCGGCGTTCTGAATATGCATATGCGATCGCAGGCACTCCCGCCGATTGTGTGAGAATTGCTACTAGCCAAATTTGCCAAGATATCAAGTTTGTACTTTCAGGTATCAATGCAGGGGGCAATTTGGGAGTAGATGCTTATATTTCCGGTACTGTTGCAGCTGTCCGAGAAGCCGCAATGCATGGTATTCCGGGAATTGCCATTTCCCATTACCGCAAAGCTAAACAAAATTTCGATTGGGATCTAGCTACTAAGTGGACTGCTAAAGTTTTAGCTGACTTACTCCTACGTCCCTTAGAACCGGGAAGTTTCTGGAATGTGAATTTACCACATTTACAACCAAGCGAACCAGATCCTCAGGTGATATTTTGCCAACCTTGTACCAAACCGTTACCGATTAATTATCGGATTGACGGCGATGATTTCTATTATGTCGGGGAGTATAGCAAACGCGATCGCACTCCTGGCAGTGATGTTGATGTCTGTTTTTCCGGTAATATCGCTGTGACTCAGTTAAGGGTTTGATTCGTTATTGCAAGTATCAACTTTATCTAGTGTCATCTAATTGTTGAATCAATAATGTTAGTCTATCTAGGGATTGTGTCACCTGAGTTAGTCTTTGCAATGAATTATCCTGAGATTGAGCCAGGGTTTGTACAGCATCACACAATGCAAAAATTTGATACCCTTGTTGCTGTACCTGTTTTCCCTGTGCTTCAATTTGTACACTGAGATTTTCTAATCTTTCAGCAAGGTGTTCGATTGTTTCACTAGTAGTTAGTACAGCTTCCCCTATTTGCTCAACAATGGATTCTAAGCGACTAATTTTCACTTCGATGCCAGATAAAAGCATTTCTTTTTCATCCCCTAATCTAGTGTCGCTATGCTTGCATCAGTGTTGGAGTATGTCACATCTAGATAACAACTATTTGTAATTTTGCTGCTTCGTGCTTCTATCGCTAGATAGAGGCATTTTTGATAGCCAAATTTTGATGGCTCTGGTGACTTTAAGTTGTCAGCCGGAAAAATGTGTGATAGAGCCTAATTGACTTGACAGGCAATCCTCAGATGTATGCATTGTTCTACACATAAACTTTATAATTAGCCATCTTCCTGACGGTAGATTTATATACTTCATCTAAACTTCATGAAACTGGGCGATCCCCAGAAAAAATATAAAGATCAAGTAAATATGATTGATAAATATGTTGTTTTTCATGAAGCAAAGTTTATAGTCAAGTCAACGCTAAGTAATTCTACTTTAGTCCCTTAGTATTCGGCTAGAAAATGTACCATACACACTTAAACAGCGTTTTGCTAAGTACTACTCATACAGGGTGGGAGTTGCATTTCACTCCTCACTCCTCTGTACAATCTAAATTTAAACGTAGCTTGGACATTATGGGGAGCTTGGTAGGACTGTTAATCCTATCCATAGTTTTTGTACCGATAGCGATCGCCATTAAGATTGATAGTCCAGGGCCAATTTTCTTCACCCAAGAACGTTATGGACTGCAAGGACGTCCTTTTCTGATGCGAAAATTTCGCTCAATGGTTCATGATGCGGAACAACTAAAATCTTTGGTGAATAATGAAGCTGAAGGTCTGATCTTTAAAAACAAGAATGATTTTCGAGTCACGAAAGTGGGACGTTTTTTGCGGAGTACGAGTTTAGATGAACTGCCTCAGTTTTGGAATGTCCTCATGGGGGAAATGAGTTTAGTGGGAACTCGTCCACCTACAGGAGATGAAGTGATGAACTACACTCAAAGGCACTGGCAACGTTTAAATGTCAAACCGGGAATAACTGGTGAGTGGCAGGTTAACGGTCGTTCTCACGTCAAAGATTTTGAACAAATAGTTGATTTAGATTTGCAATATCAAAACAATTGGCACCAACTGTATGACTTAATGTTGATTGGGAAAACTCTCTACGTCATCTTTAGGCGCATTGGAGCTTTCTAAATGCTGATTGTAACCAATCTATGCCTTCTTACCTCCCTCATCTAAACAGTAAGGGAGGTTTTATTTTGCCCAGTCCCCAGTCCCCAAACAACTAATGCAGTAGTTCTTCTACTTGATGCTGACTCCACAAATTTTTATAAAGACCATCTTGTTGTACAAGTTCTAAGTGATTGCCGGTCTGGACAATTTTTCCTTTATCCATGACGAAAATGCGGTCAGCTGCGGCGGCGGCGGATAACTGGTGAGTGATAAAGATCACGGTTTAATGACTAATTTCTGGATGAATTTGGGCTTGCTTGGCCACAGACTCAACATCTTGTTGTTCGCTCACTGGGTCGCCGTAACGAATATTATTTTTAATTGTGGTGCTAAATAAAAAGCTATCTTGAGGCACATAGGCGATCGCATTGCGTAAATCTGCCAAAGCTATAGTGGTAATATCCACACCATCCAAAAATAACTGCCCTGGTTCAATATCCAACAACCGTGGTAATGCATTGGCCAAAGTTGACTTTCCAGAACCAATTGCGCCCACAATTGACACCGTTTCCCCAGGAAAAATAGTGAAGTTGATATTTTCTAACGCCGGAGTATTGGCATTAGGGTAAGAGAAGCTGAGATTTGTAGCTGTTAGTTCCCCTTTAACTTCAGCTAGGGGTAAATGTACAGTATCCTCTGTATCTTGAATTTTCGGGGTGACAGCCAAAATAGACTCCAGACGGTCAATACTCACTTCACCGCGTTGGTAAGCGGTAATAGTAAATCCTAATAAGGCAGTGGGGAAAACCAGTCGTTCTACATAAATCAGTAGTGCTAAAAAGTCTCCTACAGCCAGGGTACCAGTGGAGATGCGTGTTGCACCGAGCCAGATAATTACTAGTGAACTAAGATTAGCTAAACCACCAATTAATGGGAACAGTATATTGCGGCTTTTTGCCAGTTGTAGGTTCGCTGCCAATAATTGCTGATTCTTCTGGGCAAAAGCTCGCCGCTCATTTTCTTCTTGGGCGTAAATTTTGATCAGAGCAATGCCGCTAATATCCTCTTGAATCAGTTCACTGATATCGGAGAGTTCTTCTTGGACTACAGCTTGTTGTTTCCGTAAGCGATTGCTGAACAAATGTACTAACCAGAACATAAAGGGATACACAGCCAAGGAAGCTAATGTGAGATCCACACTAATTGTGAGCATTACTGGCAGGGTGAGTATGTAGGCAAACACAGTATTTGCCAAACTCAAGACAGCAAAGCCCACCAACCGCCGAATATTATCTACATCGCTAGTAGCCCGGTTGATTAAATCCCCAGCTGTATTAGTAGCAAAATAAGATGGTTCCAGTTTTAGTAAGTGTTCAAAAATCTGTTGTTTCAGGTCAAATTCTACCTGACGACCGACTCCGAACAGCCAGATGCGTGAAGCCATGCGAATGAGCCACATGGCCGAACTGAGCAAAATGATTGGCACTACATAACGTAGTATTTGGTTGAAATTAAAGCTGGCTGAGAGTTGGTCAACTGCCGAGCGAATTAACCAGGGTATATAAACGCCTAATCCATTGACAGACAATAAAGCAATAATGCCTAATGTCGCTTCCCGCCAATGGGGACGAAGGTAAGCACCGAGTTTAGCAAGTCGTCGAGATTCTGCCATTGAAGCAATTAAGTTGTGCAGATTTTAAATCAGGCCAGCCACTAGAGCGTAGCATTATGGCCTGTTTAATTACTGTTTTAGTTAGTTGTTTGGTTGCCACGCAAGAAAAAGTAAATCTGGTTGAGATAACTTTCCCATACCCGGGTTGTGATTTGCAGAGTTTCTGTATTGGGTACAAAGTCTTCAATCCGCAACCCCCGTTCACCTACTGTTGGAGGAGTTTGTAACAGGTAAGGTGGAACTTTTGCACCCAAAGAGTTGAATGCTATTGTTGCCTGATCCTGTCCTCCCTGCATGAAAATAGAATCTCCGACAATATCGGAAATTATCATTGGGGTATTTGCGGGCCCCAATGCCACAAGTGCCTCAGGTGAAGAATTATCAGGTCGGATAGAGGACATCAGCCGATAATTCTGAACAATTTCCTGAGATGCGAGGTTGGTATCACCTACCGTTGCTATGGGTATTCTGACAAGAAAATAAGCGATCGCAGGTGTACTGGACAACAGTAAAATTGTCAGCGCCCAACCTATTAAATAACCACCTGGTTGCTCTATCCCGCCTCCCTTAATCCTCTGAGCAGCAAACATCATCAACAAAATAGAGGCTCCTAGTGGTTTGAGCGGAAATGATATCACTCTCCACATGGATGCTACAGCTGGTTCGTTAGGGTTAATAAACGACAAAGCTATCACAACCAAAACAATGACTAAGACTAATCGTCCAACAAAAGTTCCGGAAGGATAAAATCTTTGGAACAGAGAATAAACGATAGTGCCAAGCAGCAGCCACACAAGTACGCGAGTTAGCAATAGAAACATAGATTAACTCTCTAATTTTCTGGTGCGGTGAGGCAGCGCTGTGAGTCTAGTCCTATGTAGCAAGGCCTTTTCCGTCAATTTTTTGCGGGCGCCAGCTGCTGAGAAAGCAAAGTCATACCGTGTATTTGACAGAAAAATGGGAGGCATATTGCCCAACGTAGGTAACTAGTTTTCCTCATGAGCGACTACCGAACCCTTAAGGGTTAGCCTAGAGGTTTGGGATATTCGATGTATTTGCTCGTCAAATTGTAATCCTACTGTTACTTGAGAGCAAATACCTCTAGTTCCATACCAAAGACTACCGTCGTAGTGATTTTAGTGCAATTTTTTCCCAGTGAGTCTATTATTTTGAATTTTCTCGATGAGTAATGTGGCACCAGTAAACTAAATTAATTGAGTAGTTGTCAACTCTAAAGGAAAAACTATGTCTTCTGGAAAGCCCAGCATTTTAGTTACGGGGGGCGCTGGATATATTGGCTCCCATACTGTACTTGCTCTTAAGCAAGCAGGTTATGAAGTGATAATCCTCGATAATCTGGTTTATGGACATCAAGACTTAGTAGAAAAAGTTTTACAGGTAGAACTGGTAGTTGGAGATACAGGCGATCGCCCTTTACTAGATGACTTATTTAAAACCCGTAATATTACCGCCGTGATGCACTTTTCTGCATACGCTTACGTAGGTGAATCTGTGACTGACCCTGCTAAATACTACCGTAACAACGTCGTAGGTACCCTAACGCTACTAGAAGCCATGCTGGCGGCATCTATTAAGAAATTTGTTTTTTCTTCCACATGTGCCACCTACGGAGTACCAGAAGTTGTACCTATTCCCGAAAACCACCCCCAAAACCCCATCAATCCTTATGGCGCTACCAAGCTCATGGTAGAGCGCATTCTGGCTGATTTTGATATGGCTTACGGTTTAAAATCAGTCCGTTTTCGTTACTTTAATGCTGCTGGTGCCAATCCTGATGGCTTATTGGGCGAAGACCACCAACCAGAAACTCACTTAATCCCTTTAATTCTGCTGACAGCCTTAGGCAAAAGAGAATTTATCTCAATATTTGGCACAGATTATCCTACACCTGATGGTACTTGTATTCGTGATTACATTCATGTAAACGACTTAGCAGATGCCCATGTATTGGGCTTGGAATATTTATTAAAAGATGGCAACAGCGAAGTATTTAATTTAGGTAATGGCAATGGCTTTTCCGTCAGAGAAGTAATAGCCGCCGCCGCAGAAGTTACTGGACGCACCATACAAGTTCAAGAGTGCGATCGCCGCCCAGGTGACCCCCCCTCTCTCATTGGTAGTGGCGAAAAAGCCAGAAAAATTTTAGGTTGGCAACCCAATTACCCATCCATTAAAGATATTGTTACTCATGCCTGGCAGTGGCATCAACGGCGGCATATTAGGGGCTAGAGGCTAGAGGCTAGTACAAGTCGGCGTAAATAAACAGACCAGTTGAAATCAATGAAAAGCCTATAAAATAAGCTTTTCGACTTTTGACTTTTGACTTCCGCGCAGCGGTACTAGCCTGTACTCCCTACCTCTTCTTCGTTCCTCGGACAATAAATAATACAATGCCCAAAGTAATTAATATTGCTCCAGCTAGTACTGGCATGGTCAAACCTGACCTGATATTTATGTCTTGTTGTGCAGGTGCATTATTGCCATCTGGGACATTGGGAAAGCTGCTTGTCGTTCCTGCTGCTACGGTGACATCAAACTCGAATTGAAACGGTTTGAAATTTGCTCCGGTGACTGGTTTACCACTTAGCTGTAATTGATAAATTCCTGGCTTGGGGAAGGTAATTTCTGCACCGGGAATGCCTTGATAACGTTCAGCTGATACAGGTTCTAAAGACGGCTCTAGTAAAGCTGGCTCTCCTGGTGTATGGGGTTGGGCAAAAACAACCAATTGACAATCGCACTGTGTTAATGGAATCGCCTGACCACCTTTACGGGTAAGAGCAAACCAAGCTTGGGTGGGTTCCCCAGATCGGGGATTATCATTGGGTTCAATGTGTAAAGTAGCACCGACATCTGCTGCTATTTGCACCTGATGAGCAGAAATGGGGTGAGCCGTAGTTATTAAGATAACTAAGCAACTCAAAAATAATAAACAATAGATGCCAAGCCTCTTAGAGTGTCTCATAATTAAAAATTACGAATTACGAATTACGTTCGCGCAGCATTTCCGATAGCGCAGCGTGGCGTAAAGCCTAACGGCATAGCTGCGCTTAGAGCCATAGGAAATATTACGAATTATGTTTAGTGGGAGGGACATAAAACTTTTCTACAGCTAACTTTGACCAAAACCAGCGTGAACGCACTAACAAAACACCGAGGATGATAATTCCCATCAGCAGTGTAGCTAATTGATTGCCCCAGCTTAATTGCAAGGAACCCAGGTAATGAGAACCAATCAACACAGCATGAATGGCACTCAATAGCAAAGCAGGCACACTCAACAGATGAATCTGTCGCCAGCGTTTACCCAAAGATTTTTGCAGTGATTCAAAACTTGTGAGAGCTGCGGGGGTGATTAATACTAATGCTACAGCACCAGCAGCCATGCTCCACTGAAAATCTGGTGGGAGGAAGAAGAAAGCCGCGAATTGCCACTGCAATGAATGTTCGATCATGTGGATGGTGTGAACCACTGCTAAGACAAAAGCACCCACTCCCAAAGCACGACGGTAACGTAGGGGAAAAGCCCAAATTCGGCTAAGAGGACGGGCAATCAGTGCCAATATTAAGCAGATTAAGGCAGCATGTCCGCTGTAATCTACCATTGTGTCACCAGTTCGCAATAGGGTAAGTATGCCAATGGTCAGTGTTACCCAACCACCTAAGCGAAATAATTGACTGCGCCTATCTTTACTAACTAAGGCGGAGGAGACACCCACACCTAACATGGTGGGTAGGGTTCCTAGTCCAAAAGCCAGCATGGTGGCTGTACCCATCCATAAATTACCAGTTTCTGCGGCTTTAATTTGGGCAGCATATAAAAAACCACAGGGCATTAAACCCCAAGTCATGCCTAAAAGCAAAGGTGTCCACCAGCGGTTTTGAAAGGAAAGTTTCACCATCGCTGCACTCAGGCGATCGTGTAAATTACCTTTGAGTATGGGATGTAATAAGGGAATCCGTGGTAGTAGTTCTGGTGTTACTTGCCCTAAGCCAAACCAAATCAGCATAACGCCTGTGACAATTGCCATCCCCCGGCGGAAATCGCTACCTACACCCGCAAACTGCCCACCTTGTAGTAATACTGAACCTATGGCCCCGATGCCAGCACCAACTAGGGCATAGCTCAACATCCGCCCTAAATTCAGGAGAATATGAAATTTTAACTGCTGTTGCCAGGTAGAGGAAATCTTTAAGGGTGATGTTTCTGGTTTTTTTTGCTGATGTGACAGGGAAAACGCCACTGTCAGGGGGCCACACATGCCAAAGCAATGTCCAAAACTGCCCAGGAACCCCAAGATGGTAATTAGCGACAAATCTAACATTCTAATAAATTCCTGAGGCACGTTTCTAGTGCGGAAATTTACCTTAAGTTTTTGCCTGTGTCAACAGACGAGTTGTCAAACTTAGCCGCGTTATTCTAAATACAGTTTTTTGAATGCCGTGGGTATGCAGAGGATACATTTACATGAAAAAATGGATTTGGCTGTTGGTGCTGGTGGTGGTGATGGTCGTGGGTAGTAGAGATACTGTTATTAGAGCATTTTGGCAGCAGTCTTCTAGTTCAAAAGTAGTTGAGATACCTGTAGAACAGCCACAACCACAACCAAAGTTACAGTCAGTGAAATTTGGCCCGGCGGTATCGACTGACAAGCTTTTCCAACACATTCAAAATTTAGATTTTCAGCGCTACTCACCAACAGAGCGATCGCGTACTCGCAGTTATATTACAACTGAATTGAGAAAGTTAGGCTGGGAACCAAAGTTAGAAGAGTTTTCCGCCGGTGTGAATATTTTTGCTGAACGCTTGGGGACTAATCAAGCAGCTGGTGCAATTCTTGTAGCTGCACATTACGACACTGTGAACGCTTCCCCTGGTGCTGATGATAATGCTAGTGGTGTGGCGGTGGTGTTGGAGGTTGCCCGAATTCTGGGTTCAAAACCGTCACCACGGACTTTGCAGTTAGCTTTTTTTGACCAGGAAGAAACGGGACTGTTAGGTAGTAAAGCCTTCGTTACCCAGACACAACGCCTGCAAAACCTTAGCGGTGTCATTGTCATGGATATGGTGGGTTATGCCTGCTACACAGCGGGTTGTCAGCGGTATCCGGCGGGTTTACCTGTGAACCCACCCAGCGATAAAGGCGACTTTTTGGTAGCGGTTGGAGATACAGAACATTTGTCTTTGCTGAACGCCTTTCAACAATCTGATCAACCTCATGTCCCATCAGTGCTGCGGTTACCTATTCCCCTGAAAGGATTGCCGACACCTGATACCCTACGTAGTGACCATGCACCATTTTGGTATCAGGGTGTGGGTGCTGTGCTGGTAACAGATACCGCTAATCTCCGTACTCCCCACTACCACCTACCAAGTGATCTCCCAGCCAATATTGAGAAATCATTTTTTACAGGTGCGGCGCAGGTTGTTATCAATGCTACTAATACGTTGTTACATAATGAAATTCCCACTGACTTGGTTGAGGTTAATTAACGGATAGGTCAGTGTCCAGTTTTGGGGATTATTTATCTGCAAGTACAAACCCTGAAGTATGCCGCGTAAAGCAATACGACTTCTCATGTAGTACCTGATTAAATGAGTTCCAGGTTTAGCAACCACATCATCATAGTTTTGGTTGTAGCCAAATGGTCTAGAACAGTGACTACCAATACCTTTGACTGATAAAACAAAAAAGGGCGATCGCTTGTATTCATTGGGAACCATAAAGATTCCATATACCTGGTGTTCTCCATGCCACGGCTGCACTACAATTTGACTCGCTTGGATAGAAAATTTTGGGGTTTTTGATGCCAAAAACGCTTTTGAGTTGCAATCGGCATCGTTTATGGGCCACCAAAGTATCACAATAATCAGCGAAAACAGCAAAATTAAAACATAGGCTATTTGGCGACGCATAAATATGAGAAACAGAACACTCAGCTTTTTTAGCCAATAAATTGATAACGACTATTCTGTATTTTTGTGATCAGTCTTGAGGATGATTTTTACTGTATTCCATCCTGTATTAACAGGTCTAAGGGTTATAAAAGTCACAAGAAATTGCAAGTCTCTAATTCTACATGTATAAATATATAAATTTGTATCGATTTTTGCATTTATGCGTTCCCACATGAGTTATATATGGAACCTAACTAGAGAAGGATGAATTCAAAAACTTCCTGAATAACAAAAAACTCAACTCTGTCTGTAAAAACTACATTCAAGTCTCAGCAATGGAGGCAGTAATTAGATTAGTTATTTAAATCAGATTGATTGAATTATATTCTGTTTCCAGATATAGGTTTATTTACCATGCTTGATGTATCTGTGGACAATTCTCCACACAATCAGTCAATAGTTAATAGTACCGTTTTCCAGGTGATTGAAAGAGAGTTTAATCCCACAGAGCTACATTATCAAGAAACTGTCTTCACCCTTGGCAATGGTTATTTAGGCACACGGGGAACTTTCGAGGAAGGTTATCCCCAGGATTGGCCAGTGACAATGATTGATGGTGTTTATGATGAAAAAATACCCCATACTAAACTTGTGAACTGTCCCAATTGGCTGCCTTTAGTGGTGACAGTTGCAGGTGAACGTTTTAGTATGGACAGTGGTGAAATTATCAAATATGAACGTCAACTTGATCTGCGTTTGGGTTTAGTTAGTCGTTGTGTGCAGTGGCGTAGTCCAGCAGGTCATACCCTGGATTTCTACTTTGAACGGTTTGCTAGTTTGGCCGATCAACATGTTTTGGCAATCCGTTGTCAAATTACATCTATAAATTTTACAGGTGATGTCACAGTTGAAGTGGGATTCGATCCTAACCCAAAAATTGCAGAGCAACATTGGCGAACTTTAAATCAAGGTGGTATAGAACAGATTATCTGGCTACAGAGTCAAACTATTCACTCTGGCATTCAACTCGGTATGGCAGCTAAATTGGTGGTAGATGGCGACGAAACTTTGCCTGTATGGGTACAGAGTACTTCTGGTAGCCCCAGTTTAGTTACTAGCTTCCAATGCTTTCCTGGAAAAACTGTGGCATTAGAAAAAATTGTCACTCTTTTTACTTCACAAGATACAGAAATCCCCATAGCAGCAGCTCTACAAAGGTTAGCTGATGAACCTAGATACACTATCCTATTAGCATCTCACATTGCTGCGTGGGAGAAAGGAAGAATCACTAGCAAATGAAAATTCCACCTCAATTCTCAAAGCGTGACTGGTGAGTCTACATAAATGGTTGGTTCTTGCATTTTAAACTCAATTCCCGAAGAAAATAGTTTTTTAGAAATTTTTTCATTTGCTAACTCCAATAAACGTTTACGTAATTGTAAAGAGTTATCATTAGAACCCAAAATAAAGAACGTGACTCTTGTTCGAGTTGTTTGTATTGCAGCATTTTGATTTAAAAAAGTAATACTGGTACTTCCTGGATCTATACCGAAAAGGGAGTTAGTACTCTCGATAATTACCTGCTGAACTAAAGCTTTTTCTTGGTCTTGCAGTACTTTAAAAAAATCGAGGTAGAGTAGAACCATAACTTTTTTACCTCGAGTAATATTTTCAATTTCTAAGTTTGCCAATATTGAATTAGGAATAATGAACAACGTACTCTTAGCCGCAGTACGAATTTTACTGGAACGGATGCCAATTGATTCAACTCGTCCGAATAAACCTTCTGGGATTTGTGGAGATTTTTGTAAACGAATGTATTCTCCAGGAATAAAGGGTCTATCTAAATACAACACAATTGTTCCTATTAACTGTTCTAGTGTTTTTTGAGCAGCAAACGCCACAGCTAATCCACCGATTCCCAAACCAGTTAATAAACCCACTAAATTAAATTGTTGACTTTGGGCAAAAGCAAGAACGGCAATAAAGCCAATAATTACATTCGCTAAAGTTTCAAATACTAAAAGCAGTTCATCTACTTCTCGTCCTAATCTACCTACTAGTTCAATGCCATAAAATCGAATAAATTGACGAAATAGGCGAGAGGCTAGCCAAGCGAGACTAGTAATAACAGCTAAGTCTACAATGGGTGAAATAAATCTATAAATATATTGGTATTCAATAATCCAGGCTAAAGATAATGAAATAAGAATTAAAGTACCAGTGATTCTAAATAAGTTTCTGATAGGTTCAATTAAATTATTATAAATACTGGCAACCTGTTGTGGTGCAAAACGTCGAATTACAATTCGTACAAATGTAGGTGTATATCGTCCAACTAGTAAAGACAGTAGAATAAAAATTAGAAATATGCCAAATCTAAATAGAGCTAATCTTGTGGTGTCCTGCTGGAAGAATTCTAGAATAATCTGTGAAATGTTGGTCATTCTGGCTAAATTGTAATCGGTGAATCAACATATATTGTTGGTTCTTCTATCTCAAATGCAATACCATATTCTTTCAAATATTGAGTAATACTTTGAGTGGCTAAATCTAGAAGTTGACGACGTAATTCCATTGAAACATCTCCAGAACCCAAAATAAAGAAAGAAACTTGCGCTTGGGTTTTATCTGGATCTACCGAAGTGCTGGAATTTTGAAAAGTTACATCCGTATTACGCGAGTCAATGCCAAAAATACCATTTGTACTTTCTAAGATTACCTGGCGAATTAACGCTTTTTCTTCGCTACTGATAGATCTATAGAAAATTAAATAAAGAATAGACATGACTTTCTTCGCACCGGTAAAGTTTTCAATATTGAGTTGAGTTAGAGAACTATTAGGGACTATCACTAAAGTTCCTTTACCAGATGTCCGGATACGCGTCGATCTCAATCCGATAGATTCGACTCTCCCGAAAGTACCATCGGGTAGACCAATATAATCATCAATTACGAAGGGACGATCAAGATAGAGAACTATCCCACCCAAAACTTGTTCTAAAGTTTTTTGAGCAGCAAAAGCTACGGCTAATCCGCCGATTCCTAAACTAGCTAGCAATCCTAAAAGATTAATTTTATGGGTTTGGGCATAGATCAGAATAGCTGCAAAAATAATAATAATATTAGCTATCCATTTAAAAAGAATTAATAACTCACTGCTGATTTTTTGTCCTGTTTGAAAAGCAACATTTAATAAATAAAAATCAAAAAAGTTTTTAAATAATCTAGATGCTAACCAACTCCCAGTAATGGCTAAAGTTAAACTAATAATAATCTCTAATGAGTTAGACCATTTATTGCTAGGTAGAAAAAATGAAATTAACTCAATACAAGAAATTACCAATACGGACATAACTAAGGAATTATTAGACTTAATTACGTTTTGGTAAATATCACTAATTGGTAAAACCTGGAGCTTTTTCAAGAGTAAATTTATCCATGTATAAAATAAACGAATAAAGACAAAAACTAAAAATCCAGCGATGAATCCCAGTAAGCCAATTTGTATATCTCTAGTTGTAAGCACTTCTGGTAAAAAAACTAACATTCTGAGATTAATAATGCCATTATGTATTTAGCTAAACTTTTCATAAGATTTTACACTGGCTACTCTGACAGATGTATTTTTGGTCACCTGCTCTCTAAAGTCTAGTAAAAATGGGCAATAACTGGCAATCAATATGCCAGTGTTCAGTCACTCATTGGAGTGTTGAGAAAAAGCTATCCAAAAGTAAATACTAGATAGATAAGCTATCGATAGAATGCAGATATTTAATATAAAATCACAATCATTCATGGTACTTTATTCAAGGTAAAAATGTACAAGAATATGACAAATGCAAGCAAATGCAAGTTTGTAACCTTTGTCGTTGACATCCAGATAAGGGGATGCAGTAATTTAAATTCAACAAAATTAATTAGATCCCTAAATAGATGAAACGGCAAACCTGGGGACAATTTAGTGATAGCTAATCCCAAAGGTTATTTATTCCAAAACTAAATTTGCAAATAAATACAAACTTTTGCCTAACCTCAAATCTGGTGAGTTAAGCGGCTGAACAGCGGTGATAAATTATACTTGCCTAATTATTGACTAGCTTTTCACCCAAGCTGTTTTTTGCTGCTAGTAGTCCTAAACCGCTGTACATACCAGCAACAATAACCAACTAGCTAGCAAAATATATGGCTATTAGAGCTATCTTTGTCTTTTTATTCTGACTCTAGGATAGATCATCGGAGCAAAAATAGTCAAACAATGGAAAATGGTAACTAATGCCGTCACCATCAAAAATCAACTAGTATTGACTGCTCAGGCGATCGCCCCAGTGCCGACAAGTCAGATCCCTGGCAAACATTATAGTCAAGATGCTAATTACACTAGGATATGAGCGATCGCTTCAAAGTAAAGTCACATGATATTTTTGAGCAACAAAAAACCTCAGTTATAACACCGAGGCGATTAGGAGAAGTCCAAATGTTGATGGGAGGTACCAATACCGAAATCAGTTTTTTTCGCTAACTGTACAAGAAATCAAAATTAATGGTTATTTATTTATCTTGTTAATTTATGTAAACAACTGTAACAATATTATTCATAGTAGTCAACATAAATTGATACAAAAGAATCAATACCCTTCATAAAAAATGCTTATGCATTCACAAGGGAAATTGAGAACAGGGGAACTCCAGAAAATCAATGATTATTTGTACTCAAGGCGAATTGTTTTCCCCTAGTCCCCCTTTGGAAGTCCCTTAGTGAGCGTCCAATTCTTTCAACATTGACAAAGCATCAGGTGGAATCTCCATCACCAAACGTAATGGAAATGCTGGAGTCGAAGCTATCTGAGCATAATCTGATGTCAGAAAGACAGCATATTTCTCAGCTTCTGAAGTCAGTTGTGCAGCCATCGCCAAAGATATAGCTTTCACAAATTTCCGGACATCTGCTGCTTGTTCACCCACAACTTCACCACCACTAAAAGGTGTATTTGGTCGTCCTACCTGATCCATAGTGGTACTAGGGTCTTTCACACTTAGATGAGTACCGCCCACCACACCGGCCAGCCATTTGGGAGATGGTATTTGATTAAATCCCACAATTTGTTCAGTTAACGCTGGGGTAGTTTTATCTGCGGAACTCGCCAAAACTAGGGTTGGTACTGCTACTTGAGTTAAACCAGTGTTACCAAAGATGAGCGAACTGGTAGGATTGAGAGCGATCGCCTGTTTGATTCTTTCATCTCGTAGTCGATAGCTATTTTCTGGCAATTCTTGAGCGACACATTGGATAGTTTCCCCTAAACTGAACCCAGCTAAGTTACCTTGACAGCGTTGTTTGAGGTGTTCTAGTTGCAATTGGGCGCCAGCCGTGGCTAAAGCTGTACCGCCACCAAAAGAATAACCAACAATCATCGCGTTATTAGTCGCCAGTTTCCCTTGTAATGGGTTATTAGCTGTTTGGTTAAGCCTTTCGAGTTCATCGAGAACAAAACTCACATCTTGGGGACGCTGCAAAAATTCCTGAGGCTGGACAACCCTGGTTTTACCTTGTGCGGCTAAGTTAGTATTTGTTTCATTACTACCGGGATGTTCTAAGGCTGCAACCACATAACCGTGGGATGCTAGATGATTGGCGAGGTAACGCAATTCATGGCGAACTGACCCCAAGCCGTGACTAAAGACAATTACAGGTTTTTCGGAATTGCTTGCTGTTGACCAGTAGACATCAACAGGAATTTCTCGACTCCGCTTTTGGTCATTCCAGTTGAAGTTGAGTACTTGTACTTGGCCTATTCCCGGTTGGGTGGGGTCAAATTCTATCGCCACCTGTGGGGTTCTGGAATCGAGTAAGGGCGAAATCCCCAGCATAAATTGTTGAGTACGCCAAAAAGATGTGTTTAAACGTCCTGCAACTTGAACAGCCTTGAACAAATCAATTTCCAGGCGTTGACTAGGATAAGCAGCAATAAAATTGAGTAGAGAAAGCCCTTGTGGTTCAGTAGCACCTAATACTAATGCAGCTCTCAGTGCTTGGACACCAGCTTGATCTTTGCGGACTAAAGCTTCAGAAATATTACTGAGAATAGTTGTGCCAATTTGAGTATTGAGTAAACTACTGAGAGTAACAATATTAATCGGCACTCTCATTCTTAGCGCTCCCACAAAAAAGCGACGTTGTTCTTGAGATAATCCCCCGGTATAAAGTTCCAACCCTTGAGGAAATTCACCAGTTTCCGCAGCCTGTTGTAATTCAGCCAGTGAGAGAGTTTCTGCAAATGGGCCGAAACGCACGACAACCTTTTGGGCAGCTTGTACAGGGGTTTTTGCCCCCAACAATTGTGTCAAGGCGATCGCGCAAAAGAAACTTGCAACTATCTTCAGCTTTTTCCAGTTTCTTTTCATGAAAACTTTACCAATGAATACTTACGGGAATATAGCGAATATTTAGTGTATTTGACTACCCTATTGATTAATAATTACAAATTACAAATGGCGTTCGCGGAAGCGTGCCGTAGGCTCTATTACGTAAAGCCTTTGCTGGCATAACTGTGCAGTAAGTGCAGAATTTCCGCAGGAAATATGACTAATTACTAATATAGACCAACAAAAAACCGGGAAACTTCTACGTCGCCCGGTTTATCTATACCAACATCAAAACTTTATTCTTTAAGGAACCGAGTAATCATCTCATGCTCCTATTTATTTTTTGACAAAATTAAACTTTAGCAGATGCCTTGGTCACAACTTTGAGTTCACCCTTAGCATACTTAGCAGCAAAATCTTCCAGAGAAATTTGCTTGATCTTGCTAGCATTGCCGGCAGTGCCAAATTGCTCATAGCGGTCAGCACAGACCTTCTGCATGTATTTAATAGAAGGCTTGAGGAAGTGACGGGGGTCAAATTCCTTGGGATTTGCTGCCAAAGCTTCACGAACGGCGGCGGTGATAGCTAGACGGTTATCGGTGTCAATGTTAACCTTACGCACACCACACTTGATGCCTTTTTGAATTTCTTCTACAGGTACACCGTAGGTTTCGGGGATTGCTCCACCATACTGGTTAATTAGTGCCAGTAAATCTTCTGGCACAGAAGAAGAACCGTGCATTACCAAGTGGGTGTTAGGCAGACGGCGGTTAATTTCTTCGATGCGGCTGATAGCCAAAATTTCCCCGGTTGGTTTGCGGGTAAACTTGTAAGCACCGTGGCTAGTACCGATAGCAACAGCCAGAGCATCTACTTGGGTTTGTTCTACAAAATCTACTGCTTGGTCAGGGTCAGTCAGCAGCTGCTCACGATCCAAAGTACCTTCAAATCCGTGACCATCTTCAGCTTCACCAGCACCAGTTTCCAGAGAACCCAAACAACCAAGTTCACCTTCAACGCTGACACCCAAAGAATGAGCTACGTTTACCACTTCGCGGGTAACATTAACGTTGTACTCATAGCTAGCAGGAGTCTTAGCATCAGCTTCCAGCGAACCATCCATCATCACACTGGTAAAGCCATTTTTAATTGCTGAGTAGCAAGTAGAAGGCGCATTACCATGATCTTGGTGCATGACAATGGGGATATGAGGATAGGTTTCTACTGCTGCCAAAATCAGATGGCGTAGAAAATTTTCGCCTGCATAAGCACGAGCGCCACGAGAAGCTTGTAAAATTACGGGGCTATCTGTCTCTGCTGCCGCCTTCAGAATTGCCTGAATCTGCTCCAAGTTGTTAACGTTAAAAGCTGGAATGCCGTAACCGTTTTCAGCCGCGTGATCCAGAAGCAGCCGCATTGGTACGAGCGCCATAGATAGTCCTCCTAAATGTATTTTCAGCTAGTCGGTGTGAGAGAAGCGTAACTATTACGCTAATCTTAAGACTTTTTTCAACTTATAGGAAATTATAACTAGTGACGGGTGTTTATGTTGAAAAACTTTACGCCTTTAAGCCTGATTATAAGGGAATGGTGACCGCTATCTGTCAAACATAAACAAATCCCTAGCTACTCTTAGTGACCTATAAATCAGACTTTTTGTTTTTCTATATGGGTCGCCCGGGATTCGAACCCGGAACTAATCGGTTAAAAGCCGAGTACTCTACCGTTGAGTTAGCGACCCTTTTGCTTTTTCTGCAACTTTGCAATTATAGCATGAATAGTTAGGGATTTGTAAAGGGGGTTAGAAAAAATTTGCTGTGAGGCGGAAAGTTGTCAGCAATTCGTTGCCTGGTTCCAATACAGTTAGGTTTTCAGATGTATTTAAGGCATTACGAGGAGCAGTCCACGGTTCTAGACAGTAGAAGTCTTTGCCTTTGAGAGTCCAAAATACCAACTTGGAATAGATGGGGTCGTAATCCAAGGTCAGTTTTAATTTACGGCTACTATCTGTGACTGTGGCAGATTGACTAGTTAAATCGCCAAAGGCAACATCAATTTCATCCCGGTTGAAATCAAAGTTACCATCAAACGCATGAATTTCCTTGGTTTTCTGGTCTTGATACTGCTGGGAGGGAATGTGAAACTCTAGCTGAGTTTTATCACCACCCGTGAGAAAGTAAGGATGAAAACCCGCCGAAAATGGCAAAGATGTAGATGACAAATTTTTGTACTGCTGCCGAATTGATAAAGTATTACCTTGCAATTCGTAAGTGAAAACTAGTTGAAAATCAAAGGGATAAACCGCCTGCGTTTGCTCGTTGCTATTGAGTACCAGAGTCAAGCTAGCTTTCCCTTGAGTTTGTTGTTCAGATACTTCCCAAGGTAGGTCACGGGCGAAACCATGTTGTTTTAAGGTGTATTGCTGCCCATTGTGGGAGTAAGCATTATCCGGCAAGTTACCACAGATAGGAAATAAAATCGGATTTCCACCCCTGACGCTCAAATCAGGATGAGTAAAACGTTCAGCATCCAGGTAGAAAATTTCTTGCCCCTGAATGCGCCAACGGGTGATGATACCCCCTCTTTCTGGTACTACTTCGACTTGAGAGCCAGCACTTTCATCTGAAAGGATGTAAGTTTTGTATTGTTGCTGTTGCAGGGCAATGGTAAACACAAGTTTTAGTCCTATGTAGAGGCTAGGGGCTAGAGGCTAGAGGCTAGGGAGTAGGGGAAATGACCATCCATCCAGTCCCTAGTCTCCAAACTACTCGTCTTCCGCAAATATAAAGCGATATAACTCGCTGGGGTCTGGTTCGGGGCTACTTTCGGCGAACTTCACAGCTTCATCGATTACTTCTTGAATTTTACGATCAATAGCTTTGAGTTCTGCCTCGTTTGCTAGGTTTTGCTCAATTAGATAAGCCGTTAGCTTTTTAATGGGGTCGCGGGAAAACCAAAATTCTTTCTCGGCTTTGCTCCGCATTTCATCGGGATCTGCCAAGGAGTGACCCCGGAAGCGGTAGGTAAGGGCTTCGATTAAGGTGGGGCCTTCTCCTGCACGGGCACGGGCTACGGCTTCTTGAGCGACGGCTCGGACTGCCAGTACATCCATACCATCTACTTCTACGCCCACCA
Organism: Anabaena sp. CCY 9613; assembly: GCF_963920895.1. NCBI lineage: Bacteria > Bacillati > Cyanobacteriota > Cyanophyceae > Nostocales > Nostocaceae > Anabaena > Anabaena sp. CCY 9613. Next base: position 29,662 of record NZ_CAWUDE010000004.1, read on the forward strand.
TGTTAAATACACTGGCTTTTTTATAAATTTCTGGCTGGGACGTGGCCCGTTCGTGAGACATGCCAATTGCCCATTTATTATTTTCTACTACGAAAATAATTGGCAGTTTCCAGAGGGCCGCCATGTTCAAAGTTTCAAAAAATTGCCCGTTGTTAGCCGCACCATCACCAAAGAAACAAGCTGTTACTTGGTCGGCGTTTTGGTCTTTCAAGACTTCTCGGCGGTATTTGCTTTGGAAAGCGGCTCCGGCTGCTACAGGGATTCCTTCGGCCACGAAAGCATAACCACCCAGTAAACCATGCTCGGCAGAAAACATGTGCATGGAACCACCGCGCCCTTTGCTGCAACCTGTGGCTTTGCCAAATAACTCTGCCATGACTTCTCTGGCTGGGACGCCTGCACTCAAAGCATGAACGTGGTCGCGGTAGGTGCTGGAAACAAAGTCTTCACCCGGTCGCATCGCTTGAATTACGCCTGTGGAAACGGCTTCTTGTCCGTTGTATAAGTGGACAAAACCAAACATTTTGCCCCTATAGTACATTTCAGCGCACTTGTCTTCAAATAAGCGCCCTAATACCATGTCTTCATACAACCGCAACCCTTCTTCTTTGGTTATCTGAGTAGTGGCAGCATTAAATGTAGGTAACGTGCGTTCTTGAACCATTCTTTTTTAGTATCCCTATTGTAAAACTGAAATTTACCATCTCAAATAAGTTGCTCTCAGACAATATCTGCTTTTCGCAAGCTGGGTCTGCTGGAGTTAACAACCAAAAATTATGCGCCTCAACGGTTTGTCGGCAATTATCAGAAAAATGGGTGAATTTGGCATTTTTCAACCCACGCTCTGCGAGGATCTCATCCTAACGGCAGCAGACGCCCCCTGAGTTTTCTCGTTCCCTACCCCTGTTCATAGGCTATCAATCAGGATAGCTTGGTTTCTGCATATCCATGAACAATTTGGGAAAAATGGACAATGATTATTTTTGTATAGTTAGATACTTGTTATTTATTTATATTTATGATATGGTTCTATTTCTTTATCTTAAATTCTATCCTATCCAGGATAGCTTCTCTAACTGTATAGTTAGGGAAATTCACTGGCTCTTGACAACTATAAGTTTTTACAGGCAACAATACTAAGAATTAACACAAAGTATCGGGGCTTTCTAGGCAAATGCCAAATGCTAGCACTAGAATATGACTCAAATTTGCGGAAGGAACAAAATCAATTGTTGCAATATAAACTTATAGTGTAAGTCCAACACGGTATTATTCACCGTATTATTGTGGCACGGTTTTACAGGCCTGGAATGCTCTAGGTGAATTATGTTGATCACGGTGCAGGGGAAGTAGACTGTGCGAATTCCGCTAGATTACTACCGAATTTTAGGACTACCGTTAGCGGCAAGTGATGAACAGTTGCGGCAGTCATACAGCGATCGCATTGTACAATTGCCGCGACGAGAGTATTCTCAAGCAGCAATTTCTTCTCGTAAACAACTTATAGAAGAAGCTTACGTGGTTTTATCAAATCCTAAAGAACGTAGCAGTTACAATGAGCTTTATCTTGCCCATGCCTATGGCCCTGACGGCAATGCTAATGCTACTGTTGCAGTGGGAAACCACACAGAAAGCAACAAGGGCGATCCTGATACTCAAAGTCTCAGCATTGACATTTCTCAACAGGAATTAGTTGGTGCTTTATTAATTCTGCAAGAATTAGGAGAATATGAACTCGTACTCAAATTAGGTCATAATTACCTGACCAATCAAAGCAGTGTGGCAGCTGCCAAAGTGGGTAATCATCTGGTAAGTGACGAATTGAGCGAAAGTTCGGAGTACCCAGATATTGTGCTGACTGTGGCGCTGGCTTGTCTAGAATTGGGTCGAGAGCAATGGCAGCAAGGCCACTATGAAAATGCGGCTATTTCCTTAGAAACGGGACAAGAACTGCTGTCACGGGAAGGACTATTTGCCAGTGTGCAAGCAGAAATGCAGGCTGACTTATATAAGTTGCGACCATATCGGATTTTAGAATTACTAGCACTGCCGGAAGAAAAAGCTGCGGAACGACGGCAAGGCTTGGCTTTCTTGCATAATATTTTAAGCGATCGCGGCGGCATCGATGGCACTGGTAATGATTACTCAGGTTTAAACATAGATGATTTTCTGCGATTTATCCAGCAACTACGCCACCATTTAACAGTCGCCGAACAGCACAAGTTATTTGAAGCGGAAAGTAAACGTCCGTCTGCTGTTGCTAACTACTTGGCGGTTTATGCTTCTTTGGCACGGGGATTCACTCAACGTCAACCTGCTTTAATTCGTCAGGCCAAGCAGATGCTGATGGGTCTAGGAAAGCGTCAAGATGTGCATTTAGAACAATCCCTATGTGCGCTGCTACTAGGACAAACCGAAGAAGCCACTCGTGTTTTAGAACTTAGTCAGGAATACGAAGCCCTAGCTTTTATTCGGGAGAGATCCTTAGATTCTCCAGACTTGTTACCGGGGTTATGTTTATATGCAGAACAGTGGTTACAAAACGAAGTTTTTCCGCATTTCCGTGATTTAGCCCAGCAACCAGCCTCGCTCAAAGATTATTTTGCTACCCCACAGGTGCAAGCTTATTTAGAAGCCTTACCTACAGAGGCAGAAACGACAAATGATTGGGCTGTGATCAACGGGCGGTCTTTTTCGCAACCTCCCCGCCCAAGTAATCATTCCCCAGTTGTTGATCCAAAATTTCCTCAAGAAAGAAAACTAAACCCGGATTTACCAGAAACACTCAACAACAAAAGACCCCAACAGCCAAACTTTGCCTCAACTAACCGAAATATACCACTAGGTAATGTTGTCAACGGTGCGAACCCAGAAACAAATGTACCTTCATTTTCGCGGACTGTAGACACAGCTAGGCCCACCAATCACAATTTAAATGGCACCGCTAATGCTACTCCCCCGCGTAAAGTCAAAAAGCGGCGGCGGCGCAAGGCAAACCCAGCTAACAGTAGGGGTGCTTCTGGGCCACGAGCAAATTTTGCTCATACTTTAGAAGGAAAAACCCGACTTGTTTGGACTGTATTTGCTTCTTTGGCAGGTATATTAGTTTTTTGGCTAATCGTTTCCACGACATTTGGATGGGTGAGAAATATCCTTGACCCTACACCTGTGTTGCAGGGTGAACAGCTAGCGGTGCAGCTAAATGAACCACCCTTGGCTATTCCTGAGCCAAACAGCAAGTTGCTACCTTCAGAGGGTTCTTTGACAGAGGAGATGGCACAGAAGGTCATTCAAACTTGGTTATCTACTAAAGCCTCAGCTTTAGGCCCAAGTCATGACATTGGTAGCCTACAAGACATTTTAACAGGTGCGACTTTAGCTCAGTGGCGGCTAATTGCCCAACAAGAGAGGTCACAAAACCGCTATCGGACGTATAACCACACGGTGAATGTCGAATATGTCAACCAAAACCCAGATCAATCAGTAGTAGCAGTAGCTAGAGTCAGGGAAGTCACACAGTTTTACGAAAGAGGTCAGATTAATAATATTACGGATGAAACTTTACGTGTACGATATTCCTTTATTCGACAAGCAGATGTTTGGCGCATCCAGAATATGTCAGTGATTAATCAAATAAGCATGAATTTTTAGTAATTCGTAATTAGTGTTCAATTCGGATCGTTGTTGATGGCAGAAACTCTAATTCATGCTTATATACCCCTGATTCTGTGGACGAGTCTGGGGCTATTATTATTTAGATTGTTACCTCAGTGGTTACCACATTTGTTAGGTCGTGGTCTTTACTGGGTAGGTATACCGCTGGAACTCTTGGCATTAGCACGCAAAACTCAACAGCAGGAATTGAGTGGTGCGGGAAGTTTGCCTTTGCTAGCATCAGTGATTACAGTTGGGGCGCTGCTAATTGGTTTATTGGTGGCATTGCTAACTTTGTGGGGATGGCAAAAAGTCTTGTCATCTAAGTTGCAGCCAGATTCGGGTGCTAATCATTGCTGGGATGCTCGCACTCAGGGAAGTTTTGTGCTGGCGGCTGTGTTGGGAAATACGGGTTTTGTGGGGTTAGCGATCGCCCCTTATTTAATTCAACCGGATGCACTTAATTGGGCACTACTTTACAGTATCACCCACAGCTTTGTGGGGCCCTATGGTTTAGGCGTGTTAATTGCCAGCTACTTTAGTCATGCAAAATCTGCCAATCGTTGGTGGATGCAACTGCGGGATCTGCTAACTGTACCTCCTTTATGGGCTTTTATTATTGGCATTCTGACTCGGCATATACCACTGCCGACGGTTATGGAATCAGGACTCCAAGGGTCAATTAACGTTGTTATTGCCTGTGCCTTCTTATTAACTGGTATTCGCGTAGGTCAACTCCAGGGATGGCAAAATTTTCGACTGGCTGTGATCCCTGCTGTTCTCAAGGTTGTGATCATGCCTTTATGTGTAGGCTTACTCACCACTTTGTTGTTGGGTTTATCAGGCGATCGCCGTTTGGCTATGGTCTTGATGTCGGGAATGCCTACAGGCTTTGCTGGGCTAATTTTGGCAGAAGAATACAACCTTGACCGCGATTTAGTTGCTAGCAGTATCATCCTCTCCATACTTTTGTTACTGCTGCTGCTTCCTTTATGGATTGCGGTTTTTGGCTGATCTCTACCCTAATTGTCATCAAGCCATGACATGATTTTAGTTGTTTGGACTACCATAACTTACAATGTTAGGGTTTCATGACATTATGATCCCGCAACGGCTGATAAATTCGTAGAGTAGGGAAAAAAGCACCCGCAGACCCCTTGATCCCAACCAAGGATTACTGGTTAATATTTACTTAACAACAAGGACTCCTCCGATCCCAAAGAAATGCTAATCTTGGCATCCCTGAGGAACGAAAGGTAGTACTCCGTAATTTAAAAAACAAACTAAAAAACTTAAAACTGGGCAAAACCAGAAGTCAGGAATAAGAAATTCATCTGGGGTGGATGACATTTTATCAAGCATTCTTTAACCCGGGTAAATCGTTTACCTTTCAAACTACTGGAGGCCAAAATTATGGCGAAAGAACGCCCACCGCTAGAGGAGATGACATTAAGGCAATTACGTAAAGTTGCCAGCGAATATAGTATCTCTCGCTATAGCCGGATGCGTAAATCTCAATTACTCGCATCAATTCAAGAAGTTCAGCGCAGTAAAGTGGCACTTAACCCAACTCGTTCACTGGAGGCACAGGAAACCGTGGAAGCAGCAAAATTTGAATTAGGTCAAGAAGACCGCACTGGTGGATCTCTGGCGGATGTGGATGAAGGACTCGCAGATCTACCAGCAGGTTATGGTGAAAGCCGGATTGTGCTTTTACCCCGCGATCCTCAATGGGCTTATACCTACTGGGATATACCCAACGAACACAAAGCCGAACTCAGACAACAAGGGGGACAGCAACTAGCACTGCGGATTTACGATGTGACCGACATCAGCCTTGATCATCAAAGCCCCCACAGTATTCAAGAATATCCTGCTGACGAACTAGCCAGAGAATGGTATATTCCTGTTCCCGTGAGCGATCGCGATTATGTAATTGACATTGGCTACCGTACTGCTGATGGTCGTTGGTTAGTATTAGCCCGTTCTGCGAGAGTGCATATTCCTCCTGTGTATCCATCCGACTGGATTGAAGATGTCTTTGTCACCGTCAACTTTGAAGAAGATTTACGTGATAAGACCGTTTACGAATTAGTTCCTCCTGCCAAAAAAGTCGCAGCAGCACCAACATCAGCAGCAGGAGTCAACGGTAGTAACCCCATCTACGACCAAATATTTGGCATGGCCGAATCTGCCGAAGCCCAACGGGTTGCTGGTTCTCTGTTCGGTTCCATGCAGCAAACTCCTGAACAAGCCATCAGTTCCTACGTTTTCCCCTCCGGTGTCGGTATGTGGGCAGTTCCCAGCGCTTCTGGTTTAACCATGTCTGGTGTAGGTATGTCAGGTGTAGGCTTCTCTGCTTCCGCCGTACCAGTGCGTCCCCGCCAATTCTGGTTAGTTGCTGACGCTGAGTTGATTGTTTACGGTGCTACCGAACCTGATGCTACCGTCACAATTGGTGGTCGTCCCATTAAACTGAATCCAGATGGTACATTCCGCTTCCAAATGTCCTTCCAAGATGGTTTAATCGACTATCCTATTTTGGCTGTTGCGGCTGATGGTGAACAAACACGGTCAATTCACATGAAATTTAACCGTGAAACTCCATCGAGAAATACCAACACCAAAGAAGACGCTGTGGTTGAATGGTTTTCCTAGATTACTAAATATCTCAGAGTGAAACATTGAATAATCACCCGCTATAGTCATGCTGTAGCGGGTTTTTCCATGCCCTTGTAAGTACCAAGCGATCGCGCTGTTTGCACCAAGAAACTTCGGGATTTACCAAACATGGACTGTCAGCTAAGACGGCATCTAAAGGCACCGCTACAACTTGTCCATTTTGCCAAGCTACCATCTGGGAAGATTGTCCAGTAGCCAACAAATCCACAGCCGCCTTACCAACAGCCGTAGCTAGCAACCGATCAAAAGCGGAAGGAATACCACCGCGTTGGATATATCCTAAAACTGAGACGCGCACATCAATTTGATGTTTTCAAGCCGCACACTCGTGACTTCCAGTCATGAGTTAGGCGTTCTATATTCTGGTAAACTATATACATAGCGAAAACCAAGCTAAAACTAAACCACGGCAATTTGGGCACCTTCGGCAATCACGACAATACCCTGCTCCCCTGCTTTTTCACTGGTGTTAGTTTATGGGCAAATTATTTGGGTCAATCCCCTGAGATTGTAAATAAGCAATGAGCTGTTCTTTTTGCTGGCGTTCTTGTTCAATCAGTTCCACAGCCCAGGGTAATAAATTTCCCACCTGATCCCACCACCGTAACCAATAACCAGTCCGGGCTTCTTTTGTACCTTGCCAAGTTCCCAAAAATAAACCCAACGCATCAATCCAATGACGACCATTTTCATCTGGTTGCTTTAATTCGTAGCGTCCATTTTCCAGTTGATAATATTCCAACAAACCGCCATTGGGGTCAAAAATTACATAGATAGGAACCTGCAAAATCTGCTCGTAAAAAAACCATTTTCCTGGCGGATAAGTTCGTTTTACCGAATATTCTTCCCCCTCGGTGTCCGATAAAAATTCCATCACCACCCCAGGTACATCCCCTTCTAAATTGGGTGTATAGCTTTTGCGTTCTCCGACAACTGGATTGACACCAGGAACATAAACCCAGTCTGGTGCTTTCACAATAAATTGCCCGTTGACAGTCGCACAAAGACCAAAATTAGAAGCAATCAACATTTGCGGTTGGATAAAACCACTAATTTCCAAGCTTTCACGCAAAGCCCCAGCCAAAATTGGCTGACCCGTATTTTCCACTGGTTCATCCTCTAATTTAAAATCATCGGGCAATGGTTCCCAAGAGATGACCGGTTGAGTGAGTGATTTAATTTCACCGAGTTGGGTTGCCATCAAGACTGCCTGTGGTCAATTTGTTTTCATTTTATCGTTCTTAGTAGTACCGAGCTAAAATTAAGGGATGAAGGTATTACGCCACTTCCAATACCCTGTATTTAGGTAAAAAATATGATGAACTCTTATTCTTTGCGTCTTTGTGTGAGATTTTAAATCCTCATTCAGCAACGCCCAAAGCCTAAAATGGTATCATCTACCGTACCAACATTTCCGTTAACAGCAGTTGTCGGTCAAGAAGCAATTAAATTAGCCCTCTTATTAGCAGCAGTTGATCCAGGTTTAGGGGGAGTAATTATTGCTGGTCGCCGTGGTACAGCCAAATCCGTCATGGCCAGAGCATTAAGAACTTTACTACCTCCCATAGAAATAATTTTAGGTTCCTGCTGCAACTGCAATCCGAAAAAACCTGATGAATGGGATGATGAAACCATCGCTAGGGCACAAAATACCTCCCAATTGCCAACTAAAGTAATCCCCACACCCTTTATTCAAGTTCCCCTTGGTGTAACTGAAGATAGATTACTCGGTTCTTTAGATGTGAGCCAGTCAATCAAGCAAGGAGAACCAGTATTTCAACCAGGATTGTTAGCAGAAGCCCACCGGGGTATTCTCTATGTGGATGAAATTAACTTATTAGAAGAACATACCGTCAATTTGTTGTTGACAATATTAGCCGAAGGGAAAAACCAAATTGAGCGGGAAGGTATTAGTTTTCAACATCCTTGCAAACCTTTGTTAATTGCCACTTATAACCCAGAGGAAGGAGTACTGCGAGAACACTTGCTGGATCGATTTGCGATCGCACTCTCGGCCGACGAGGTGTTAAGTTTAAGCGATCGCGTCTTCGCTGTAGAGCAAGCAATGAGTTATGCTGATTCTCCCCAAACTTTTCTTCAGCATCATACCGCAGACATAGATGATCTGAAACTGCAAATTCTCTTAGCACGGGAATTGCTACCCAAAGTCCAAGTCAAACCAGAACAAATTGCTTATCTGGTGAACGAAGCCATACGTGGTGGCGTAGAAGGCCATCGCGGTGAATTATTTGCCCTGCGAGTTGCCAAGGCTTCTGCTGCATGGAATCAACGTTTATTAGTTAATGCCGAAGATTTGCACCTTGCAGTGGAATTAGTCATTGTCCCACGGGCGCTTATTTTGGAAATGCCACCACCCCCTACACCGCAACTTCCAGAAGAACAACCACCACCAGAAGACCAACAACCAACAGACAGCGAAACACCAGAAGAAGTCAAAGAATTACCCGACATTCCCGAAGAGTTTATCTTTACTTCACAAGGAGTAATTCTCGATCCTGCCATTCTCAACTTTGCCCAGATAACTAAGCGCCGAAGCGGTAAAGCCGGAGGTCGCGGTTTGATTTTTTCCCAAGACAGGGGGCGTTACGTCAAACCCATGTTTCCCAAGGGGCCGATTCGACGGGTAGCGGTGGATGCTACATTACGGGCGGCTGCACCCCACCAAAAAGCCAGACATAAAAAACAACCTGGTCGCCCGGTAATTATCGAGGATGATGATATCCGCACAAAGCGATTGGCTCGTAAAGCTGGCGCATTAATTATTTTCTTGGTAGATGCATCAGGCTCAATGGCACTGAATAGAATGCAATCAGCCAAGGGTGCGGCTCTACAACTCTTGGCACAAGCATATCGCCACCGTGACCAAGTAGCCTTAATTCCCTGTCGGGGTGAACGAGCCGATGTACTATTACCACCCACACGCTCGATTACCGCAGCGCGAAAGCGGTTGGAGTTATTACCATGCGGTGGAGGTACGCCCTTAGCTCATGCTCTGACCCAATCTGTGAGAATTGGTTTAAATGCCAGACAATCTAAAGATATTGGCCAGGTGGTGATTGTCGCCATTACCGATGGACGGGCAAATATTCCATTGTCACGCTCTCTGGGTCAACCACAAATGGGAGATGAAAAACCAGATATCAAAGGGGAATTACTAAACATTGCGGCCAGGATTCGAGGCTTGGGCATACAATTATTGGTAATTGATACTGAAAGTAAATTTATTTCTCAAGGATTAGCCAAAGAATTGGCGCAGATAGCCCAAGGTATATATTACTACTTGCCAAAAGCCACAGATAAAGCGATCGCAGCAATGGCACAACAGGCGATAGGCGTAGCCATGCCCTCCGGGCTTATCGCTCATTAATAATTTGCCCTGAAAACCTTTATAGGTATGGTAAAAGCAGCAGATTGTCGCCTAAATTGCCGTATTTCTGCCCATGATTCTTTACTTTATGTGGCAGTTAATCAGGAATTTCAAGGAGTAATTTATTACACATTTATTTATCGCAATTATTTGACAAAATTGTCAGACTCAAGTCATTAATATATGTCCAATTATAAATGTTGAATATCTTGATTTCTTATAACTTTTTGAATACAACTAAAGATAACAGTTAAGCGAGCTAAAACTTAATTGTTAACCAAGTTAATTCATTCGCTACATTTTATTGAGGAGCTGACCATGTCTAATATCAATGTTTATGAACTAACCGCTGCTGGTTCTGACTTATTTCAAGATTCTGAAAGTTTTCTCAATGAACTTAAAGATGTAGATTTCGTTGCAGGTGGAGATAGCTCTGGTCAATATGGAAACGCTAGTATGAGTGATATGTCATTTCTAACTAAGCTAGCTGAGGCATTTGTCGCCACTTATGCCATTGGCCATATTACCTACCTAGCTAAGTCATTTAGTTATGAATACTAATGGCTTTTAATAGCAATAGCTAACTAGGATATATCCCAACTGAAGAAACGATAGCGACAGATGTGTATTGGTCTAAAATATGCAATACAACACTTCAATATTGTATTCATTGACCTTATTGAAGATACTCATCTGTCGCTTTCTTTTAGATGATTTTCATAAAATGTAAATTCAAGAAAATAATTGATAAAAAAGCTAATTTATTAGATAAAATACTTAAATGTTTCGATAAAAATAATTACATATATTATTTTTCTATTTTCCGTTTCCTGGCTGCCCCCATTAATCGAAATTTGTCCGACCACTAAGATAAGCAACTATAAAGCGTTACCCTAATACTAGAAGTTCAAAATAGACTATGACACCTGAAGATATTGCGGGGACGCTGACAAAACTATTTAGCACAGCAGAAGTCAAGGCGATCGCGCCTGAATCTTGGCAAGTAGATACTCCTTCTTTTCGCCTATTGGTACTGCTTTCCGAAGACCAGACTTGGTTACGAGTCTTATTGCCCATTGTGCCTCTACAAGAAGCCCAACCGTTTTTAGCACAGTTTTTAGAAGCCAACTTTGATGACACTCAAGAAGTCCGCTACGCTTTGTATGACGGTGTGGTTTGGGCAGTATTTCAGCATAACAGTAGCACTCTAGTCAGCGCAGATTTTGCTAGTGCGATCGCTCGACTAGTATCTTTATACGAGGCTGGTTTAGATAACGTCTTTAATCGCCTGATCGAAGGTCGCATTCGCCAAATTATCCAGACAGCAAAACAGCAAGGGCAATCTCTTGCAGCAACGATGCAAAATCTGGAACGTTTTTATGCAGAAGGATTGATGGGTGAAATCAACCAAACCGCAGAAACACGAGAACAATTGTTAACTGCTTGGCAGCGTCAGTTAGAACGCTTATGGAATCAAGTAGAAATTAATTAATATTCTCGCTTCGCCTAGATATTACATCAATTCACAGATATGGATATTATTGAAATCCTCAAGGCAGACTATCAAAGATTTCCCGCCAATCAAACATACGGCATCTACGCAGAGGATGTTTATTTTCAAGACCCATTAAATAAATTTCATGGTGTTAAACGCTACCAACAGATGATTAATTTCATCGAGACTTGGTTTGTCAATCCCCGCATGGATGTACATGATATTCAACGTATGGGTGACACCATAAAAACTGAATGGACACTGAGTTGGAATACCCCCGTACCTTGGAAACCGCGTATTTCCATCGCCGGCTGGAGTGAATTGGGTCTTAACTCAGATAATTTGATTATTTCTCACATCGATTATTGGCACTGTTCGCGGCTAGATGTCATCAAACAGCATTTCTTCCCTCTGGAGTAAAGCACCAGGAAATTAGGCTTTAGTTGATTGCTTTAAACTAAAATTAACAACGAAAGCCAGTAACTTGTATGACGGCTGCCAAAAATTCCGAAGCTATACAGACAGAAGCAGAAAATATTATCATTCCACCTAGTGATTTGTGGAGTGATGAGCCTCCTTTGGAAAGTGATTTGCATCGGGAACAAATCGAACTGCTACTAGCTTGTCTGAAATGGTGGTGGCGTCACCGTACGGACTTTTATGCTAGTGGAAATTTGACAATTTATTTCAGCCCAGAGCAGATTACCACAAGAGACTTTAGAGGGCCAGATTTGTTTGTGGTTTTAGGATGTGAAAATCGTCCCCGCAAAAGTTGGGTATTATGGGCAGAACAAGGTAAATATCCCAATGTGATTATTGAATTGCTTTCTGATAGCACTGCCAAAGTTGATAAGGGTACTAAGTTTGAACTTTATCAAGAAACTTTCCGGACACCAGAATATTTTTGGTTTCACCCCAATACGTTGGAGTTTCAAGGATTTAGCTTAGTGGCTGGTAAGTATCAACCTTTAGAACCCAACGCCCAAGGGTGGCTGTGGAGTCAGCAACTAGAATTGTTTTTGGGTGTACATGAGTCCAAGTTAAGGTTTTTTAGTGCAGATAAGCAGTTAGTAGCAACAGCAGAAGAAAGAGCCACAATTGCAGAACAACAAGTAAAAATACTCAAGGATCGACTAAAGGCGCTGGGAATTGACCCAGATATAACAGAGTAGTGTTTACGCCTAGTCTTGTAAAACAGCATTTATTTTCTTTAAACAGTTGATAATGTAAATAAATGTAAATAATCCTGAGACGGGACGTAATTATCCATGCGAGTAATTTTAATGACAGGCAAAGGCGGCGTAGGCAAAACCTCCGTTGCTGCTGCTACTGGACTCCGTTGTGCGGAACTAGGCTACCGCACATTAGTTTTGAGTACAGATCCCGCCCACTCGTTAGCAGACAGTTTTGACTTAGAAATGGGTCATGCGCCGCGGGCAATTCGTCCCAATTTGTGGGGTGCAGAACTAGATGCACTGCAAGAACTAGAAGGAAACTGGGGTGCAGTAAAACGTTATATTACCCAAGTTTTACAAGCCAGAGGCTTAGAAGGGGTACAGGCAGAAGAATTAGCCATTCTACCAGGCATGGATGAAATTTTTGGCTTGGTTAGAATGAAGCGTCACTACGATGAAGGTGAGTATGATGTTTTAATTATTGACTCTGCGCCTACTGGTACAGCCTTACGTCTGTTGAGTTTACCAGAAGTTGGTGGCTGGTATATGCGCCGATTTTACAAGCCATTTCAAAATATCTCGGTAGCACTTAGACCTCTGGTGGAACCAATTTTTAAACCAATTGCTGGTTTTTCGTTACCAGATAAAGAGGTGATGGACGCGCCTTACGAGTTTTACGAACAAATAGAAGCGTTAGAAAAAGTCCTGACTGACAACACTCAAACATCAGTGCGCCTCGTCACCAATCCCGAAAAAATGGTGATTAAAGAATCTCTCCGGGCCCATGCCTATCTGAGTTTGTATAATGTGGCAACAGACTTAGTTGTTGCTAATCGGATTATTCCTAACGAAGTACAAGACCCCTTTTTCCAACGCTGGAAGGAAAGCCAACAGCAATATCGCCAGGAAATTCATGATGACTTTATGCCTTTACCTGTCAAGGAAGTTCCCTTGTTCTCTGAGGAGATGTGTGGTTTAGCAGCATTAGAACGTCTGAAAGATACCCTCTACAAAGATGAAGACCCCACCCAGGTATATTACAAAGAAACCACTATGAGGGTTGTGCAAGAGCAAAACCAATATAGTTTAGAAATTTACTTACCTGGTATTCCTAAAAATCAGATTCAATTGAGTAAAAATGGTGATGAATTAAATATTACCATTGGCAACCATCGGCGTAATTTAGTCTTACCGCAAGCTTTGGCAGCGTTACAACCTGGTGGGGCAAAAATGGAAGAAGACTATCTGAAAATTCGCTTTGCTGACAATGCGAGAGTTTAATGTCGTTGATGAGTAAAATCACAACAAAACAGTAAAAATTCAACAGGAAGTATTCTCTTTTTTTCAACGAAGACGCGATTTTATTATTTTATTCGCGTCTCTCTTTTTATTTTTTGGAGTAGTTAACAGGAAAGAATATGCAACCAATTTTAAATAATTGTATCTTGGTAATATGGATAAAAAAACAAATTAAACTGTTATAAATATTATATTTTAAAATCAGGTGTGAATCGCCTAATGAAACAATTTTGTTTATCTTTATCTTGGCTTTATAAGCCTATATAGCAAGGAATACTACGCAAACTAATTTTCTCCTTAAATTCATATTTTGATAGTGTTTATGTAAATTAGTCTCAATAAATTTCATCCTACCTTAGTCATAAATTTAGCTTTACTTAATCAAATAAACTTTTATTAACAAAAATCCAATTCCTGGGAAAAATTGCCAGTAGTTTTACTGTGGACAAATCTATTAAATAAATTTCAGAATGTTTTTAGATTTATAGTTCACCTTTATTGATTTTTCCAAAACTTATTTAATTAAAAACAATGTTCCCGATCGCTAAACTAGATTTGCAGTCAAGTATTGGTCAAGATAACGTACTGCGCCGCATTACAAATCGGATTCGACAAACATTAGAACTAGAAGAAATTATTACCTCAACCACGGCAGAACTCTGTTCATTACTGGGAACTGACAGAGTTATGATTTACAAATTTCATGCTGATGGCAGTGGTCAGGTTGTAGCTGAATCGATTAACGAGAAACGATTACCTTCTTTGCTGGGGCTAAACTTTCCGGCTGATGACATTCCGCCCCATGCCCGTGAATTATTTATTAAATCAAGGGTGCGCTCTGTTGTAAATGTAGAAACACAAGAGATTGGTCAAAGTCCTATCCACGACTTAGAAAATGGAGAAACTTTATCAGCGGATATTCATTATCGCCCTGTAGATCCTTGCCATGTGGAATATCTCACTGCTATGGGGGTGAAGTCTTCTTTAGTAGCGCCTATTCTCTATCAAGATGAACTGTGGGGGCTATTGGTATCTCACCATTCTCAGTCACGTGCGATTTCCGAATATGAATTGGAAGCGATGCAAATGGTAGTAGATCAGCTGGCGGTAGCGATCGCTCAAAGTACCCTACTTACTCAAGCGCGTGCCCAAGCCGAACGGGAAACTATCATTAACCGCATAGCTAGCTTATTGCATTCACTACCCACAATTGTCTTACAACCAGCTTTAGAAGCAGCTGTGGCCGCCTTCAATGGTTGCGGTGGTAGGCTTTGTCTGAAAAATGAAAGTTTTGATAATGGCAAAGTTACCAGCTTCAGCGAATGTTTGGTACCAGGCCACCATTGTGTCCAACTTTATACCTGTGGACAGCAACCTCTGATTCCTGCACAAACTATCTATCCACTGATGGAGCAATATAGTGTTTGGCAGGAACACTACAAGTCTAGTAGCTATGAAGTTTGGCCAATTAACGATATCTATCAAACTCCAGGTTTGCGAAGTTTACAATCTGCCTTCCAAGCAACGAAAATTCGCAGCATCTTGATGATTCCACTGCAATATCGTCAGCAGTTAGTAGGCTATTTAAGTATTTTTCGTGACGAAATAGATACAGAAACTTTGTGGGCTGGTAAATTTGACCTGGATCAACGACAACTTTACCCACGTGTATCGTTTGATGTTTGGCGGGAATCTAAAACAGCCCAAGCTCGGACATGGACGGTGGAAGAGGTGGAATTAGCCAGGGAAATCGGTAAACACTTTGCTTCATCAATTCAACAGTATGAGCTATACCAGCAAGTACAAGCCTTCAATGCCAATTTAGAAAATCAAGTACAAAAGCGGACACTAGAACTACAACGCACATCTGAACAACAACAAGCTGTCTTTGGCGTTATTGCCAAGATTCGTGATTCTTTAAACACCGATACTATTTTTAAAATAACTACTAAAGAAGTTTGTCAACTAATCAAAGCTGATCGCGTTTCTATTTATCGCTTTAGTTCTGATTGGGGTGGTGAATTTGTCGGCGATTTTGAATCTGCTAGTTCCCACTGGTTAAATGAGTCCAAACTAGGGGTGAGTCTGGTTTGGGATGATACTTATTTACAAGATACAGAGGGCGGGCGCTACCGTTACAATGAGACATTTGCAGTCGATGACATTTATCAGATGAATTTTACTCAATGTCATCTTGATAATTTAGAAGAATATCACATTCATGCTTTTGTACTAGCACCGATATTTTTCGGAAAGAAACTTTGGGGTTTAATGGCAACATATCAACATTCCGGGCCTCGTCAATGGAAAACCTCGGAAGTTGATTTCCTCAGTCAAATTGCTGCCCAACTTGGGGTAGCACTGCAACAAGCTGAATTACTTACACAAACACAGCAACAAACTTTAAATTTGCGCCAAGCCACAGAACAACAACGGGTATTGTTTGAAGTTGTGGCCAAAATTCGTGAATCGCTGAATCTTGAGGCAATTTTTCAAACTACAACACAAGAAGTTTGTAAATCTCTGCAAGCAGATAGGGTGGCTGTCTACCGTTTTTACCCCAATTGGAGTGGTGAGTTTATCGCTGAATTTGTTGGTGAAAACTGGGTCAAGCTGGTACGTGCAGATGTGAACACAGTTTGGCAAGATTCTTATTTGCAGGAAACTCAAGGCGGGCGATATAGCTGCAATCAAAGCTTTGCAGTGGATAATATATATGAGGCTGGTCACTCTGATTGTCATGTAGCATTTTTGGAGCAACTCCAAGCTCAAGCCTATGCGATCGCACCAATCTTTATTGGGCAAAAACTATGGGGACTATTAGCAGCTTATCAAAACTCTGCACCCCGCCACTGGCAAACTTCAGAAATTAAGTTTATTGCTCAGATTGCTAATCAACTAGGGGTGGCACTCCAACAAGCTGAACTGCTGAACCAGAGTCAAGAGCAAGCAGACCAATTAGTACAAGCCATCCAAAATTTACAACAAACACAAACTCAATTGATCCAGACAGAAAAAATGTCTAGCTTAGGTCAATTGGTAGCAGGTGTTGCCCACGAAATTAATAACCCGATAAATTTTATCTATGGCAACCTAGCCCATGTCAGTGAATATGCTGAAGATTTAGCTAGTATGCTAGCACTGTATCAGCGCTACTGCCCCAACCCCAACCCAGAAATTATCGAGCGGGCAGAAGATATGGATTTAGAATTTATCACTGAGGACTTGCCCAAAACTTTAGCTTCCATGAAAATCGGCGTTGACCGCATCCGGCAAATTGTCATGTCTTTACGGAATTTCTCACGCTTGGATGAGGCAGAAATGAAGGCTGTGAATATTCACGAAGGCATTGATAGCACTTTATTGATTTTACAGCATCGATTGAAAGCACAACAGGACAGTCCAAGTATTCAAGTAATCAAGGAATATGGTGATTTGCCACTGATAGACTGCTACGCCGGACAAATGAATCAAGTATTTATGAATGTTTTGAGTAATGCCATCGATGCCATAGAAAATCACAGAGAATCTGATGCTCATGCAATTACCATTCATACTGCCCTTGGTAAACTTCCCAACCAAGTTGACAGTGTAGTCATTCGGATTAGTGATAATGCTGGGGGTATTCCTGAATCTTTGAGGAAAAGAATATTTGACCCCTTTTTCACAACTAAACCAGTAGGCAAGGGTACTGGTTTAGGGCTATCAATTAGTTACCAAATTGTGGTGGACAAGCACAGTGGTGTTTTTAAATGTGATTCTCAATCGGGTTTCGGTGCAGAATTTTGGATTGAAATTCCCATTAGCCAGATTGATCCTAATTCCTAAGTTGCACTGGCATAGCTAAATAAGTCATCTTTAAACCTCCCAATGGTGTGAAAATTACTGGAGTTAGGGCTTGATTCAGGTGCATTTGAATTTCTGAAGATGGTAACTCTTTCAAGCCTTCCATTAAATACTTAATGTTGAACGCTATTTCTATATCTTCTCCAGAAATTTGGGCAGACATAGATTCTCTCCCACTACCGACATCTTGAGCTTCACAAGATAAGGTAATTTCTTGGGCTGCGTTGTTAATGCTGACTTTGACAATGTTGTTTTTTTGGTCGGCTAACACGGCAATGCGCTCTAAAGTGCTGATAAATTGTCGCCGTTCAATGGTTAATTGCCGTTCAAATTGCCGGGGAATTAGTTGTCTGTAAGCGGGATATTGACCGTCTAAGGTGCGACTGGTTAAGCGTTGATTTTGCCAGGAAAAGACAACTTGACCTTGATCTAAATATAAGGCGATCGCTTCATCTGAAGATGCATTATGAGCCAGCATCCGTTGTAATTCGCGTAAAGCTCTAGCCGGGACTGTCACTTCTAGTTGAGTACTATCGCCCAGGGGACGTTCGTTAGTACTTTCCACCACTGCGAGGCGATGTCCATCAGTAGCGGCAAATTCTAAGGTGTCTTGTTTAACTGTTAAATGCACTCCGGTGAGGACTTGCTTGGTTTCATCACCACTAGTAGCAAATAATGAACCCCGTAAACCTTCAATTAAGGCGGCTGTAGTCAGTTGCAGTGGTTCAGTATTTTCGATGATAGGCAATTCAGGAAACTCTTCTGCGCCCATTGCGCGTACTTGATAATGTCCACTTTTGGGGGTGAGGGTAACAATTAAACCTTCTCCTGTGGCGGTTTCCGCTTCTAAAGCTGATTCATCATCGAGGGTAACTTCGCCTTCGGGTAGACGTGAGGTGATATCTACAAGTAATTTAGCAGGTAAGGCGATGGCACCTCCTTCTATAACTTCAGCATGAAAGCTGGTACGAATACCCAAACTGAGGTCAAAAGCGGTTAAGCTGACTTGGTTGGTTTCAGCATCGGCTTGTAATAGCACATTGGCCAGTACCGGATGTGTTGGTCGTGATGGTACTGCACGGCTGACAAGAGAAAGGTTTGTACTGAGGTCGCTTTGGGCGCAAACTAATTTCATAAGGGAGTGGGGAGTAGGTTGTTTCTTTTCTCAGAAAAATGGGTTTAAAACCCCATGCTTCACTTCGACAAAGCTCAGTGACCACTAGCACGACTTTAGTTTACTAGAGCTAGATTCTCCACTAAATATGTGAAAATAGTGGAATGCTAACCATGAATTACCGCTACCGAATCTATCCAAACATCACTCAAGAACAGATACTTCTTGAGTGGATGGATATTTGTCGCGTTGCCTATAACTATGGGCTGCGAGAAATCAAGGATTGGTGCAATAGCCGGAAATGCATGGTTGATAGATGCTCGATTAGTCATGAATATATCATGGCGGCGGATGCTCCTTTCCCTAGCGAAGTTTTGCAGCTTAATGCACTGCCAAAAGCAAAAAAGGTATTTCCCCGATTGGGTGAAGTACCAAGTCAGGTTTTGCAGCAAGCTATCAAACAATTGCACAGAGCGTGGGAAAGATTTCAGAAGATTGGGCATGGGTTCCCCAGATTTAAGAAATATGGACAATTTAAATCTTTGCTGTTCCCGCAGTTTAAAGAAAGTCCAGTAATTGGATTAAATATCAAACTTCCTAAACTGGGGTTGATTCCAATTAACTTACATCGCCTAATTCCAAATGGATTTGTAGTTAAGCAAGTTCGGATAATCAACAAGGCAGATGTTTGGTATGCCTCTATCAATATCCAATGTGATGTTAATGTTCCTCATCCGATGCCGCATGGTCATCCCATTGGGGTAGATGTGGGACTTGAAAAGTTTTTGGCAACCAGCGACGGAGTTCGAGTAATTGCGCCCAAGTTTCTCAAAGTGATGCAAAGCCAGCTGAAATTGCTGCAACGCAGACTTTCTAGAAAAAAGAAGCGCTCTAAAAATTACGAAAAACAACGCATCAAAGTTGCTAGACTTCACCACACAATTGATAACACCCGCAAGGATTTTCATTTCAAACAAGCTCATGCCCTTTGTGATTCTGGTGATATGGTTTTCATGGAAGACCTAGATTACCGCACTCTAGCTAAAGGGATGCACGGGCTACAGATGCTTGATGCTGGGTTTGGACAATTCCGAACCATAACCAAGTATGTGTGTTGGAAACGGGGTAAATTCTTCGCTGAAGTTAGCGCTAGGGGCACATCTCAACAGTGTCCTGAATGTGGTGCAGAAGTTAGAAAAGACTTGAGTGTTAGAGTACATCATTGCTTGATTTGCGGATACATAACTGATCGTGATGTTGCTAGTGGTCAAGTAATTAGAAACAGGGGTATAGCCCTCATTAGTACCAATGGACAGTTGGGAATCCAAAACGCCTATGCAGACGGTTTGCCGGGGATTGAAGAAACTCAATCTAGGTCAAAGTCGAAAACCCGTAAGGAAACAACTAGGAAATCTAAGAAGTGATTCTTGGAAGCTCCGCACCTTTAGGTCGGAGTGATGTCACTGAGTTGATTTTTCTTTGATGTACTATACTCACTTGCTATCTGCTGTATATTTCAAAAATTGTGGAAATTGTGGAAAACTTTCTGTAAGTCAGTTGAAAGGCTAGTTGAACAAGTTATGTATCTGTGGAAAACTTGTGGAAAAACCCCCTATCTTTTCCACAGAGTAATTATACTTAATGAATTTTTCCACAATCAATGATGATTTTTCCACAGAGAAATCAAAATTTAATCGGTTTTTATACTTTGCTTAATATTGTGGATTAACTGTTTAACAATTATGGTAGTGCTGGTTGTGGAAAACAAAATTTTTTGATGTTTACGTGGATTTTACCGATAAATTAGCGCCACGCAGTGAAAGTCAAACAATTGTAGTGACGCTTTTCCTTGGTTAGTACGAATAGATACTTGATGATTATGTTGTATCTGGTATATTTATCTTATAGTTTTTTGAACCTATTCACGCCAACACACCTTTAATCTTTCCTGTATGTGAGGCTTAGTAGTTAGGTAACTTTTTAACCAGTTGCATCCTCGTATTAAAAGCTCGTCTAATTCTTCAACACGCCAAATGATCACTTGGTTATTATCAGGAGAATGACCCTGAACATGGGCGAAAATATATTTACCATCTGGACTGAAATTAACTGGCAATGTAAATGTAGATGAATATCCGTATTGTGCAAGCAGTTTACCTGAAGTATCCCATATCCGAAAAAATTTATCATTTGCGGAAGTAACAATACGCTTACCATCTGGACTAAATTTAGCATCTGTCACCATATCTGGATGCGGTAACTCAACTAATTGCTTACCGGAAGTATTCCAAACAATTACTTTATTATCTGGAGAAGCAGTAATAATGAGTTTTCCATCTGGACTGAAACTAGGGTTATAAATATCTTGATTTGCTGTGAATTTTGATATTTTTTGACCAGATGTATTCCAAATGCTTACTTGAGCTTCATTTGCTGTAACAATATGTTCTCCATTTGGACTAAATCTAGCACCAAAATAACTATTGTGACTTGCTGGAAATCCTACTATTTTTTTACCTAATATATTCCATAAACTAGAATAATTTTTACCATCATAGTCAAACATAGCCAGAATATATTTACTATCAGGACTCCACTTAATCCCCCTGGCTTTGAATGTAGCAATTAACTTACCCGACTTCGACCAAATCCTAGTTGTCTGACTATATGTTGTAGTTAAAATCAGCTTGCCATCTGGACTAAAATCTGCATATTCTACGCTATCCTCATGTCCGGCAAGTAATAATAATTGTGTTCCAGATTTATCATAAATACGGGCAGTTTTATCATTTGCAGCAGTAATAATTAATTTTCCATCTGGGCTAAAATTAGCACTATTAACAATATCCGAATGTCCTGTAAATTTTGCTAGTTGTTTACCAGAATTATCCCAAATTAATACAGATTTCCAAGTGGGGGTAACAATATATTTACCATCTGGACTCCAAGTTGCTCCGGTAATAGCATCTTTTGATTTAAGAGTTATTGGTGTTTTATCAGATAAGTCCCAGATACGAACGATTTTATCTTGTCCAAAAGTCACAATGTATTTACCATCTGGACTCCAACGAGGGCTACTTTGATTTCCTGTAAGTTCTGTGATTTTTGTACTTGATAAATCCCATACTTTTACAGCTTCCTTTCTCATATCCCATACTTTGATAGTATTATCTATTGTAAAAATTCGCTGACTATCAGGACTAAAATCTGCATGGCTATGTAAAACTTGCTCATTTTTTATTTCTCTAATCAAATTCTGAGTAGATAAATCCCAAACGTAAGTTTTTTCTGATGTTGATCCGAAAATGAGCTGGCTGTCAGGACTAAATCCAGCACCCTTTATTTCCCATTTATCATCTACTTTAAATCGTGCAATTTGCTTACCTGAAACATCCCAAACATAAGCATCATTAGAGGTAGTTAAAATATATTTTCCATTGGGACTCCAATAAGCACTATTAACGGCCATTGAATGTCCTGTAAGTGTTTGTAATAATTTACCCGATGTATCCCAAATACGGGCAGTCTTATCATTGGCAGTAGTGAGAATAAATTGATCATCTGGACTAAAGCTGGCAGTATTAACTTTGTCTGGAAGTTGTAGTAATAAATTACCAGATAAATCCCAAATACGTACGGTTTTTCCATTAGAGGAATAAACTACATTTCCTTGTATATTTGTAGCTATATGTGGATTTTCAGTGATAGTAATTATCCGTTGACCATCGTGGCTCAAACTGGCGTTAGTTACATGGTCTTGATGTTTAAGTATGGCTAATTCTTTGCCAAAAAAGTCCCATATCCGTACTGTTTTATCAAAAGAAGCAGTAATAATATGCCGACCATCGTGGCTCAAATTGGCAACAAACACTGCGTCTTGATGTCCTTTTATTTCAGTTATTAGCTTACCTGATAAATCCCAAATTCGAGCAGTTTTATCATGAGATGCGGTAATAATATACTTTCCATCATGGCTCCAGTTCACAGTTGCAATATAGTCTTGATGAGCAACAAAATGTTGAACTTCACGGATATTATCAACTATGGTTTGCAAGGCTAAAAGTGGCTTAGTAGCAGGATATTTGTCTAAAGAATTTTGATTTTTTACTATTGCTTTTAAATTTTGCCCTACATCTAATGCTGATACTAGAGATTCAATTTGTTTTGTTTCAAACTGTTTTAATGCTGCAACTCCTGCTTGTTCTAGCCTTCCTCCTATTTGAACTTTTTGTAATTGGTTATTTGCAGATATAAAAGCAATAGTTGCGGCAATCAAAGAACAAATCAAAACTCCACCAGCGAGACAAATTTGTCGTTTGGCTTGATGTTGGGCTGTGGTTAAAGTATCGTTAGCTTGTGCTAAAATTCGACTTTCTTCTTCTTGGAGAGATAATGCTGTAGCTATTTCTTTTTTTTCTAATTCCTGGCTAGCAGCTAAAAACTGATAATCTTGTTCAGTTAAGCTTTTATTCGCTGCCCAATTTTTTGCATCTTCTAATGCTTTCCCACGCAGTAACCTAGAATCATCTTGACAGTTTGCAGCTAACCAACCTGATAATGTCTCGGCATAAGGTCTTAAATTTGCGAGAGATTTTTCTACCCAATTTAAATCAAAAACTGTTGCATAAATACGATTATAAACTCTTAAATATCCTTGTTGTTCTACAACTAATCCAGAGAGTCGCAATTCTATTTGTTCTGGGCTATCTGTAGCAGAGATTTGTCCTAATTGTAAAATTTTCTGATATAAACCTAGTAATATACCCGTATTATGATTGCTCATCAAAATTCTATCTTTGATAGTTTTTAAATGGGGTGGTTCATCTTGTGATTCCCAATTTTCCAGTATTTGGTGTACGACAAGATGTTTTACCCATTCAGCTTCTCTGATTTCTTCCTCTACATTCAGATAATTATCGGAAATCAGTTTGGAAGAATTTACCAACAAATCGCATAATTTTTGTGTCAGAAAAGGTTGTCCTCCAGTCCATGCTAAAACTTCATTTAAAACAGCTTGAGGATTTTTAAATTTTGTTAATCCTGTTGTTAAAGGTGAAATTTCATTGATTTTAAAACCATTTAATTGAATAGCATGACCAATATTAAAAGGGGTTCTGACTTTATCTGTAATTAAATCGCTGGGTGTTACGACTCCGAGCAGGACAAAAGTAATTCTATTAAACTCGTTATTGAAATTACGCTTTTCATAACAGCTTCTAATCCAGGCAAAAAAATCATCACCTTTAAAATTTAGGCTTAAAATACTATCAATTTCATCGATAAAAATGACAATTTTATTTTTGATGTGTGTTAATAAAATTTGTTCAATAAAGATATCTAAGCGTTGTAAGGGGGATATTTCACAGTTTTCTTTCCACCATGTTCTAATAAATTCACCAGGATTAGCGACTTCAAAGTTAGCAACTAATGTGTAAATAATACCTGCATACCATTGTTCTGGATTGATATCTTTACTCCCGCGTCCAGAAATATCAATTGTAGTACAGGCAATTTCTTCAGCTTGTAGTCGTTTGATTGTGCGGACTTGCAAACTAGTTTTACCCATTTGTCGGGAATTAAAAATATAACAAAACTTACCTGCTTTTATATTATTGTAAAGGTCTGTATCTGCTTGTCTAATTACATAGCTGGGAGCATCTTCTGTCAGGCTTCCACCAACTTTATATGTGAAATTGTTGTTCATTTTTAATTAGATTTTTTCTCAGATTACTTATAATTATTTGGGTTGATTAGAAATGATTTTGTGTATGATTTACATATGGGCGGGCAAGATGCCCACCCTACAAGAGTTATCATATTAAACTGTTGTGTATGCCATCATGCTGTTAGGTTGTATATAATTCCCAAAATTATATTTTATTGCGATGAGATAACACTTCTAATTGAGCTTTCTGTCTATCAATTAATGCTATGCTTGGATGATGTAGAGATGCTGTCTTGATAATTTGCGATCGCTCTACTTCTAAAATTTCCATTTTTTCATATGCAGCGTTCGATATCAGGTTTTTTAAGACACTTTTTTCTACTTGCGGTTGTGTTTTGAGCAGTTGTTGATATAAAGCCTGGAGTTGAGTATCAAAATGCTGAATCGTTGGCTGTTGGAGGTTAAAATTTGCTAAATTTAAGGCTCTCTCGACTTCTGTTTTAGCAATGGATTTTAAAATAGTACCAGTTGTAATTTGCGGTACTAGAATATTTACTCCCAAGCGAGATAATTCATCTCTGACTTGATCTAACATATTTTGATTTATGGTATCCATAGGGCCGGTTCCAAAAACCCCATCTAAATATTGCTGTAAAAGTTTTTCTGCTGTTTTGTAATCTGCGATCGCACTTTCTTTATTGCCTAAATCTCGGTACATATTTCCTCTAAAAAAATATGCTTCAGCAGAAGAACCGCTTGCACTAATTACTTGAGTCAAATCTGAAATTGCTTTGTGTTTTTCGCCTAATTTTTTATAAGCCCTAGCCCTATTCCAATATGCAGGACTACTAAAACCCAACCTACCTGTATTTTGCCTAATTACTTCGCTATAATCTGTTACTGCGGCTTGATAATTCCCCAGCTTATAGTAAGCATTTGCACGATGATAGTATGGTTCTTCAGCTTGAGGATTTAGCTTAATTGCTTGGGTGAAAGCAGAAACCGCAGCAAGTGAGTCTTTTTCGCACTCTTCTTGAAAGTGTCCCATGCTGATAAAGTCAGCTACTGTATTGAGAGATATCGGTTTAAGAGATTTGCAGGTATCCGGATGATCAGAGGCTAGGATTGGTGTCATCATTGGTATCGCCAAACCCA
Organism: Anabaena sp. CCY 9613; assembly: GCF_963920895.1. Lineage (NCBI taxonomy): Bacteria > Bacillati > Cyanobacteriota > Cyanophyceae > Nostocales > Nostocaceae > Anabaena > Anabaena sp. CCY 9613. The sequence goes on from NZ_CAWUDE010000004.1 coordinate 55,135, forward strand.
GTAGCACAATAGATGATGTATAAGCTATTAATGAAGGTAAGCAGGAAAATTTCATTATTATATAATCCAGAAATATTTTCAGTTAAAGTAGGACTAGTGTTCAGTTATTGCACCTTTAACCTTGTCGCTACTAATGATATTTAACCTGGATAGCACTTGAGTTGACATCAGAGTATATCGAGTACGTATCGACTTGGTAGTGAGATTTTAAATTTGAAAATTTTGCCAAAATAATCAATATAGTAGTTGTAATATCAAAAATGCCACGTTCAGTTAGAGTACGTCCTGAATTTATATCAGAGGTAAAGTCGGCGCTACCTCGTAATGGCTATATTCGTCAAACCGATTTAGCCGAATATTTGCAAATATCTCAATCTACCATTAGCAGTTTTCTTAATGGTAGACCTGTTGATTATTTGAATTTCAGAGAAATTTGTCGTGCTTTAGGGCTGGAATGGCAAGATATTGCTGATTTAACATTAGAAAATGGGAAAGATATATTTACTTCATCTATTACCAGCAAGATATTAGATCAAGAAACTCAAAAGATATCTCCCTACCCATATTTTATAGAATATCCATCTGGACAAGTACCATTAAATTCGCCATTTTATATTAAGCGATCGCCTATGGAAGAACGATGTTATGAACATATTCACAAACCCGGTTCTTTAATTAGAATTAAAGCGCCCAGACAAATGGGTAAAACTTCTCTTATGGCAAGAATTATTGATAAATCGCAATCTCAAGGGGATTGTGCTGTCATTTTAGATTTTCAATTAGCTACACAGCAGATTTTTGTTAATTCAGATAAGTTTTTACGTTGGTTTTGTGCCAGTGTTAGTTTAGCGTTAAATATCCCTAATCAAGTTAATAATTATTGGGATTTAGCAGACATTGTAGGCAGTAGTATGGCATGTAAAGCCTATTTTGAGGAGTATTTACTACCAACAATTAATCGGCCGTTAACCTTGGGTTTAGATAATGTCGATAAAGCTTTTGAATATCCAGAAATTTACAGAGATTTTTTTGGACTACTACGCGCTTTACATGAAGAAGGCAAACGGCGAGAGATTTGGCAAAAACTGCGATTGATAATTGTACATTCTACGGAAGTTTATGTACCTCTTGATATTAATCAGTCGCCTTTTAATGTAGGTTTATCTGTAGAATTACATGAGTTTAATTATCAACAAATTTTAGAGTTACTTCAAAGACATCAACTAAATTGGGATGAAGCCGAAGTTGAACAATTAATCATGTTAGTAGGTGGACATCCATTTTTAGTGCGTCTAACTCTTTATCATATAGCAAATATGAACTTTACTTTGGCACAAATATTACAAGATGCTATGACCTCATCGAGTATATACATTGAACATTTACGCCGTCAAAGTTTAATGCTAACGCAAGAACCAGAATTAGCATCAGCCATGAAAGATTTAATTCATAATCATGCTGCTAAATTATCTACAGTAATTAAATTTAAATTACATAGTATGGGATTGATCAAGTTGCAAGGCGATAGTGTGTTACTGCGTTGTAATTTGTATCGCCAATATTTTGAAAATATTTTATAAATATAGTTTTTATTCAATAAAAAACAGTGTTATTTACCCTTTTGTGTGTTAGTCATATTGATGCGATCGCTTAATTGTCGCAGCGTTTGTACTAAAGTGCGATCGCTCTCTAGGAGTTGGGAAATTTTCTCACAACTATACATCACCGTTGTATGATCTTTACCGCCGAACTCTTCACCAATTCTCGGTAAACTCAGAGCAGTATGTTGACGCATTAAATACATCCCTATTTGTCGCGCCCAACTAATTTCTCGTCGTCGGGAGTTACTTTTGAGGTCTTCAATGGAGATATCAAAATTATCCCCCACCACGGATAAAATTGCCTCTGGGGTCGCGTCTACTTTCTCGATTTGCGTCTCTAAGACTGGGGTGATATTCTCTACAGTCATAGGTAAACCCCAAATGGAAATGTAAGCTAGCGCCCGAATTAAAGCTCCTTCCAACTCCCGAATATTAGAAGTATAGTTAGCAGCAATATACTCAATCACATCCCTGGGAAGACGAATATTTTCGTATTCAGCCTTTTTTTGCAGAATTGCCATTCTCGTTTCTAAATCTGGGGTTTGCACATCAGCAATTAAACCCATAGAAAATCGGGAACACAGACGTTCTTGTAGTCGGGGAATTTGGTTTGGTGGACGATCAGAAGCAATGACAACTTGTTTGCCGGCTTCATGTAACGTATTAAAAGTATGAAAAAATTCTTCTTGTGTATACTCTTTACCTTCAATAAATTGAATATCATCTACTAACAACACATCAGCCGCTCGGTAATGCTCCCGAAAACTTTGCATACTATCATTACGGATGGCTGTAATTAAATCATTGGTAAACTGCTCTGTGGAGACATAAAATACTTTAGAATCTGGGCAGATTTCCCAACGATAATGACCAATAGCTTGCATTAAGTGGGTTTTACCCAGGCCCACACCACCACATAAAAATAAGGGATTAAACTCTCTTCCTGGAGATTCCGCTACAGCCAAAGAAGCTGCGTGGGCCATCCGATTATTCGCACCAACTACAAATCGTGAAAATACATATTTAGAATTTAAGTGTGAAGTGGGTTGCCGTTGTGGGGGCATACTTTCTGGAATCATACTTTGGTTAGGTAATTCCCAAGTAACTTCGCGTTCTCCCAAAGAGGTCACTTCATCACCCTTGGCAACCGTAATGTATATCTCTACGGGATGACCTAGAATATCTTGCACTACATGAGCAATGGTGTTGATGTAATATTTTTGTAACCAATTACGTGCAAATGGGTTAGGAGTAACTATTATCAAGCAATTGTTTTCTAATCGTTCGGCATTAGCAGTTTTGATCCAAGTTTCAAAGGTGGGACGTGATAACTCTAGCTGTAGACGCTCTAGCACCTGACTCCATAAACTGTCAATGGGAATTTCCATTATTTACCGCCTTTGCTGCTAATCGTCACAATAGAAGATATAAGTAAGCACTAATATTGATCAGTTCTAAACCTGAGATTATTCTGGGACATACCCGGTAGGGAAGATCCTAGCACCCACGGAGCCGCACGGAGATATAAAAACACATGAAGATCACAGACCATAACTGGGAAATCCCCAATATTTATACCTGGAGTTGGGGCCGCAGGACAAAATCAAGCAGTAGGATCAAGTTGATGCTACTAGGTGGGGTAGCAGTGGTGTCTATTGGGGGCTGTTCTTTCCTCCCTGGCAAAAGCTTTGAGTCGCAAACAAACGAACCTCAGACTGAGGTTAGCGCCCAAAATACAAACAGTAACAGTCCGGCAATGGCTCCACCTCCAATTATCGCCGCATCTGGAGATCCTAACTTTGTAGTTTCAGTTGTACAACAGGTGGGAGATGCAGTAGTACGGATTGATTCTTCGAGAACAGTAACTTCTCGTGTACCAGCCGAATTTAATGATCCATTTTTTCGGCGCTTTTTTGGGGACGCAGAAACATTACAGCCGAGACAGCGAGTTGAGCAAGGTAGTGGTTCGGGATTTATTATTAATTCTTCAGGGCAACTTTTAACTAATTCTCATGTAATCGACGGTGCTGATGCTGTAACTGTGACGCTGAAGGATGGGAGAACCTTTGAGGGTAAAGTCCTGGGTGAAGATCCCATTACAGATGTAGCATTAATCCAAATTGAAGCTAATAACTTGCCCACCTTGCCTATGGGTGATTCTGATACCTTGCAACCGGGAGAGGCCGTAATTGCCATTGGTAATCCCTTGGGGTTGAATAATACTGTTACTTCGGGAATTCTCAGTGCTACAGGGCGCTCTAGTAGTGATATTGGGGCCAGTGATAAGCGGGTTGACTATATTCAGACTGATGCAGCCATTAACCCTGGTAATTCTGGTGGGCCATTATTAAATGCCCGGGGTCAGGTAATTGGCATGAATACAGCTATTATTCGTGGTGCCCAAGGGTTAGGATTTGCCATTCCCATCAACACAGTACAAAGAATTTCTCAGGAATTAAGTGCTAAAGGTAGGGTAGATCATCCTTACTTGGGTGTGCAAATGGCGACACTAACACCAGAACTGAAAGAAAGAATTAATACCAGAGCTAATAGAATAGGCGATCGCTTTAATTTATCAGCAAATGAAGGTGTTTTATTAATTAGTATCGTGCCTCGTTCTCCCGCGTCCGTGGCTGGGCTACGTGCTGGTGATGTGATTCAAAGTATTAATAACCAACCGATAACTAAAATTGAAGAAGTGCAAAGGCTGGTAGAAAATAGCACCATAGGTGTACCGTTACAAATACAAGTAGAACGCAATGGACAAAGTGTACCAGTAACGGTTAGTCCTGAACCTTTGCCACCACGACAACAAGGATGATTGTGTAATTTCACCTCTCTCATTTCTCTAGGAGTCACCATGAATGAATTGCCCATTATCCAATTAGGTAATCCCATACTGCGGCAAAAAGCTGCATGGGTGGACAATATTCAAGATGAAGATATTCAAAAACTTATTGATGACTTGACTGCAACAGTTGCTAAAGCTAATGGTGTGGGAATCGCTGCGCCTCAGGTTGCTGCATCTTATCGTTTATTTATTGTGGCTTCCCGCCCTAATTTGAGGTATCCCCACGCCCCAACAATAGAACCTACCGCCATGATTAATCCCAGGATCATTGCTCATTCGACGGAAACTGTTAAAGGTTGGGAGGGTTGTTTAAGTGTTCCGGGGATTCGCGGTTTAGTTCCCAGATACCAGAAAATTGAAGTTGCATATACTGACCGTAATGGCAAGTTACAAAAGCAAGAATTAACTGATTTTGTCGCACGGATATTTCAACATGAATATGATCATCTAGATGGTCTGGTGTTTGTAGATCGTCTAGAAAATTCCCTGGATATGATGACTGAGGATGAGTACCAAAAACGTGTAATTACAGAGGGATGAGGAAGAAAGCTGTTGTTATTTAAGGAACTCCCAGAAATAAATGATCCCATTAGTGAAAGTATTTCTCCAGAAAGAGATTGGACACTGAAGCATATAGTTATATTTAACCTACTGTTAACCTTAAGTTTTGGTGCAGTTCATCGATAAAATGGCAAGAACTATCAGTAGTCGGGAGTTGAGTCCGCAGTTGCAAGTCTCTACTCAAGGACAAAATGAAGAAGTCCAGGTGGATCAAAATACTAGCCAAGAAGTTGACCAGCCTCAAAAGCAACTTGCTACTGGTAAATTAGAAATTGTCCATACAACTAACGGGCGTATACGTATCCGCGTTACTGATGATAGCTGTTACTCGGAACTAGAAACTATATCCCAAAATTTACAGCAGCATCAAGGTGTGCAAGCAGTTACTGCTAATCAACAAACAGGCAGTTTGGTAGTTAAATTTGATGCAACTGTGCTGTCATTGCCACAGATGCTGGAGATACTTCAAGAGTTTGATGTTCAAGTATCTCCAGTTAGTAATATAGATGCTTTGGCTGAGTGGAAATCCTTAGATTTTTGGCAAGAGCAGTCCATTTCTTTGATTCCCTTACTTACAGGGTTAGCGGTGACAGGAAGACTGGGAATACATGGTTTTGCCGCCATTCCCGTCTATATGATTACCGCAGATGCAACTCGTCGGGTAATTAACTATCTAGAACCACAATTGTCTTTGCTTGATGTAGAAAAATTTACTTCCTCTTTTATCGCAACAAGCGATCGCCTCGCTTCTCACCCGCACCTTATTTATAGTGTTGCCCATGCTATACCTGGTAGGATTAGGTTTCATTTACCTTTGTTAGCCGAAGACCGCGCCTATGGTAGACGACTGGAGAAGTTAATTAAAACAGATCCCCAAGTTATGAGTGTGCGGATAAACTATAGTGCAGCATCGATAGCGATCGCCTATCAGCCTAATGAAGTGGACATAACTCATTGGGTGAGTCTAATGGAGTTGGCTTTGGAGACAAACCCACCAACAAGTCAGCCACCTGAAGTTATTCACCAAGATGTGTCTAGCTTCTGGTCTGACATGAAGCCTTCAGCCATGTCTTTTTCTCTGGCTTATATGGCCAACTTACCGTTATAGATAATTCTTGAGTAAGAAATCAGGAATCATACGCCTGTTATTGCTACTTGATTGCATAAAAAGCATTAATTTAATGCATTAATTACATACATGCGGATGCACTAAAGTGTGATCAATGCGATCATGTTGTCCAGGAATAGAGTAGTTGATGGCATATTACAGATTAATTCCCCTGGTCAGTACTAGGGGATTTTATTTAGGAGTGAAATGCCATGTACGTAAAGCATGACTGGCTGAGATCAAATACAGGTCTTGCTACTAGGCTGGAGATGCGGTGCCTATACATTTCTTCTTGACTCAATTGAGATAGAAAAATAATCTCAGTAATGTAATCCTAAGCACTTAATTACATAAATATAATTACTGCCACGACAAATAAACTGGGGCGTTATTTGTCACTGAACATGCTGAAAATAGTCAAATTGCCACCTATGGTGTTTAAGTAAGCCCTTAACACTACTAATCCCTAAAAAAAGTTGGAATTTTAAAGACTTGTAAACTCTGCTAGACTCTCTAGTTGGCTAGAGAGTTTAGGATAAATGTAAGGTAAATCCCAGCCAATAATCTTGCTGATTACAGCCAAGATGTACCCCTACAACCATCAAAATGGCTCATACCAATTCCGAGCTAACTTTGCTGGCTGCTATTCATTTTTATTCAATACCCTAAATCTATGACACTCCAACTTACAGTTCCCAACATGGCTTGTTCGGCTTGTGCAAACAATATTACTAATGCAGTAAAAACGGTTGATGCCAATGCTAACGTTCAAGCTGATCCACAAACCAAACTTGTGAGTGTAGATACTCAAGCATCGGAAACCGCAATTAAGGATGCTTTAGCTGCTGCTGGCTATCCAGTTTCCTAAAACTGATATCAAGTTGCATTCATTAATGGGATGCAACTTCTAATTCTTACCTTACATCAGTCACAGCGGTTTAATTAACATGGATACTCTCACACTCAAACTCCGAGGTATGAGTTGCGCCTCTTGTGCAAACAACATCGACCAAGCAATTCGCTCGGTTCCAGGGGTGATTGACTGCAACGTTAACTTTGGTGCGGAGCAAACCACAATTAATTATGACCATCAACAAACTGATTTGCAGACTATCCAGGCTGCTATCGATGCGATTGGATACTCTTCTTCTTTAATTAAAGAAGACCTACTGGCTGAAGAAGATGATGCCGAAAAAGCTATTAAGTTAGCAGAAGACCGTGAACTGACTCTTAAAGTCATAGTTGCAGGTGTCATTGGCATGATCATGTTTGTTGGCTCCATACCCATGATGACTGGGCTTAATGTGCCCTTTATTCCCGCATTTCTGCATAATTATTGGGTGCAGCTAGTTTTAACGACACCTGTGCAGTTCTGGTGTGGTTGGACTTTTTATGTGAATGGCTGGAAAGCCCTGAAACACCACACGGCAACAATGGATACTTTAATGGCTGTGGGTACCACGGCAGCATATCTATATTCTTTGTTTGTAACTTTGTTTCCAGGGTTTTTTGTGGCTCAGGGCTTGATTCCGCATGTGTATTATGAAGTTTCGGTGACTGTAATTGCTTTAATTCTGCTGGGGCGGTTATTAGAACATCGTGCTAGGGGGAAAACTTCGGAAGCTATTCATAAACTCATTGGACTGCAACCTAGAAACGCCAGAGTTATTCGTGATGGTGTGGAAATGGATATTCCCATCACCGAAGTGAAAATCAACGATGTGGTTGTGGTGCGTCCTGGGGAAAAGATTCCTGTAGATGGTGAGGTGATTACAGGTGCTTCTACGGTAGATGAGGCGATGGTGACTGGTGAAAGTTTACCAGTGCAGAAGCAACCAGGGGATGAGGTGATTGGGGCGACAATCAACAAAACTGGTAGTTTCCAGTTTCGGGCGACACGAGTTGGTAAAGATACGTTTTTGGCGCAAATTGTGAAATTAGTGCAGCAAGCCCAAGGTTCTAAAGCACCGATTCAGCGTTTAGCAGATCAAGTGACGGGATGGTTTGTCCCGGCTGTGATTGCCATTGCGATCGCCACCTTTGTGATCTGGTTTAATTTTATGGGGAACTTTACCCTGGCAACTATGACTACGGTGGGTGTGTTGATTATCGCCTGTCCTTGTGCATTGGGTTTAGCTACACCCACATCAATTATGGTGGGTACTGGCAAAGGTGCAGAAAATGGCATTTTAATTAAAGATGCCCAAAGCCTAGAATTAGCACACAAAATCCAAATTATTGTCCTCGATAAAACCGGCACCTTAACTCAAGGAAAACCCACAGTTACAGATTTTGTATCTGTTAACGGTACAGCTAATCATAATGAACTCCAACTTCTTCAGATGGCTGCTTCTGTGGAACGTAATTCTGAACATCCCTTGGCAGAAGCGGTGGTGAAATATGCCCAATCCCAAGAGGTGAGTTTAACGGAAGTCAATAACTTTACCGCTGTAGCAGGTAGTGGTGTGCAAGCTGTTGTAGGCGATCGCCTGGTACAAATCGGTACACAACGCTGGATGACAGAACTAGGCATCCATACTGACTCACTTCAGCAGTATAAAGATACCTGGGAAACTGCGGGGAGAACTGTGGTTTTTCTGGCTGTAAATAGCGAAATTCAAGGTGTGATGGGTATTGCCGATGCCCTAAAACCTTCCTCAGCCGCAGCCGTAAAAGTACTGCAAAAGTTAGGGTTAGAGGTAGTGATGCTTACCGGAGATAATCGCAAAACTGCGGAGGCGATCGCCCAGCAAGTTGGCATCCAGCGAGTTTTTGCGGAAGTACGCCCAGATCAAAAGGCGGCGATGATTCAATCTCTGCAAGAGGGACTAGGGAAAAAACCCTCAAATGATTATATTGTGGCCATGGTGGGTGATGGCATTAATGATGCCCCAGCCTTAGCCCAAGCAGATGTGGGAATTGCCATTGGGACAGGAACAGATGTGGCCATCGCCGCTAGCGATATTACGCTGATATCGGGAGATTTGCAAGGAATTGTCACAGCGATTCAACTTAGCCGGGCTACCATTCGCAATATTCGCCAAAATCTCTTCTTTGCCTTTATCTACAACATCATCGGTATTCCTGTAGCGGCGGGAATCCTTTTCCCCTTCTGGGGCTGGTTACTCAATCCGATTATTGCTGGGGCCGCAATGGCTTTATCTTCGGTATCTGTGGTGACAAATGCCCTGAGATTGCGTAAATTTCAACCCAAAATCATCTCTTGAAATTCTCCCAGTAAAGATGTTGAACAAAAAACTACTATGGGCAAGTTTGACTGCTTGCGGACTAATCATCGCTACTGGAAGTAAATCAGTAGCAATGCCTACACATTCATCAGAATATACACAGGAATTTCGCTCTATCGAACAACCCTTAGAATTGAAAGTTGGGGTGACTATTGGTGGATTAGCGTTAATTGGACTAGAACTCTGGTGGTTTCTGTTTAGCAAAGCCCCAACTCAACGCCAAGAACCATAGAAAGTTAGAGAAGCGATCGCAGTTCCGTACAGCGATCGCATGATTAATCCCTAGCCACAGGAATCAATCACCATCATTGTAGTTCCCTCCAGGTGATAATAGATTGCAGTGGCACGCCCCTCATATAGTTTCAAACTCCTACTTACCGAAGATTAATCTTTTTGGATAATCGGGCAAATAGTATCTTCTTGTTTACCATGTGTATTCTTCCAGCCCGACAGCAACTCACCGATTTCCGAGCGTAAGGTAAATAGCTGGTTAATTTGATGATCAATTTGTAACAGCTTTTCTTCTAACTTTTCTTTGATGTCACCACAAGGGGGTTGTCCTTGGTCATAAACCTGAAGAATATCTCGAATCTCTTCCAGACTTAATCCTAAGTTTTGCGCCCTTTTAATAAAGGCTAGGCGAGTCAGCACATTTGTAGAGAATTGGCGAAATCCTCCCTCTGTGCGACCCAATGATGCTATTAAACCGACACTTTCGTAATAACGAATTGTTCTGATAGAAATCCCACTCAGATTTGTTACCTGACCAATTAAAAGTAGTTGTTTATCCTGAGTTAACACGGCATATTTTCCCCAAATCTAGTAATTATTATTACATATTTTATTATTTATCAACAGATTTGATATATGAGTAAAAGATAATTAATTACAGCACTTTTCATCTACATGAAATACATTACTTTAGCCTCTAGCCTCTAGCCTCTTTTTTTTCCCGTACTGAAAGTAACTGTTTTTTGCAAATCACTATGCTACTTCTAGATTAACCGCTTCACTTCAGGTGAAACTCTGAAAATGAATGTTAACTCGCAGAATGTTAGTTCAAATAGTCAACCTCGAATCTTCAACAATCCAGAGCGATTTATTGAGGGATGGTATTGGGTAATACCATCCAAAAATCTGCGGGTAGGTGAGGTTAAGTCTGTCACAGTTTTGGGTAAAGAATTAGCGATTTACCGCGGTAAAGATAAAAGAGCCGTTACCGTTGATGCTTACTGTCCGCATATGGGCGCTCACTTAGCTAAGGGAAAAGTGCAAGGTAATGAACTGCGGTGTTTTTCCCATCACTGGACATTTGATTCTCAAGGATTTTGTGTTGATATTCCATGTTTGCATGAGCCGCTGCCTATCAAGTTAAAAACTTGGCCCACTGCTGAAAAATACGGGTTAATTTGGGTGTGGACTGGAGAACTTCCTAAACAACCCATACCCTTTATTTTAGAGTTGGAACACAAGGACTATGATGTAGCTTTTGGTGCCAACTTTGTGATGAATTATCACCCTAATTCTGTGATGATTCATGCTATTGATGTTCAGCACCTCAACATCGGTCGCAAATTATCATCAGAAGTTATCTTTGAAAAACAAGAAGTTAATCCAAATGCGATTATTTTCAACAATACTACACGTATTGGAGGCAATTCATTTTTATTCAAGCTAATTCGTCCCTTTAGCAAAAATATTACTTACAATATTTGCTATTGGTACGGTAGCACGGGCATGGTGACCATTGGCCCTGATTTTTTCCATGTCCACATTATATTTGCCGTGCGTCTGCTGGAAGGGAGTAAATCTGAAGTTCAGATGATGCTGATTACTAAAAAACGTCGGGGGATTTTTGGTAGTTTATGCAATCGAGTGATATTGCAGCTAACTAAGATGCTTGGTGCATCTTTTCTCAAGGGTGAAATTCAGCCCCAAATGATTCAGTTTGATGTGAAAACCCCCATCAAGGCAGATCAGCCCATTATGGAGTTTATTGACCATCTGGAAAGACAAAAATCACTCATGTGGGGGACTTGGCAATTAGGGCGATCGCAAAATGGCGATATCAGAGAACCCCGGGAGAAATGGCGTGATACCATGTCTCGAGATAGTATGTCTAATGATTAAGAATTTAGGTGGGACTGGGTGATAGTCTTTCTCTGGGGAGTGACCTATGGGGGGAGTTGATCTCCTCATGTAGGTAGGGGTAAAAAGATAAATTTATACCTCAGTAGATGAGAAAAAGCACTCACTTATAATAAAAAGAAGTGGCAGAGCCACTTCCTAATTCCCAGGTAGAACCTAAACATAAGTATAACGACTATATGATTTGAAAATAGTATAAATTAACACTGATTAATTTTAGATCTTTCTTATCTTAGTTTTGGGATTAGAGAATTGCAATAACTATACGGCAAATAACTATATATTTACTTACTCTCTCAAGAATAATCAATCTTTAGAGGGAGAACATTGGCGTGATAGTAAGACGGATATACCTTAAAGACAAAAAAACTACTTTCAAACACAGAAATCTCTGCCTTCAGAAATTTGCCGTTTGCAGATTGATGTAATAAATTGATGCTCACAAGTTTTAATTACCAATTCATTTATATGATGACAACTACACAGATTCATACCCCAACCCCAGAAAAAAAGTCACCTAAAAGGAAACAACAGTCTTTTGCTCGCATGGATATTGGTAGTCCAAAAGTGCCACTCCGCAAGCCAAAGAAGATCCAGCAACAACATGAGTTACTCAGTGACTGGGATCATGCAAGTTAATTGGCTACGTTAACTTCCACTCACACAATTGAGATGGAGGTGTCATCCGAGGACTGTTATATTGATGAAATCCCTCAATATTGAGTACAGCACTACGATATAAAATCATCTCAGTAGCATCTTCACCTTGATTAAAAGTAGGCATGATATTTCCTTGATTGAGTGTTAAGCGCCCCTCTGAATCCCACGGGAATGCAGATTTGGGTATTTGATGTTGCTGATTGTGATCCCACAATATTTCTAAAGCTTCACCTGCAATCTTATTTCTCTCTACAGTTCCTCGCAGACAGATAAAATGGCTGGAATGGGGATAACCATAATATCCATCAACGTGATTTCCAGTTTTCCTAAAATTTAGACACACTCCAGCCCCATCTCGCCAATCTTGAGGATCTGTTTGACTACAAAATTGGTAGTTACCATCTGCTAAGTTGGCAATATTGGTGGAATTGGCTGCAAGCCAAAAGTTGCGCTGGGTAAATAATGAAATTTGTTGACCTTTAACCTGACTGTAGGAAATTAGGCACCCTACAAGTAATACTGAAAAAACTGCGCCTATCTGCAAAAGATTGTTTCTACTTTGCATCATCTCACCTCCAAATATGAGGGAGTCTGGCGTTTTGAGGACATTTCTAAACGGCTGGAGCAGCAGAAACTACCAAAAATACTAGCAGTACCAAGATTAGGATGCTAAGTTTGACTATCAGGTAGTTGGCAGGTTCAGACAATGGAAAATTGTAAATCATTTTACACCTCCATTTGCAGACTTATCTACTTTTATTGTCGCGCAAATTTACTTTGTTGGGACTAGGGGCTAGAGTAATGTAACTTATTACCCACATACAGCAGATTTCATAGCGGTGAGGTACACAATGGCGGGCAAGATGCCCACCCTACAAGATTTACAATATATAAGTCTGTCCCTCATTTACTTGCAAAGCGCTGTATCTCTTGTGGCTAAGATTGCCTTTGATATTCAATCCGCAGTTGTTGAATGTCAACCCGTTCAGCTTCATAAAATAGAACACGGCTAACTTCGTCCAAACCCAATTCTATAAACTGGGTGAGTTCAGAATTAGATAACGGCCAGGGAGGCCCTTCAGGTACTAGTTCGGTTTCTCGAAAACGAGTAATGACTAATAAGGTGCCTTGGGCTGCAACTACAGAAGCAACGGATGCAATAACGGTTGAGCGTATACTCAAGGGTAAAGCCTGGATATTTCGAGATTCTACAACTAAGTCAAAAGCTTGATGCCATTGTGAGGGTAGGGCCAATAAATCTGCGACTACGTAGTTCACAGAAGAATCAGGAAATCTTTGCTGACACCAATTAACGGCTGTGGGGGAAATATCAAAGGCGGTGACTTGAAATCCTTTGTTTGCCAAAGCTTCTGCATCATCTCCCAAACCACAACCAATTACTAGGGCTGAATGTCCTTTCCCTTGGGGGTTATGAGTAGTCAACCAATCTTGTAGATAAGGATGTGGGGTTAACTTTGCCCAAGGAATTTGTGTAACATCACCATGAGATTCGCTGTACAACACATCAAACCATGCTGTTGGGTTCGATTGTTGGATGGCTTGAGTGGCTAACTGTTTTACCCTTTGCTGTAAGGTTTCTGGTTGTTTCTCAAACATGTGAGGAGTAGGAAGTGAGGGACAAAAAGACAAGCGATCGCCTGAAGTTGGAGTTGAGTTTTTTTAGGCGATCGCTATACTCATACAAAGGCTATTATCCTTCTTGTAAATCAATCCAAATACTGCCTTCTTCTACGCGTGTGGGAAATACCGGCAGTGTCTTTGGTTGTGAAACCATTGCCAATACTTTACCTACACCGGGTGGCCAAGGACACCAAGCTTGTACCTCTCCAGTATTGAGGTCAAATGCACTGCGATGCACAGGGCAAACAATGGCCCCAGTTTCGGTAATTTTCCCATTTTTCATGGGCATTTTTAAGTGTGGGCAAGTGTTATCTACGGCATAAAGCTGATTTTCGTGGTTCAAAAGTAGAATTTTGCGTGTACCAACTTTCACCACTTGTCGCCCACCAGGGGCCAGAGCATCTGCTGCAAGAACTTTAGTCCAGCTCATTTGGTTCTCTTTTCCTTTTAGATCTGTTTTTAGTTTCCCGCAATTGTGACCAGTGCTTTCACAATATTTTGGTAGCAACGAGATTTTGTAACACTTTGATCAAAGTCTCCCCTCTCCTTGGTAAGACTTGTGTGTACACCGTAGTAAAGTGAAACACCTAAATTGGTGTGATAGATATAACTTTTGTAGTCCGGGCATCTTGCCTGTACCGGACGGGCGAGACGCCCATCCTACAAGATAAATTTAATACAACATTTTAGCTGTATCAGTCCAGTAGATAGAGCGTAAAGCACCATTTTATTAATTACGTTCGCGTAGCGTGCCGGAGGCTCTATTACGAATTATTCTTACCTGCAATTATGAATGCTGCCCAATAATAAGGATGACTATAAAGCTTTTTATCGGGAATCATTTTACTACTTCTATATAGATATGTTGCTAAATAAGCCCGAATTTTTAATTCATCAGGATGCAAGTTATTTAGTAAATTTTCATACCAAATTGTTAGTTCCATTGCAGTTAATTCTTTAAGCCAGGTTGTCGCTTCTGCTAAAGCTGTAACTGGTGATTTATTTTCCTGTAGTCGTCGATAAAATTCGATCATTACTAAAGCACTAGCAGATGATTCTACAGCCCAAAGGGTACTGATTACGTGAGGAATTTTCCCACAGAGAAAAGCATTAACTAAACTGACATATTCGGTAGTTAAATTTTGATTACTAAAAGTTGCAGTTTCACAAGCTGAAAGAGTAACTAGGTTGTAACTAGTAAGAGATTTTTGGCAAATTTCTTCTAAAGTGATTGTATCTTCACCTGCCAATCCTAAAGCTGATTTTTGCGGTTCATGATAATTATTTGTGACACGCCCTGTAAAATGAAAGATATTGTAATTATCAACTAAGGCGGTTTCTACATCATTTTTGGTGGCTTGTGATTCCTGGATGCGGCGGGAATTATTAAACATCTGACTAATAATTTCCGATTCCAGTTTGGCATATTTGACTGGAGGATAATTTGTATTACTAGGATACTCTACACTGAGTAACATTTGCTGTGACCATTGCCATTGATTTTCAGCTTTCACAGATAATCCTATTTGCACACTAGGCAAATAAGTAATGGTGAAATTCGAGGCTTCTGCCAACGATGGTGTAGGCAGGTGAAACAGATGATGGAGAGGCAATGTTTGCAAGTCTCGGTGAGGAATTAATATCAGTTGGGAAATGCCTTCAAGTTCCTGTTTAATGGTGGTAATTTCCAGGATGTTGTGCAGTTGCAACAACCTTGGTTCCATATTTACTCGCCAGGAATGATTGCTTTTGCTGTGTTGATCTTGGGCTTGGCTGCAATATTCCTGGTACACTTGATGCCATTCTTGTAACCAATCTTCAAATTCGATTAAGCGTCTGACTGCCTCAGGTAGAGGTAATTCGGAGATTGTGCCGACATCTTGTATGGGTGTAAATAATAATATGGGTGATGGTGCTTGGTCTTTAATGATAAAAGTGTGTAAGGCTACCGGGCTAATATGCCAGTAAATGATTGCTGTGTGGGGATTGAGTAGCTGTTGAACTGAACTATAGTATGGCGAGTCAATTTCTGCTTGCCAATGGGATAGTAGCCAGGTTAAACAAGCATTTTTGCCTTGTTCTGCCATTTCCCAAGCTTCTACTAAGTCACCGCAATCTACAGCTAAATCAACTGCTAATTGCCCAATACCGGCAAATTTGAGTGCTAGTTGTTTTTTGCTTTCTGGTGAACGTGTTGATTCGTTGAGCATTTGTGCCAGTAAATTTGTGGCACGTTGTTGTAATTCTTGTGCTGGCTCTGTTTCTCTGACACCCACCAGTGCTTTAATCAGATATTGCAAAACGTCTAGATGCAACAGGGGAAAATCTTCTGTTGTCAGGGTTAACAATGCCTGATAATATTCATCTACTGCTTGGCACCAATAATAGCGGGATGTGGGATTTTGCAGCCCTTGTTCGTAATGTGTATTGCCCATTGCCAGATGCAGTCTACCCCATCCTTCTGGGTGGGTATCGGGGCGAATATGCTGCAATCCTTGGTCGTAGCTGGCTAGTTTGCCTTCATAGCCGCCTTGCTGTAAGGCAGAATTAAATTCAGTGATGCTAGTTGATACATTTAATGAGGTATGGGAACTGAGATGTCCGACAGCGGTTCCTCGACCAATCCAAGCTTCCCAGTAGTCGGGTTTGATTTGCAAGGCGTTGTCATAGGCAACGATCGCCTCGGCAAATTGTGATAAATGAAACAGGGCTACTGCCTGATTATACCAAGCTAAATGAAAGTCGGGTTTGATAGCTATGGCTTTGTCATAGGAGGCGATCGCTTCTTCTCGTCTTCCTAAGTTGTCTAAGGCTATACCCCGGTTGTACCATGCCAAATAAAAGTCTGGCTGATTTGATAGGGCTTGATCCCAGGAGGCGATCGCTTCTACCCACTGACCTAAATTAAACAGCACTACGCCCCGGTCAATCCACACTTCGTAGAAATCTGGTTGAATTTCGATAGCTTTGTCATAGGAGGCGATCGCTTCTGTGTATTGTCCATCTACCCCCAAAGCTATACCTCGGTAATACCAGTTTTCCGAGTCTTCTGGTTCCAGAACTAATGCTTGGTCATAACTGGCAATTGCTTCTTTGATTTGTCCTAATTTGAGTAACGCCAAAGCTTTGCTAGACCAGGCTTCTGGGTTTTTGGGTTGAATTTCTGTAGCGCGATTAAAAGCGGCGATGGCGGCTTCAAACTGTCCTAATTCACCCAATGTGCCACCCCGGTTATACCAAGCTTTGTAATAATCGGGTTTGATGACTATGGCTTGGTCATACGCAGCGATCGCTTCGGTAAAATTTTCTAAGTGAAATAAATTTAAGCCCTTATTAAACCAGTATTCATGGGCCTGGGGATTAATGGCGATGGCTTGATCATAAGCCGCGATCGCTCCTGTTAAATCGCCTGCTTTCGCTTGCTGGAGTCCTTGATAAAACCACGTCTGCGCCTGGCTTGATTCCTCGGTGGTGATAACTACAGGTTGACTGGTGGGAACTGCTAAATTAGCCGCCAACTGTTGCACTAAATTGGCACTTTGATCCAACCTGACCAACAACTCATCCAAAGTGTATGCCACATTTGGCTCTAAATTTGCCCAAGTTTGCTCCCAATTACCTCTGGAAGAAACTATGACTGTTTCGATAGTTGGTTTGGTGATTTCTGCTTTTTCCCCTCGGTACTCCAATGACAGTTCACCCAAGTTGCCGATTACGTCTTCTTCGGCCGGATTTAACAGGGGTATTTCTGGGGGTATTTCCACTTCAGCTGCTGCATACTCCCAGATGACTTCTTCGACATTTTCAGTCGATGTTTCCTCAGGAGTAGCTATTTCCCGTATGGCTTCAGGTATGGCTTCAGGTATGGCGTAGGTAAATTCTGGTTCGTCATATTCCCATAACAATTCGCCTAAGTCACGGATCAAATCTTGTCCTGGGGTGTTTATTTCACCGTTAACAGTGACGAAATCTGTAGTTGCAAATGCTGGCTCTTCATTGTGTCCGTCTTCTTCGCCTAAGTTACCTGTTAACACCCGGAAACCAATTTCATAAGCAAGTTCACCAACTTTGCCAATTCTCAGTTCGCCTAGCTGCACCATCTGGGTTGCTAGCTCATGATTGGGTGTCCGTGATAACAGCATTTTTTCGCCAAATATCAGGAGCCAATCGATCCAACGCTCAGTACTGATGCGATCTTCCATGCGTTGCAGATACTGGAGTACCCATTGTTGCCCTCGGCCTTGTTGCACGCCTGCTAACATCTGGGTAAACAAAACTTCCAGATCTGCATTTGTCAGATCTGGGGGGGTTTCTGCCACCGTTTCTACCCTTGCAGCCTTTAATGAACGACTCTGCTTATTACCAACGGGGTGGTTTGAAAACTTGTTAAGCCACTGCAATAGCTGCGTGAGCATCTGCCATACTCTTGGATTTTGTTTCTCCTAGATTGTAGCCATCCTTGTGTTAAAGAAATCACTAATTACGTGAAAATAACTGTAATTAAACAGGTTTTCAGCTATCTGGTTATAAAAAATATACAAAACTTTGTTATTTGGGGGCTGGGGAACTCCCCCTCTGGGGATAAGTTGCGGTGTACACACATCTTTGTGCTGCGGATTGATCCCCCTAAATCCCCCCCTTCGACAAGCTCAGGGCATCGCTTAAAAAGGGGGACTTTAAGAAATTTTCCCCCTTTGAAGGCTACCGTGTACACACATCTTTGTGCTGCGTACAAATTCACGCCACTTGCTACAAGTCAGGAAACCGCAAGGGCGAACCTACCGTTATTAAGGGAGACTTTGATTCTTTTCCCCCCTTTTCAAGGGGGGCTAGGGGGGATCGAAACGCTTTTAGGCAACTTGATAAGACTTGTGTGTACACCGTAACCAACGCACTGGCTCTTTTTAACCAAAAGATAAGGTTTAAAGCCGAGTGGAATTGTAGGTGGTTTTTCTCCCCTGCCCCCCTGCCCCCCTGCCCCCCTGCCCCCCTGCTTTTTCACTTCCAGCGGCACTAGCCTCTCTCTAGTGTCCAAAGCTAGAATGTAAATATTTCCCAGCCGTGAGATTAATTTTTGCGGCAGTTCAATCAAATCTCGCGTGTGAATTACCCAACCAACTTACAGGTATATGCGCCACCGTTTACGTCCCTGAGAGAACGTGACTGGAAAGCTATGACAGAACTATTCGACAGGGAAGACAGTGATGACATTGAAGCTGACATCAGGAGCAATTTGCTATGGCTGACTCCTGAGCCGTGTTGGGAAGATGATCCGTTTGATTTCTTACGTGAGTATCTTTAAATTGTCAGAGTCATAGCGGCTCCTTTGCAGCATCGCCTAACTCTCTCCACGTAAACTGAGTCAGGACTTACGTAACCAACCACGTATTTTCGTCATTGCGACCGTAGGGAAGCAATCTCAAAGCCTTGATTTTCCTAGCGAGTGCGTAAGTCTTATCGCTTCTTTACCCAAAATTCCATCCCCCTCATCTCCCCCACTCCCCACTCCCGCAAACCCTCGGCGCATCAGAATGACTAATCAAATAACCCTTCAACCAACTGCAACCCTGCACCAGTAAATCATCAAGATCCAAATTCCAGAGTTTGATGGTCTTGTCACCACTGGCGGAGGCTAAGGTTTTGCCGTCCGGGCTGAACACCACACTATTGACCCCAGCGCCATGACCTTCCAAGGTGGATAGGAGTTTACCTGTGTCCCGATTCCACAGCTTGATGGTCTTGTCACCACTAGCAGAGGCTAAGGTTTTGCCGTCTGGGCTGAATACTACACTACCGACCCATTTACCATGACCTTCCAAGGTGGACAGGACTTTACCTGTGTCCCGATTCCACAGCTTGATGGTCTTGTCATGACTGGCGGAGGCTAAAGTTTTACCATCGGGGCTGAACACCACACTATTGACCCCAGCGCCATGACCTTCCAAGGTGGATAGGAGTTTACCTGTGTCCCGATTCCATAGCTTGATGGTCTTGTCACCACTAGCAGAGGCTAAGGTTTTGCCGTTTGGGCTGAATACTACACTATCAACCCATTTACCATGACCTTCCAAGGTGGATAGGAGTTTACCTGTGTCCCGATTCCACAGTTTAATGGTCTTGTCAAAACTGGAAGAAGCTAAGGTTTTACCGTCTGGGCTGAACGCCACACTCATGACCCAAGCGCCATGACCTTCTAAGGTGGATAGGAGTTTACCTGTGTCTCGATTCCATAGTTTAATGGTGTTGTCAAAACTGGCGGAGGCTAATGTTTTGCCGTCCGGACTGAACACTACACTATCGACCGCACTGCTATGACCTTCGAGGGTGGAGATGACATTCCCTGTGTCCCGATTCCACAGTTTGATAGTCTTGTCACGACTGGCGGAGGCTAAGGTTTTGCCGTCCGGACTGAACACTGCATTAGAGACCGAATCGCCATGACCTTCTAAGGTGGAGATGACTTTCCCTGTGTCCCGATTCCACAGTTTGATAGTCTTGTCACGACTGGCGGAGGCTAAGGTTTTGCCGTCCGGACTGAACACTGCATTAAAGACCGAATCCCCATGACCTTCTAAGGTGGAGATGACTTTCCCTGTGTCCCGATTCCACAGATTGATGGTGTTGTCAAGACTGGCGGAGGCTAAGGTTTTGCCGTCCGGACTGAACACTGCATTAAAGACCCAATCACCATGACCTTCTAGGGTGGACAGGACTTTACCTGTGTCTCGGTTCCACAGTTTGATAGTCTTGTCACGACTGGCGGAGGCTAAGGTTTTACCGTCGGGGCTGAACACTACACTATTGACTTCACCACCATGACCTTCTAAGGTGGAGATGACTTTCCCTGTGTCTCGATTCCACAGCTTGATGGTGTTGTCAAGACTGGCGGAGGCTAAGGTTTTACCGTCCGGACTGAACACTACACTATTGACTTCACCACCATGACCTTCTAGGGTGGAGATGACTTTCCCTGTGTCTCGATTCCACAGCTTGATGGTGTTATCACGACTGGCGGAGGCTAAGGTTTTACCGTCCGGACTGAACACTACACTCCTTACCGCATCGCCATGACCTTCTAGGGTGGACAGGACTTTACCTGTGTCTCGATTCCACAGTTTGATGGTGTTGTCAAGACTGGCGGAGGCTAATGTTTTGCCGTCCGGACTGAACACCACACTCCTTACCTTATCCCTATGACCTTCTAAGGTGGACAGGAGTCTACCTGTATCCCGATTCCACAGCTTGATGGTGTTGTCAAGACTGGCGGAGGCTAAGGTTTTACCGTCCGGGCTGAACACTACACTAATGACTGATTCACCATGACCTTCCAAGCGATTTAGTTCCCGAATATCTAGCATAATAGTCTGCAAACTAAACAATGGGCTATAAGCAGGATAATCTGCTAAAGATTTTTTATCCTTGACTAAAGTTTTGAGTTCTTCCCCACTCCGCACTGCTAACAGTAATCCCTCAATTTCTCTAGAAGTTCTAAACTCCCGCAGGGCATGTGTTCCTTCTTGCTCCAGTTGCGTAGCCGTCAGGGCAGTTTCACGCTCTCTTTTGGCTATATCTAAACCTGCAATGGCATTTTGACGCTGTTTTTCTGCACTATCACGCTGTTGTTGAGCTGTTAGCGCCTGTTCTTGCGCCTGTTTTTGTGCTGCTGCCGCAATTTTTAACCCCTGCAAAGCCTGTCTTTGTTGTGCTTTGGCTTGTCTTAAGTTGTTTTGTGCCTTTTCTACTTGTTTTCGCGCCAAATTTTCTTTGTCTTGTGCTTGTGCTAATTGTTGGTTTGTGGCATCTAGTCGTTGCTTGGCAGTTTCTTGTTGCTTTTTTAAATTAGCCTCAGCATCCTGTACCTTTTTATTAGCGTTAACAATTCGCTGCTGTGCCGTTGCTAGTTCTTTTTCTCCCTGTTGTTTCTCCTGTTCAATTTCGTCTAGTTGGTTTTTCGCAGTAGCAAGTTGTTGATTACTTCTCCCTGCTAACACTCCAAACCCAACCGCAGCCATCACAGAAATCAATAAAAACACCGAGGCAATTTGCACTCTCCGTTTAGCCGTTTGATTCGCTGCTGCTAATATTGCTTGTTCTTTTTTAGCTAATTCTAAATCTCGCTCAAATTCTCTTCTTTCTAAATCCTGACTAGCATCCAAAAATCGGTCATCAACATCAGTCAAACTTTTCCCAGTGCGCCAAACCAAAGCCTCTTGTAACGCTTTTCCCCGCAACAACCGCGATTCATCTTGATAATCAGTCTCCACCCAAGCATTAAAAGCATCAGAATAGGGACGCAACTTAGCTAAAATCTTCTCACACCACTCTTGCTGAAATACCTCTGCATAGATGCGGTTATAAATTCGCAACTTCCCATCGCGCCGAACTACCAACCCAGTCAACCGCAGCGCTTTTTGGTCATCACTATCATCAGCAACTATCTCACCCTGCTGCACAATTTGCTGACACAACCCCAACAACCGCCCAGTTCGCTGTTCCCCACTCCGCATGATTCTATCCCGAATCGTCTTCAAATGTTCCGGCTCATCCTGCCCCTCCCAATTCTCAATAATCCGCCTTCTGACAACTGCTTCCACTAACTGCTCAATTTGGGATTTTCCCTCATCCCCCTGGTTACTGAGCGTAGCCGAAGGACACTCTTCAATTAATAAGTTACAAACTTTCTGCGTCAAAAACGGTTGTCCCCCCGTCCAAGCTAACACCGCAGCCATTACCTCTTGCTGATTCCCCAACGCCGCCAAACCCTGCGCCAAAGGTTCAGCTTCATCTAATTCAAAGCCCGTTAAATCAATAGCCTGTCCAATATTAAAAGGTGTGCGTCCTTTATCTTGAATCAAATCGGAAGGAGTAGACACCCCAATCAAGGCAAAAGTGAGACGGTTATATTCAGGATTATCAGCCCGGCGGTTATAGTAGTCTCGAATTACTGCAAAAAAGTCATCCAGGTTAAAAGTCAAGCTGAGAATACTATCAATTTCGTCAATAAAAATAACTATATTGGCTGTGATTTCTGTTAATAAAACTGTTTCAATAAACTTACTAAAACGCTGCACAGGTGAAAGCAAGCCGTTCTGACTCCACCAAATTTCTAAATCAAAATCAGTATAAATATTAAAATATCCCACCAAGGTATCAATCACCCCGGCATACCATTGTTCTGCCGTAATATCTGCCGTCCCCACTGAGGTAATATCAACTACAGCACAAGCCAACCCTTCATCCTGCAACTGTTGCATCACCCGCACCCGCAAGCTAGATTTCCCCATTTGGCGCGAGTTGAGGACATAACAAAATTTTCCAGCTTTCAAGCCTGCATACAAGTCATCATCAGCTTGGCGTTTGACATAAGTTGGTGCATCTTGGGGTAAGCTACCCCCGACTTGATACTGGTACTGGGTCATAAATGGGTACAGGGGTGTAATTTAAGAAACCCCTCTCCAAACCTCTCCCCCACAGGGAGAGAGGCTTTGATTCTTGCTCCCCTTCCCTTGTAGGGAAGGGGTTGGGGGTTAGGTTTGAGAATGTTATACACAGTTTACGAATTATTTTGTTGGACTAAATTAGCTAAGTGTTTTAAAACTTTGACCACAGTATAAATATCTTCCTCACGGTTCAAAGAAAGTGTGTAAGATACGGCATATCTTGGTATATCCTGTTTTGTCAACTTAATAAATTGAAATTCTCGACCGTTGGATACAAAACCAAACGTTGGTTTTACAGTGTCAGAATTACCCAGCATATAAACCAAAGCTTGAGGAATAGCTACCTCTAAAGAGTATTGCGCTCTTTTGGCTTCAATTACCAGTACCCAAAACGGGGGATGAAATACTAAAACATCAATCCGTCCTCGAACAATTGTGCCTTCATCCTCTGACGAAATTTCCACCTCTTGTTCTGAAGCGATGTAAAAAGGCGGTTGATAAAAACCTGCTAAACGCAATAGTGGCGATCGCACCACCATTTTGACTACAGGTTCTAAAACTGGATATTTCGATAGATGTAAATATTCTGCTTTAACTTCGTTGAGTAATTCTTTTTCTGATTCACTTAAATCTGGTAAATCTTGCTGCAATTCTGAAAAAAATTGTTTATCTTCTGCAAGTTGTAGCCCAAATTCATCAATGAGTTGGGCTAGGGTGATATCTTTTTCATGAGTAACTTGAACCATTTTTTTAGACCTTTTAGTCGAATGGTAATTGAAAATAGATAAGAATAAGAACTAAAGTTCTTACTACGAACTTTTACTCCAACCCAGGCGATCGCAAAAGTATTTCCTGTATAAATTACATAAAGGCATAATTTTATTTCCTTGAAATTTGACTAACCCCATACTGCGGAGTTTAAAGGCTTCTGTGGTTCCCACGTTCACCGCCTCCTCGGCTGTGACTACTTGCTTCAGCGCTGCTAATAATTCTTCGTCCTCCTGCAAATTCAGCAAATGGCGGCGCAAATGGTCATTATAGGGGCCTGCTTCTGTGGGTGCGACTTGTTCTAGCTTGTCTAATGTCGTCCTCTCCCGTGCAATTTGATAAAGCGCCATTCGCACTAAATAAGGATGTCCACCCACAAGCATAATTAACTGTTGCACCTGGGAATTAGACCAACTTAATCCATGACGCTGGACTAAATCTTGCACCTGCTGTTGATTTAACTCTGGTAGTTCCACAGGTAAACCCACATTAAAGGGCGACTGATTGATATTCAAAGGTACGTACACTTCCTTAGAATGGACAATCACCAACTTAAGTTTTTGCCAATCTGGGTCATTTTTAGCACGTTCATGCCAAGCCCGCAGCAAACCAAAGAAATCTGTGGCGATTATGGGATGTTTAAAAATTTCATCCACTTCATCTAAACCCAAAACAATCGGCTTGTCTATCTCCTTGAGCAAATACCTCCCAAAGTAATTTGTACACTTGTTTTTACTGCCCAAAACCCCTTTCCAATAGTCGTCTAGCTTTTCTAGTAAACCCAAGCTATCGGTGACACTGGCGCAGAACCACTGCAAAAACATATTTAAGTTGCTGAGATATTCTGCTTCGGCTGATTGCAAGTTCAAATATACAGATTCATAACCTTGTTTGCTGCCATAATCTAGAACTCTTGACATTAAGGAGCTTTTACCCATCTGTCGGGGTGCTTTGATGCGAATTAATGCCCCATCCCTGAAAACTTCTTCATAACAGTCATTTTCCACAGGCGATCGCTTGATGTAAAATGGAGATTCCAAAGGTACTTGTCCTTCAGGATTTTCTAAGGCGATCGCTGGCATTGTTAGATTTTCTTCACTCTGACTTTTCCGACTTTTGAGAACTGGTGTAGAAGACTCAGGAATGCTTTTGAGGTCAATGGCATTACACCCAAACTTATAAGCATCTTCATAAGATTTATTGGCACCCAAGGCATCATAAAACCCAATGGCAAACTCGATTGCTGCCACATCCCCAATTTTTTGATTCATCCCCATCACACAGTCAATGTGTTGGTGAATCGCCTCGGCTTGCACTTCGCTATAACAGGCGTTAAATAAGACACACTCAATTTTGTCTTTACATAACCCAAATAAATTAGCCAGCGCTTCTGTACTTACCAGTTGCCATTCTCCAGCCTCATTTTCTAAAACTAAACCCTCTTCACCCGCGCCATGTCCAGAAAAGTGGACTATCTGCGGTTCATAATCTAAAAGTCCACGGCGTAAATCTTCAGGACGCACCGCCCATTTAGACATGATTTTAAACTGATCTCGGTTTTTAGCCCGTTCCAACCCTGCCTGAATTTCCCGTACTTCCTTATCTAAGCGCAAGGGACTAGTACTGGTGGGATTGGCTGATAAAATCAGTATTTTTTTCACAGAGGAAATAAAAATAAATTAACCCAGGGTTTTTACCTAAAAGTAGTGTACTACAACCAATATTCCCAAACATATGCTGGGTTATGGAGAAATAATTTATCTCAAGATACGCGGATCTTAATTTGCAAATGTACAAAAATAACAGCGGGTTAGGGGACTCAAACCCGCAAAACTTCTTAGACGATGTTTGAAAAGTAGCAGACTATATAAATATCCCCCCTAGCCCCCCTGTTCAAGCGTGGATTTAAGGGGATCTAAAAATATTTGATACATCACTAACAACTTTTCAAACACGCTTCTAAATCACAAAAACTAAATCAATTAAATCTTAACTACGATAGCAGTTCTGCATCAATCAGTAGAAATTTGCCAAATTTTAGCAGTTTCATCAGAACTACCACTAGCTAGAGTTTGTCCATTGGGACTAAAAGCTACAGACCAAATAGCCTTATTATGTCCGTTGAGATTATCAATTAACTTTCCTGTTTGTGTATTCCATAACTTAATTGTTCTGTCATAACTACCGCTAGCTAAAGTTTTTCCATTAGGACTGAAAGCTACAGAATAAACTGCTCTATTATGCCCTTTCATAACACAGTGCAACTGCCCATTTTGCAAATTCCATAACTTAATCATACGGTCAGAACTACCACTAGCTAGAGTTTGTCCATTGGGACTAAAAGCTATAGACCAAATCGGTTGATTATGAGCTGCTAAAGGTGTCCTTAATTTACCAGTGTTTATTTGCCAAAGCATGATTTTGCCGTCTTCATCACCACTAGCCAGAGTTTGACCATCAGGGCTAATAGCTACCGTTCTCACTGGTTCTGATAGGTTGAAAGTCTGTAATATTTCCCCATTCTCTATATTCCATAAGTTCACTTTTTTGTCCCATCCAGCACTAGCAATAGTTTTACCATCGGGGCTAAAAGTGACTGCTTTAACATCATTAGAATGTCCAGATAAAGTGCGGATTAGTTCACCTGTGTTTAAATTCCACAACTTAACTTGATAATCCCAACTACCACTAGCTAAAATTTTACCATCGGGGCTAATTGCCACGGATTCTACAGAGTTTCCATGTCCTTGGAGTGTGTGAATTAATTTGCCAGTGTTAAGATTCCAAATTTTGACACTTTTGTCATAATTGCCAGTTACAAGTTTTTGACCATCGGGACTAATTGCGACAGAATAAACCCAGACTGATTGAGTATTAAAAGTGCGGATATATTCATTGTTTACAGTTAATTTATTTGTGTAATTACCTAAAAATAAGGGGATACTACTTAGTCCAAGCAGTGTGGAAAAGACAACGCCGACTAAACCAATTTTGGTTTTTCTGTTAATTGGTTGGAGTTTCATAAATAAATTAATGGCAAGTAATGGAAATAAATATGCTACTTAATCAGACAGTGGTTCTATTGATTTCTGTTCTTTAACTTTTGGAGGATTTTTCATTTGCCGCTCTAGCCAACGTCTTCGTAAAAATAAAATGATCATTGTTGCCATTCCTATGACTACCAAAGGAGTCATAAAATTCCAATGTCCAGACATTTTGTCATTAATGTGCCAAAAAAGTAAAAACATTGCTACATAGGTTAATTGATGTAGCTGTCGCCAATTCTTCTTCATTTTTTTGACACACCAATCATTAGATGTGACCGTTAGCAGTGTGAAAATAATAAATGTTGCCGAGCCATGCACATATACTCTATAAGTAGTCAAATCGAAGAAATCGAAATTTCTTTTAGCTATTAAAAGCCAGGCATGTCCTAAAGCTAAAACAAAAGCTAAAATTCCTAATTGGCGGCGATATTTCAATAGCTTGATGGGAAATTTAGCCTTCTTTAAAGCAGGAAAAGCTATTCTTAAAGAAGTTGGAAGCAAAGTTAAAATATAACTAACTATTGCCAAACAACCTAGCAAATTAGCTGGCGGAATTGAATCGTAAAACCATGTTGCGTGCATGATGCCATCTTCCGTATTTATTACTGTAGACTTATTCAAGTAGTAATGGGAAGATTACGGATTTTTATAGATGAAATTTATGGGAAATTCTTTGTTTAGTGAGAAAATATACTAGGGAATATGAATTAAATAACATACAAGTCTAGTTTTTGACCTCACCCCGCCTTTGACTTGCGTCATAGTCTCCCCTCTCCTTACCAAGGAGAGGGGTTGGGGGTGAGGTTCTGTATTTTATTAAATCCACATTCCTAAACTGAGTTTGACAAGTTTGACAGTGAGCGATCGCATCACTGCTTACTCCTCAAACCCGCTTGTCACCATCACCGAAATTTAATACATAAATAAAATAGAAAAGCAACCACCCACAGACAGCTTTTTACAAATTAAACTCTGCGGCATTATCATCCTTATCCAGATCTTGCCCCATCGCAGTGGGTTTAAATTTAGAACCATGAATGAGTTCACTAAAATTAATTTCTGGATTGTGATGGAGAAGATTTAGTACACTAATAAAATCGCGGACAATTTCCCCAGGCGTGAGTAAAGCTTCTGCACCTAAGCGAGTAACAATTTCTTGGACAAATTCTTTTAACTGACTATTTTTTAAAGTCTGTTCATAACCGAAATTGAGTGCATGGATTTCAGTTAAGCGTTGCAAAAGGGTGAGAATTTCTGTTTCACTCAAAGGGTTCAACCGGATAACTGGCCCCAAATACTCCTGTACGCCTGATTGTGTAGCAAAACGACTTTCTTTTGTACGTCTTCTCCAAGCTTGGTCTGCAAATAGTCCCCGATTGGGGTCTTCTAAAAATTTGGTTGTTCCACCGATGAAAATGCCCAGATGTTCAGCTTTGCATTGCATGGTGTCATTAAACATTGCTAGCAATCTACGATAATTTTTATCCCGCGTTACAGTCGTAGATATTTGGTACAAATTTACAGCTTCATCAACTAAAATTAATAGCCCTTTATAGCCAATTTCCGCGACAAATTTAGCAAAGATTTTAATGTAATCATACCAACTATCATCATCAATGATAACGCGTACCCCTAAAGCTGCTTTGGCTTCAATTTTAGTGCTGAATTCTCCACGTAACCAGCGCATTGCTGCATTTTTTAAATCATCATTATCTGAGCGATATCCACGCCAATACGCAATAATCACACTACCAAAATCAAAGCCATGTACTAAATCTTCAATATATTGAACTACTTCCCGAATTTTTGCTTCAACTTGGTCATCAAAACCATCATCATTAGGACGTAAGTTTGTGTCTTTGACAACTTCTTGTTGAATCTTATTAATCCATCCTTCTAAAATTGAAACTAAAGCACCACCATCAGGACGCGTTTTTGTGGCTAGATGGCTCATTAATTCGCGGTAAGTTGCTAAACCTTCGTTATTAGTTCCTGCTAATCGGCGTTCAGTAGATAAATCAGCATCAGCTACCACAAAACCTTGTTCTAAAGCCCGGTTACGAAGTAGTTGCAGGAGAAAGCTTTTACCTGAACCATAGTTACCAATTATGAAGCGAAATGCTGCTACACTTTCTGCGATGTCATCGAGGTTTTGTACTAGGCTTTGAAGTTCTTTTTCCCGACCAACTGCTATATATTCAACTCCTGTTCTCGGTACGACTCCAGCACCTAGAGATTTAATTAAAGCAGTAGAAATTTTTTTCGAGATTTTGAGCTTTGCCATGTAATTCACGTGACTGGATGTTCAACACAGAGGCAGATAGTCGGTATTTTAGGCATAATACACCTAATTACTGATAATTTTCAGATGCAGTAGCAGTATTTAATTAGAGGAGGGATGTTTAGCAATGAGTTCTGCGTACACGGCCAGGATTTTTCTGACGTTGATCATATGCTCTTGATAAACTTCGGGAATTTCCAAACTCGGTTCAATGATTAATTCACCAATAGTATCATTTGCATGTTGATTAATAGAATCAATTAATAGATTTGGCATAGTAATATTTGTTTCGGCAATCTGCTTAATAGTAGGCTTGGGGTTCTCTTGTTCTACTATGGCTTTTAATACTTCAATTTCATGATTGGGCAATTGTTCTAAAAAATTCTGCCATTCTTCAGGTAGAAGCTCAGAAATGTGAGATTGAGCATGGTGTGACTCTAAAGGTTCAACCAATTCGGAAAATGGAAATAACTCATTTTCATTTTCTGGGAGATTGTCAGGTGAAATATCCTGATTAAAATTTTCTGTTTGTTGCAGGAGTTCCCAAACTTGATTTTGTAACAAGTCTCGTTCTTGTTGTAATAAAGAAACTTGTCCTTCAACCTGCTTTAATTCTGATTGCTTTTCTGTGATTTTGTTTTGCAATTCATGGAGATTTTCTGATAATTTTTCTGTCTCATTTCTTGTAGTTATTAGTAATTGATTCTGCTGGTTAACCTCTATTTCTATTTCTTGAATTTGAATCCGCAGTTCATACATTTTTTCCTCTAGCTGCGGCTTGAGTCTACCTAACAAGCTTAAATTACTTTCAAATTCTTGTTTTTCTTGCTGAAGTTGACAAATCTGATTTTGTATCTGAGCAATTTCCGATTGATGTACATGACAATTTAACTCCAGACGACGTTTTTCAGCGGTGAGGTGAGAACAGGTCTTATTCAGTTCTATCTTATTTTTTTCTAGAGTTTCTAGTTCGGTACTTAGAAGATTAGTTTCAGATTCTAACTGCTTTTTTTGCCCCGCAAATACTCCTAAATCTCGATGGAGACTATCTCTTTGGTTGCGACAATCTAATATTTGATTTTCTAATTTTTGCGACTCTGCATATAGTAAATTACGATGTTCTTCTATTTCGTTAATTTCTCTAAAAATGCGCGATTTTAGTCCTTCTGTTTCTTTAATTCGCTGATGGAGTGAAGTGAGAACTAGCATTTCATAGTTTCTGCGGCGCTTATCTATAAATAATGCTGCGGCATAGGTAGCTAGTACCGTAATTATACCTGTAATCAAAGCTTGATTAATATCCCAGCTGGGGACAAGACTAATGCCAAAACTCACACTAAAGGCGACTATACCTAGGATATATCGATTGCTTACCATTGCTGATTGCATATTGGTTATTTTGAGCATATTTGATTTAGGGGCAGTAAGTAGCTCTGGTGCTAAAATATTTAGTTGTAACTATTTGTGCATAAAATTTGTGCTGTAAGTATAAAAAATTATCATCACTAGCCATTGAATTTGGTGGCTAAGTGGGGGACGCTTGTTTATTTGGGGTTGATAGTGATAAATTTGCTTTGAAAAAATTCACGAACTGTTGAGCTGTGCGTCCAGAACGCCCATTGTGGCGAGTTGCCCACTGTAATGCTTGATATTCTAAATCTTCCTGGGTGATATTAATTTCGGCTTGTGCTGCTAAATGTCGGACAATGGTTAAATAAGTTTGCTGATCGGCTGCCTCAAAAGTTAAGGTAAGGCCAAAGCGATCGCTAAACGATAGTTTCTCTTGCATGGTATCCCAGGCATGGATTTCTTCGTTATCTTTGGGAGTTGGTCTATCTGCAAAAAACTCTCGAATCAGATGGCGGCGATTGGAAGTAGCATAGACAACTACGTTTTGTGGTCTAGCAGTTAAATTGCCTTCTAAAACTACTTTAAGCGCTTTAAACGCATCATCATCTTCTTCAAAGGACAAGTCATCGACAAAGATAATAAATTTTTGTGGCAAACCTCGCAGATGTTCCACAATTTTTGGTAAATCTTGCAAGTCAGACTTGGCTACTTCCAGCAACCGCAGCTGGCGATGGCCATACTCGTTTAACAAAGCTTTTACCAAAGAAGATTTTCCTGACCCCCGACTACCATAAAGTAATGTGTGCAGTGCGAACTCTCCTGATAATAAAAACTCTGTATTCTTAATCAAGATATCTTGCTGAGACTCGTAACCCACCAAAGTACTCAACTTTACTGGATCAGAATGCTTGATACCTATAAACTGGCCATCTTGCCAGCGCAAGGCATGATATTCTGCGAATAAACCCGTACCAAATTGCCGATAATGATCTGCCAAATCTTCTACAGCATCCGCCCAATTTTCCAACTTTGGTAAAGACTCTATTAATTGTTTCTCCATCTCTAGTCTGTCTTGTTTTTTGTACCACACGACAGGAGAAACGGGTAAATGGGCGACAGTTTGCACCCATTCACTCAAATAAGCGCTGCTACATTCATAAAGACTCTGCAACGCCTGTAAATCATGCTCGGCGGCTGCTACTAATGCCGGGGGTAAATTCTCAAACTCTTGCTGTTGAGCTAACCTGCTAAAAGGATTCTCGGATATGAGAATTTGAGTAATTAGGTAGTCCTCCCAAGTTTGATTTTTAGCAGCTAAGGCATAAAAATAACTGCCATAAGCTTGGAGGCAGCCCCGTGCATCGGCATCAGTGTAACGTATAGCTTGCAACAGGTCAATAAATGCTATCCCTACTTCGTTTTGCAGGACGGATTGGTACAGTAAGAGTGATGCTGCTTGACGTTGGAGAAATTGAATCTGTCCTTGACTATAGGATGAAATACTGGCTCTGGGCATCGCTTGATTATCCATCAATCAACTGGGTGATGTAGCTAAACAGCTATGGTAAATTGTCTGCTGACCCTGGCAGCAAAATCAAAATCTACATAGGTTTTAACAATGAATTCAAGTATAGTTGCTGCTCTTGCCTACGGTATATTAGCGATTGTTGGTGGCATTGTTGGCTACATGCAGGCTAATAGTCAAGTTTCCCTCCTCAGTGGTGTGATTAGTGGTTTACTGCTAGTTTTGGCTGGTTATTTGCAAATCCAAGGTCAAGCATGGGCTTTGATTTTAGCAGTTTTAGTTACAGCAAGTTTAGTGTTTTTCTTTGCTCTAAGGTTGGCTAAAACACGCAAGTTTATGCCTGCGGGATTGATGACCATTCTCGGTGTACTGGCACTAACATTTATGGTAAAGCAACTAGTTACTGGTAGTTAATAATTATCTTTATCCAGTTTTGTTTCAGTCTTTATAGTACATTTATATTACCACAGAGTTAGTTTTGTCACGTTACAAAGTATGAACGAAGTCAGTGTATGATAAATTACTGGCTGTGTTAGTTATTAGTTATTTTCTTCTCTAAAACAATACCTGCGCTAATAGTCTGAAACGCCCACAGTTTTGGAGCCTGGGGCTATCCTTACTCAGCTCACCTGGGTGGTTGAAATACTGACAAGCGGCGGAGATAGCCTTTGTTTGGATAGCCGCACCCTTGTATGGTGTGTGATTTTGGCGATGGTATTGATAAAAACATCATTAATTTACTGCCTAAAAGATCCGGTTTTATTCGGTTGGCGATGATAAATAAAAATAGGGTGGTATGTAATTTTTACGGTGTTAGTGAACTGAGAAAGTTTAGTCTATGGTTTGTCAATACATTTGGTGAAGGGAAAATCACTCTCAAAAATGAAATCAATTATTACTTATTGCTGTATTTGGCAGCATCCTATCAGTAAAAACAAAGTTGTAAATTTTGATATAAAATAATTAGTATTTTTCTTCAATCATCACCTAACATGGAGATAAATGTATGACATTTTTGAAATATAAAATCGTAAATTTCTGGATATAATTCAACAAAGTTATTAAAGATTTATTAATATTGAGTATTAAAGCCCTAATTAAAAAACAAATTTATCTTGCCATTTTGGCAGGTTTTTAGTTAACAAATGAGATTTAATATATTAGAGCAATCACGATTGATATTCACACCCTTGTTGCTGTCTACCGAAACTGCTAAAGCTAAATCAATCTTAAACTTCAGGTGATTTTCTCAGCAATTTTACGAAGTAGGACATAATACATGTTATTACCACTGTCTTCTCACAACGTTATCCAGTATCTGCAAGAGGTGGGTGTGTGTGGCTCAACCGATGGAGCTGATAACGAATATGAGTTACTAGAAAGTAGCCAGAATAATATTAATTTACTAGTGAAGTTGGCAGATAATCGCCAACTGCTAGTTAAACAAAAACTGAATATTGACAATGATGGCACTCCCCATGAATTTTTTAATGAGTGGCTATTTGAACAATTGCTGCAACAGTTTCCAGTACTAGGTAACATTTCGGAGATTGCACCATTAATACTACATTTTGATGAGGAAAATTCCATCCTTGTCCGTAACTACTTAAGTGAATATTTGGATTTAAGCAGAGTTTATCGCCACAACGATGAATTTCCGGCAGAGATTGCCACTGTTATTGGCAGCACATTGGCGGGGCTACATCGCGCCACTTTCCAACACCGAGAATATCGTAACTTTATGGCGACTGCGCCCCAAGGACAGTTTCGCTATAGCTTTTACAATCCAGCCCAAGGGGTAGACTCAATTAGCCCGGAGATTTTTGGTACAGTTCCCACCGAGGCGCTGAAATTCTACGTTCTATATCAACGTTATGAGAGTTTGGAATCTGCGATCGCAGATTTGGCCCATGAATGGCAACCTTGCTGCTTAACTCACAACGACTTGAAATTAGATAACATCTTAATTCATTCTCGTTGGCAGCAATTAGATAATTGCCTGGTGCGACTAATTGATTGGGAAGCTTGTGCTTGGGGAGATCCGGCGTTTGATTTGGGAACTCTCCTAGCCAGTTATTTAGAAATTTGGTTTGCGAGTCTGGTAGTAGATCCTTCCATTGAGTTAGAAGAATCGCTGCATCTGGCAATGACACCATTAGAGGTGCTGCAACCTTCCTTACTGGCTTTGATTCGGGCTTATGTGAATGCCTTCCCCATGATTTTGGAGTACCGCAGTGATTTTTTAGTGCGAGTGATTCAGTTTACCGGGCTGGCATTAATTCATCAAATTCAAGCAACAATTAATCATCGTAAATTCTTTGGCAATGGGGAAATATGTAAGCTACAGGTTGCTAAAAATCTCCTGACTATACCCGAACAATCTGTACTGAGTATCTTCGGTGTTTCTGAGTCAGAAATTCTCAACCCTTTGGGAAAGGATCATAAACTGCCGCAGCCGCAAAAAGAACCGCAATTAATTCGTCTCTATTACGAAAAAACTCGTTTGCGGGGTTGTTGATTATCAGAAGTTGGTCATAGGTTTCTAAATTTTAATTATACTGTTGAATCGATTAATGCTAGATTATTCTACCAATCCACTGCTAACCTCTTTGCTCGATATTGCTAGTAATATTCAAATCGAGGCCAACTTTTGTATTTACCATCCCAATTATCAACCTTTTGCTTTGCCCACTAAAGTAGCCGACAGATTTCGGCACAATTCGGCGGCTTTACAGCATAAATATCTCACCTTGCTACTGCGGAATTTCCTCTACGGTATCTATTACAATGGTTCCCTGCAAAGCATTTTGGCAGTCAATACCGAAAAGGCTAATTGTTCGTCACCCCAAAATTTAGAAAATAATTCTATTTTGGATGTGGATTGGGAATTTTACGAACAACTACAAGTTAGCAATCACGGTAAAGGTTATTTTGACCCTAGTTGGCAGATATTGCGTCTGGAACCAGATGGTAGTATGGCAGTGAATAAAGGCGGCTTGACATTATATATTGAGCCAAATTGTCATCTCCAGCCCAGCCAAAAATCTGCCAAAGCTGGTGATTTCGTGGCGATTTGGATGCCCAAAAATCGTCTGCAAAATAGCTGTTACTTAGCAGTGAGTAATATTGGACAAGAAAAGCAGGATAACCCCGACGCGGATTTAGGTACAGGAAGAATCTATTTTAATTTCACCTCATCTGGTGCGATCGCCTGTATGGATGGACTAACGCAGCAATTAAATGCAGCTAGTATTCCGTTTACTTTTCAAGTTCTCTACAATCCTGTGGCCTATGGACGCTATGACTCCGGGTTACTATACTTTGAACGCCAAGACTATCCAGCAATTCACAAAATTCTTCAGGCTGTTTATACAGAGAATCAGTCTTATTTTCAAGCCGAAATCCCTTTGTTCACCAAGTTTTTAGCCCCAGGATTAGGTTTAGCTGAAGAACCCACCCAAAAATTCGCCGCCCAGGAAAGTTTTGGGATGAACCGTTGCCAAATTCTCGCCAATGCTTTGTTGGAGGCTTGGCAAAAAGGTAAAAATGCAATGGAGGAGCGCATGAGAACTATTGATCAACATTTTGCTCACCATTTCATTGATTTGCAGCGTCCCTATCTCAACCCTAGTTCGGAAGATATCTATCAACCTTTGAAGTAAAATTTGGTTGGTAAAGTGGGCTGAGGTCTGCTATTTGTGGTTTAAATGTAACAACATGTCTTTTACTTATCACCGGACTGTTTACTTCCAAGATACGGATGCTGCGGGAGTAGTTTATTTTGCTAATGTTTTGAGTATTTGTCATGAAGCTTATGAAGCCTCTTTAGCAGCATCGGATATTAATCTCAAAGATTTTTTTACTAATCCATCTGTAGCTTTTCCTATTGTTCACGCTAATGTGGATTTTTTTCGTCCTGTGTTCTGTGGGGACAAGTTAGAAATTAATTTAATTCCTCAAGAAATAAGTGTTAATAAATTTGAAATTAATTACGAAATCATGGTATCTGAAGTGGTAGTTGCTAAGACGATTACTCGTCATGTTTGTATTGATGTAAATAGTAGAAATAAGCAAGATTTATCTGGTGAGATTATGCAGTGGTTGGAAACTAACCGCAGAGACGCAGAGGGTGCGGAGAGGAGAAGATCACGAGAGGTTTTGTAGAAATTTTAGGGCTATTTGTTGTAGTTGTTGGCGGTTGATTTTCCCTTGGGCGTTACGTGGTAAGGTGGGTAGCGGAATCCAGTATTTAGGAATTTTGAATTTGCTGAGTTGATGAGTGAGGTGAGTTTGAATTTTGCAGCTGGAAATATTTGAGTTTTTGGGAATATAAATTGCTGTTACTACTTGTCCCCAGTGTTGATCTGGTAAACCAATGATAGACACATCGTTAACCATTTGAGTGGCGCGGATTGCTGATTCAATTTCGGCTGGGTAAATATTTTCTCCGCCTGTAATAATTTTATCGCTGCTACGTCCAATAATATTTAAATAACCTTGGGTGTCTAAAAAACCTAAATCATCAATTTGTAAATAATTTTGATTTTCCCAGGTGTGGGGATAGTAGCCAAGGGTTAGTGATTGAGCCTGAATGGTAATATTTCCTATTTGGTTGGGCTGTAAAATTTCACCATTTTGATTGCGAATTGTTACCTGGGCATGGGGGAGAATTTGACCACTGCTTGTGATACCACTGAAAAAATCATCAGGTTTGAGGGTAGCAATTTGTGAGGCTGTTTCTGTCATGCCATAAGTTGGTGCTAACCGGATGCGGTGAAATTTCGCTTTTTCTAATAATTCTGGCCAAGCTGGGCCACCTCCTAAAAGTACAGTGGTAAATTGGGCTAGCCATGCTGTTAATTGGGGATTTTGGAGGAATATTTGTAGTTGAGTGGGGACTAAAGATATAAAAAAATCTGCCGGATTAATCGGGAATATTTGACCAGATATTAATTCTTTGAAGGGTGCGATCGCTAGTTTGCCGCCAGTGGTAAACGAACGCATAAATTGCATTAAACCGCTGACATGATATAGAGGTAACACACAACAAGAATTTACTTGCTGGATTTGAAAATATTCGGTAAATCCTTGAACAGATGCCGTCAGAGTTTCCCATGTGTGGATAGCAAACTTAATTTGTCCTGATGATCCTCCAGTGGGAATCATGATCAGGGTGTAAGGAGAAGGGAGTCGGGAGTCCGGAGTCGGGAGTAGGAGGGATGGGGAATGTTCAACTTTTCCCCAAATAATGTCTGGTTGGACTAAATCTATAACTTGTTGCCATTCTTGTTTTCCCCAGTTGGGGTTACAGAGAAAAATATGACAATTAGCTGCACAAGCGGCGATGAAACTTGCTATAAACTGTACTGGCTCAGGTTGAGATAAAATAATTTTGGGAGTTTTACCAGTAGCTAATATCTGTTTGAGTTCTAAATATAGTTCTGTGGCTATGTGCTGCAATTCATGATTGTTGTCACCAAGCAAAAAATCATGTTTATTTAGATTTTGTAGATAAACTATAGGTCTTTCCATAAACATTGCAGCCAGGTTGCTTCTTCGTTTGCAAATAAATGGTTAATGCCAAAACCCACAGCCCTATTTTGTAGAGATAGTTCTGCTGCTAGTTGCAGTGCGGCCTGTCTGCCAATTGCCGTTTCCAATACCGATGAAAATACAGCATCAATTTTATGCTGTTGACAAAACTGCCGCAGACGAGACGGTGAACCCACTATCCCTGGTTTGATGACAAAAATACCTCGCCAGCCTTGTTGCCAACAATCCTGCAATTGCTTGAGTGTAGCTACAGATTCATCTAGAGCGATCGCCGTCTGAAAACACTGACTCAATTCCCACATCTGATGAAATTGTTCAACGGGCAATGGTTGTTCCATAAATTCAATCTTTGCGGGGAAATTATCACAAGTTCCTAGCCATTGTTTAGCCTCCTCATAGCTAAGTCCACCATTGGCATCTAATCGCAATTTGCTAGTAGCAGGTAAGCTGTGAATCAGGATGTCAAAAATTGCCAATTCGCTGGCGATCGCATCCACGCCAATCTTCCATTTAAAGGTGTGATATCCCTGCTGCCATAAGCCTTCCCATTGATGTAATGCTGCTTCTCCAGTGGGTAATAAACCAGAAGTGGGGAGTGGGGAGTTGGGAGTTGGGAGTGGGGGGGAGGATGCTGATTCAAAACCAAATTGACAGGCGGGTAAATCATCTGGGATGGCGAAAATAATTTCTTGTGTAATTTCTCCTGGTAATTGGCGGCAAAAATCTAAAGCTTGTTCTAGGGTTTCTGAACCAAACCAGCTGATGGGGGCAATTTCTCCCCAACTGTAGTTACCCGTCGCATCACCAAGACGAATAATTATACCTTCGCGGGTATGCCACATCCCGTGACTGGTAGCCAGTGGTTGTAAAAATTGCCGCCGATAAGGACGAAAATCAAACAGATACCCCATCAACGTCCTGCCAGGATGAATCCTACACCCAACAGCAAGCAACACCAGAAATGCATGTTGACAGCAATAAATTTACAATTACTAACTTTTTCTGGTAAATGATGATTTTGTTGGACGTGGAGGCATAACTGAAAAGCATAAGGTAAACTCAGCCAACTCAGCAAAGTCCAACTTGGGAATATTCCCCACACCACAAAGAGTAAAGTCAGGGGATAAATACTACCTGTAAACCAATATAAGAGTTGGGCAGCTTTTGTTGTACCCAGACGCACCACAGGCGATCGCTTGCCTGCGGTTATGTCATCTTTAACTTGGTGAAAGTGTGAACAAAACAAAATTAAACTGGTGGAAATACCCACAATTACTGAAGCGGCTAAACTGGTCATTGACCAAGCTTGAGTTTGACTATAATATGCTGCTGCCACTGCCAAAGGCCCGAAGGCAAAAAAACAAATAATCTCGCCCAAACCCTGATATCCCAAGCGAAAAGGAGGCCCTTGGTAGGTGTAACCCAAAGCACAGCACAGCAAAATTATACCGATGACAGTCGGGTCTTTTTGCCAAACAGCAATCATTAGTATCCCTAACAAACCGGAAACCAAACACAAGTTTCCTAACCAAAATATTAAGAGCTTATTGCCAGTTAAATTCACTAAGGAATGGCGTTTATTTGCATCAATTCCTGTTTCGGAATCAAAAACATCATTACTGATATTTTCCCAAGCCAGAATTAAAATTGCCGCCCCAAAAAAAGTAGAAAATACTCCTACATTAAAAATTTTGGTTTCCGCAAACGCCACTGCTGTTCCTACCCAAATAGGCATTATTGCCACACTGTACATCGGCGGTTTAATTGCCGCCATCCATAATTTAATCTGAGGACGTGAAACCTGCTTTGTAGTCATCAGTCTTAATTAATTAGATTACCAAAACCTTACTCATAGGTGAAAAGTTACAGCTGATAGAGAACCAGTGCTTTTGTGCGGGCTGGTGAAACTCCCATCAGTAACCGGGATATAACCCAAAACTAAGTATGTCTGATCAGCGTCTGGGAACACCATAAACAAAGCAAACCATACTCTGGTGAAGTGGTAACTGAATATGTTACCTGTAGAAATACGACCACGTTTAAATACACCTTAGGAAGTTAACTTAAAAAAAGTTTACTATTGCTAGATCCATGACAGTTTCACCATGTCGCAGCAACTTCTTTGTCAAATACAAAGATTTATACCAATTTCTCTTAACCGTTCAGGAAAATTGCCTCAAAAATAATTGTCGGCAAATTGTGAGTATTTCGCTGGATATTGACTGGGTAGATCCCCTAGTTGTATTAGATAAACTTACGCAAGCAAATGAAATAAATTTTTACTTTGAGAACCAGGGCAAAGGGGAAGCGATCGCGGCCATTGATACTGTAGCAAAATTAGAAATTGATGGAAAAGAGCGTTTTACTCAAGCTGAATATTTTATCAAATCTTGTTTAAAAAATATAATTAATTTTGGTAGCACTAATCAATCTTTTGCTAAACCTCACTTTTTTTGTTACTTCAGCTTTTTTGATCAAAATACTCAAGCTGATTACCCATTTCCCTGTGCCACCATTTTTCTACCTCGTTGGCAAATCACTGTCAAAAATCAGCGCTGCATATTAATCCAGAATATCTTGATCAACGCCAGTGTGAATATAGAAAAAATATTGCAAAATTTGCATAGCAAAATTGAACTAATTCAATCTTTAGAATATTACTCAACTAATCTGGATTCTTTGCAGTCAAAATTCAATAAAAAATCTGTAACTAATGCTACAGATTTTAAACGTTCTGTTGTATCAATTTTAGAAAAAATTCAGTCTAGTCATTTAAATAAAATTGTCCTAGCAAATGCTTTAGATGTAAATTCATCTAGTCAATTTAATTTATTTAAATCATTAGATAATCTCCGCAAAATGCATCCTAATTGTTATATTTTTTCTACTAGCAATGGTAAAGGACAAAATTTTATTGGAGCTAGTCCAGAAAGATTAATTAGTATTAATAACCAAAAGTTAATCACAGATGCGTTAGCTGGTTCCGCACCCAGAGGTAAAACACCGGTTGAAGATGCTGCTAATGCTAATCGCTTATTAAATAGTGTCAAAGAAAGACACGAACATGCATTAGTAATTGATTTCATTACACAACGCCTATCCCAGCTAGGTTTGTTACCCCAGGTATTAGCACCGCGCCTGAGACAATTATCGAACATCCAGCATTTATGGACACCAATCAGCGCCATAGTTCCGGTG
The DNA here is from genome assembly GCF_963920895.1 of Anabaena sp. CCY 9613. NCBI lineage: Bacteria > Bacillati > Cyanobacteriota > Cyanophyceae > Nostocales > Nostocaceae > Anabaena > Anabaena sp. CCY 9613. Next base: position 96,115 of record NZ_CAWUDE010000004.1, read on the forward strand.
AATGTACACCCATTAAAGATTGTTTCCCAATTGCATCCCACACCAGCCGTTGCTGGCGCAGCGAGAGATTTTGCCTGTGCAGAAATTCGTCGTTATGAAAGCTTCGAGAGGGGTTTATATGCTGCGCCTCTAGGTTGGATAGATGCTAACGGTAACTGTGAGTTTATAGTTGGCATTCGTTCGGCATTAATAGATGGCGATCGCGCTAGACTATATGCTGGTGCAGGTATAGTTGCCGGTTCTAATCCTGATAAAGAATTTGCCGAAGTACAACTTAAACTCCAGGCATTACTTAAAGCATTAGATAATTCGCACAACCCGTAAAACAATACTACAAAAATGTTTACTTTCTGTGCCTAATGCGTGAGATTTTTAGTCTCACGCACCCTTCTATTGAGAACTAGTAAATTTGGGGATTCTAGTTACCAAAATCTAAAGGAATATGCTTGATATGATTGGCAATTTGCCCTTTGAGTGCATTTGTAATCATATCTTGCACACTATGATAAATATCCATATCAAGTGTTAGCTTAATCGCTGTGCTGTACACATCGAACTTTTCATGATGATACGAAACAAACAAAGAACGCCAATCATGCATATATATGTCGAATGAGTAGTGAACTATTGTTGATGTTGGCATGCCATTCACATCTTCTAATGGCCCTATAGCAAACCGACTTTCTGAATCAGTAAACTTGGCATTAGACCACCAAAAGTTCAAGAAATTGGAAACTTTGTCATCATTCGCACTCGGAAGGATTGACATCAAATCTTTAAATTCAGCAAAGGCTTCTGCTCCCAGATAAAGACCAACAATATCCGTGAGGATTTCCGATATCTTCACTTCGCCAGAATAGGTATTTCTGTTAACTTTATCATCAGCTACATTCTCAACAATAAATCCGAGTTCTGTAAGTTGAGTAACAAACTCTTTGTAGTATGTTTCTGTCTTGTAGAAATTAGGATCATCTATATTCACTCCCCTTTGTTTGAGTACACCTTTAGTAGCAGCTTGAGCAAATAAAGTGGTATTGGAATGTGCCAATACTAAGTCGGTGGGAATACTACTTTTGTTGTATGAAAGACTTGAGTCAATAGCAGTTAAATTCCCTGAAGTTGGTGAAGTTTGACTGAATGATGATGAATTTGTTAATCCACTTTTTACGGCAGAAATAAGGGTTTGATTCATGACCGGACAAATTAAATTTGCTGTATTAACCCATCCTTTATTTTCTGGTTTAAGAACTGCATAAATTTCTTGTCTATTATTTTGGGGTTGACCGAGAGTACCAACTTCAGTTCCTTGTTTTAAATATGTAAAAGGATGCATTGAATTAATAGAAGGATATAAGGGTACTCCCATTGGATCGTTTACTGCATCGATAGTACAACGTGCCATAGTTTCATGTCCTTTTGATTTTTGATTAGTGAACAAATTGTTAAATTAGAGTCGAAGTCAATAAATTATCTGTGTGTATTGCCATATCGTAGTAATTAGCTAATGTGAATACCAGCTACTAATTCGTTGCATGAATTAGATTTTTTTCATTTGCTGGAAACTATACAAATTACATCATTTGATCCTTGTTTGGTATTTCCTAGAGTTGATAATTTCTTTATAAGTTTTAAATCTGCAAATGTCGATATAGAAAAGTTAATGACTTTAGCACCTTAACTTTAGAATTTACTACCTTAACTTTTGATTTGCAACCTTAACTTAAACAAGTATGCAGCAAATAGTTGTAATCAATATTTATTAATTTTGTAGCCACCTGTTTATATTGTTTGTGGTTACAAAATGTTGCTCATAATTCAACCACATAAACAAAGCCTCCTGAAAACAGGAGGCCCTTTTGATAGCGTTTTCATATTCATGAGGTACAGATATTTAACCGTATTTTTTAATGTCTATAACTACGCTACGCAAGCTATCAATGTACCTCACTCAGTTGCAACACGCTATATGTAACTAAAATTGTTGATTAACCATGAATTGCAGGTGCAATCAACGCCACGGGAATAGCCTCACCACTAGCCAAATCTAGGGGAAAATTATGAGCATTACGCTCATGCATAACTTCTATACCCAGGTTGGAACGGTTTAGCACATCGGCCCATGTATTAATTACACGACCGTGAGAATCAAGAACTGAATGGTTGAAATTAAATCCATTCAAGTTAAACGCCATTGTGCTGATACCTAAAGCCGTAAACCAAATACCTACTACAGGCCAAGCAGCTAAGAAAAAATGCAAAGAACGTGAATTATTAAAGCTGGCATATTGCCAAATTAAGCGACCAAAATAACCGTGAGCGGCTACGATACTATAGGTTTCTTGTTCTTGCCCGAACTTGTAACCGTAGTTTTGTGATTCAATTTCAGTAGTCTCTCTGACTAGAGAAGAAGTTACCAAAGAACCGTGCATCGCACAAAACAGCGCGCCACCAAACACCCCAATTACACCCAGCATGTGGAAGGGGTGCATGAGAATATTATGCTCGGCTTGGAACACGAACATGAAATTAAAGGTACCACTAATGCCTAAAGGCATTCCATCAGAAAAGCTACCTTGACCAATGGGATAAATTAAAAACACAGAAGTTGCAGCCGCTACAGGTGCAGAATACGCCACACAAATCCAGGGACGCATTCCCAGACGATAGCTTAACTCCCATTGCCGACCCAACCAGCAAAAAATACCAATGAGAAAATGTAAAATAATTAGCTGATAAGGGCCGCCATTGTAAAGCCATTCATCTATAGAAGCAGCTTCCCACATGGGGTAGAAGTGCAAACCAATAGCGTTGGATGTCGGTACAACAGCACCAGTAATGATGTTGTTGCCATATAACAGAGAACCTGAAACTGGTTCCCTAATGCCGTCAATATCGACGGGAGGTGCAGCAATAAAGGCAATAATGAAACAGATGGTAGCGGTCAACAGGACGGGAATCATGATTACGCCGAACCAGCCGATATAAATGCGATTTTCGGTGCTAGTAATCCATTGACAAAACCGTTCCCACAGGTTACCGCCTTCGGTTCTTCTTAGAGTTGTGGACATGGCTGTATTGTTTAATAAATGCTGACGACAAAGTTTCTCAAGTTCTAAAAATTGAGAAAATTCCTGTTTTCACATACTTTCGCCAAATACCTTCTCCCTAATCACCGGAACCTTTGTGAATTGCCTCACACTCAAAATGCTACTCATTAATTTCCCCAGGGAGATGGTGTGAACAAAGGGAACTTAATTCCGGCTCTTAATATCAGGTGTACATAAATTATGAGTATTTTTCAATTTATTGTTTCAAAATTTATATTAAGAAAAGTTACTGGGAGACTCCTGAGTTCGACGAATTAAATAATCTTCACAAATATACATACATAAAAAAACGCCCCCGTTTCCAGGAGGCGTTTCTTATTCAACTAAGCTTTGAAGATTAGCCGTTGATTGCAGGTGCAGTCAATGCAACAGGTGCAACGTCACCAGCAGCCAAGTCTAGGGGGAAGTTGTGAGCGTTACGCTCGTGCATTACTTCCATACCTAAGTTAGCGCGGTTGATTACGTCTGCCCAAGTAGCGATGACGCGACCTTGAGAATCAATTACTGATTGGTTGAAGTTGAAACCGTTCAAGTTGAACGCCATTGTGCTGATACCCAGTGCGGTAAACCAAATACCGATTACTGGCCATGCAGCCAAGAAGAAGTGCAAGGAACGGCTGTTGTTGAATGATGCGTATTGGAAGATCAACCGACCGAAGTAGCCGTGGGCTGCAACGATGTTGTAGGTTTCTTCTTCTTGTCCGAACTTGTAACCGTAGTTTTGTGATTCGGTTTCGGTGGTTTCACGTACCAAGGATGAGGTTACCAAGGAACCGTGCATCGCGGAGAACAAAGAACCGCCGAAGACACCTGCCACACCTAACATGTGGAAGGGGTGCATCAAGATGTTGTGTTCTGCTTGGAACACGATCATGAAGTTGAAGGTTCCGGAGATACCCAAAGGCATACCATCAGAGAATGAACCTTGACCGATGGGGTAGATCAAGAATACTGCTGTAGCTGATGCCAAAGGCGCAGAGTAAGCTACACAGATCCAAGGACGCATACCTAAACGGTAAGATAGTTCCCACTGACGACCTAGGTAGCAGGCGCAACCGATCAAGAAGTGGAAAATTACCAATTGGTAAGGGCCGCCGTTGTACAACCACTCATCTAAGGAAGCTGCTTCCCAGATGGGGTAGAAGTGCAAGCCAATAGCGTTGGAAGAAGGAACAACTGCACCAGAGATGATGTTGTTTCCGTAGATCAATGAACCTGCTACTGGTTCACGGATACCATCGATGTCTACTGGAGGTGCGGCAACGAAGGCGATGATGAAGCAGGTGGTAGCTGCTAGTAGGGTTGGGATCATGAGGACGCCGAACCAACCGATGTAAATCCGGTTGTCGGTGCTGGTGATCCACTCGCAGAAGCGATCCCATACGTTAGCGCTTTGACGCTGTTGTAAGGTAGTGGTCATATTTCTATGATTGCTAATGAATGTAATGAATTAGACGCATTTTTTGTACGCCCGTTCTAATAAACTTAACATGTATTTACGTTATTCAAAGTATTATTTTTTTATTCTTTTTGGCAAAAACATTATATTTACTTATATAACCATGTGGCGATTTTAAAAATCAAAATAGATATAAGGTAAACTGCCTTCGGGAGCGAGTAACCACACAGCGTAAAAGCATAAGGGTACGAATACAAGCTTGACGGGCCAGTTGAACTCTAACTTCAGCCTGCCATTCAAGGCATAAACTATACCCATAAAAGCGGCTAAAGTCCCTAGAATCCAAGTAAGTTGATATTGGCTCATATTCAGAGCTTCTACATAAACCTTTTGAGCAAACTGAGCATCAGCAGTATGCCCCCAAAGATGCCGAATTACCCAAGAAGAGTCTTGGAGGTTGGGAAGGCGGAACCAAATCCAAGAGGTAAAAACCATCAGTTGAGTTAAGAACCAAGCAACAACTATCCCTAGAGGATTTTGCCAGAAATGTTCCAGACTTTCATAGCGATCGCTCGTCACATCTGTCAGGCGATGCACCCCTAAAGCTAAACCGTGGAACACACCCCAAACAATAAAACCCCAAGACGAGCCGTGCCAGATACCCGCAATCAGCATGACAATCAACAAATTCCCGCAAGTACGAGTCAAGCCTTGACGCGAACCACCCAAAGGAAAATAAATATAGTTGCGTAACCAATCTCCCAAAGTCATGTGCCAGCGCCGCCAAAATTCGGCAATGCTAGTGCTGAAGTAAGGAAAGTCAAAATTTTCCGGTAGAACCAAGCCAAAGAGTAAAGCACTACCACGGGCAATATCGACGTAACCACTAAAATCTAAATACAACTGCAAACCGTAGGCAAATGTCGCCAACCATAAATCACCACTACCCGCCCGTTGTAAGTTACCAAAGCATAAATCAACGAAAATTCCCAAATTATCGGCCAAAATACCTTTTTTGACTGCGCCCTTAGCAATTAACCAGGAGGCGTGTGTCACTCTGTCAGCAGTGGGAAATTGTTGTGAATTGAATTGAGTTGCTAGGCTATGGTATCGAGTAATGGGACCAGAAATTAGTTTAGCAAAGAATAATTTATACGTAGCAAACTTGAGAAAATCATCAGTAGCCGGCGCCCCACGATAGATATCTACTAAATAGGCAATGCATTCAAAGGTAAAAAATGAAATTCCCAAAGGCGCAATTAAATTAAAACTTGCATCTGGCGAATTAATTTGCCAATTAAAAACATGTTTGAGAACAGCGGGTAAATATTTAAAGCCGAGTAACAATACAACATTTAAAAATATACCCAACCACAATACCTTCAATCGGCGACGATTCCAGTCAGCATTAGCAAACTGCCACTCTTCATTAGAAATTTGCCAGTCAACAGCATGTTGTCCTGGTGAAGTGTTTTTGCCAATCTCTCGCCCCACACGAAAGTTAATAAAAGTCAGTGCTAACAATAATGGGATGTACTGGACATTTAAAGATGCATAAAAAACCAGGCTAGCAATCAGCAAAGTCCACAACCGCAATTTCTGGTGATTTACAGACCAGTAAATTCCCAGCACACTCAATAAAAACAGCCCATAGAAGATGGAAATAAAGTTCATATTTTAGTCATTGGTCATGTAATTTTAGATTTTGGTTTTTGGATTAGAAACCTGCGTAAGTTTCGCTAATCCAAATTCTCCATTGCTTACTTCGTCGGCCAAGCAATCATGGGGTCATTAGCTAACTTTTTCGAGACTTCATAGGCACCAAAACGGTTAAGGTGACTGGGGTCAGAAAAATAATCATTGGTTTTTGGCCAAAGTTGGCTTAAGTCTCTATAGATAAAGTTGGGATTTGTCGCTTGATATAACATGTGTTGCTGAAATTCTTGTTCATAGTTTGTACGTACTGAATCTAAATAATCGGCAGTTAGAGGCATGTTGACAAAGACTAAAGAAATATTGCGAGATTGGGTAAATTGCAAAACTTCTTGAAAAGCAACATTTTGTTCACCTTCTACTTGAAAATATCTATAGTCGTTGTCGTAATTCCCGGCAACTCTAGGGTGTTTTCGATAGTGTTGTATAGGATTAAAACGCACAGATAAAGCCAGGAAACCATCAAAATCAACTGCCTGCTGGGGGGTTTCTAGTTCAGGATTATTTATGGTTAACTGGGGCTGTGATGCCATAGTCTGAGATTCGTTAAATAAGGGTAGCGATCGCAGTTGTTTATGTAACAAAGATTGCACTTGCTCGCGGTTTTTGTAGCTCATAGAAACACTAGCTACTGCCTGATTTAACCACTTATTTACGGCTTGATAACTATTAGTTTGTGTTTTTGGTACTGCTTGTGGTTGAATCTCCGCATTGTCAGAATTTGGCAGCAATTCATCTTGACTAGCAGTAGTTAATGCTTGTCTGTAACCTGCTGATGCTGCGATCGCCTTAAAGGTGACATCTTCACGATTACTATTGAAAGCCCGGGCCCCGTCGGCCCAAATAATCAGTTTTGGTAGTTCTGATGGCTCTAGCACTTGACGAATAATCAAGTCTACAACTTGTGCTGTCGCACCGTTCACCCCAAAGTTAAATACATCAAGATGGGGATAACCTTGCTGGGCTACAGCTTTAGCCAGTGCAGCCGGATCAATGCCCCTCAAAGCACGAGAGGAACCAATAATTAAGATATCTGCGGGTTTACCGTTTTTGGCAACTCGCTGTTTATACAATGCTAGTTGCTCGTCTAATTGCCGGGAATTGAAACTGGGCATTTGCGATCGCGCGGCTAATAAAATAGCTGCGGCGTTGGCTTTTTCTTTGAGTGGCCCAGCCCTTAAAATTGTCTGTTGTCCATCATCGCCTTGGGTAAATCCAGAAGCATTAAATGCATTACCTTGACTGGAAGACGATTGTTTTTGCAACCTGCTGGTAAAAAATGCTGCTGTTTGACTCTGTTCTACTTCAGCATTTAATGAAGCTTCTTCCTCCAAAGATGCAGGTGCAACACTAGCTGTCTGGGGCGCACTCGGTACAGGAAGATTAGTAATGTAACCCAAAATCCAATCGGTTTGCAGGGTCAGTAATAAGCCCAAGGTACCCCAGACTAAAGCTATCTTCAGCCCTTGATAATCAGGGTTTTGGGGTATTGCTTGACTACTATCTGTAAATATCTGCGTTCCTATGAGCCACTTTTTAGCTGTAGTAGTTGCAGTTGTCGCCCAGTCGCGTGCTACTTCGGTAACAAAATTTTGTACTTCCTCGGAAGTTAAATCGGGGCGTAACACCGGATCGTTGGTTTCGGTGCTTAAAAGCTCACTTACGTATTCCGAAGTAGCTGCAAATTCTGGGGTAGCTTCGGGAACTAAACGTTGGCGTTGTGTCAAATCTACACCGTGATGCCAAAAGGGTTCCTTGTTACCAGCACGACGACCGTATACACGTACCCCCGTAATGCCAGGAAGTTTTAACAGACGCAAAAACTGAGTAACTTTATTGGCTATTTGGGAACGGGCTGGGCAAATAGGTGCATCACACATGATGTGTAACAAGTCACCTTTACGTAGTAACAGCACCCGTAGACCACCAGTTTTTAACCGCCAATCCAAGTCAGAATTAAGTAAGCGCTCTAGTAAGAAAATAATGGCTGGTTCATCACCATCACTGGCTAATTCTAAGGGTAAAGGTGCTAAGGCTGGATGCTCTGTGGCAGGTAAAGTCAGCCAGTCAATCCACGCTGGTTGATTATCGGCGGTTTTTTGTCCGTAAATAGTCGCAGCCAGAATGCCTTGGGGAGCGATTTTTTCTAATTGGTGGCTAATTATTTTTAAACACTGGGCTTTATCTGGCGCTGGTGCAGTTTCTAAAGGATCAAAAGCTGGGGTGCAAAAGATATGTAAAGTTGATTCTTTCAAAGAAGCTTGGACAGCCACCTTAAACTCTGACAATAACTCAGTTAATAGCCGAGCGATCGCCTGGACATCTCCCCACCTAGCCCAGTCCTTGAGCATCACTTCTGGGGGACGCAAGTCTATTCTCAGCCGCCAATCTGATGCGGTTTCACCACTGACTTGGGAAACAATTACTGCATCTTGATAGCCAGACAACTTCAAATGTCGCAACTGTTGGGCTATGGGTTCGGCTAATAACGATGAATCTGGGCTATAGCTAGACTGACAAAATATCCACAGGCGGTTGACTACAGCTTGACTAGGTTCTTTGGGGCTTTGCGGCTGAGTTTGTACCTGCACAGACACACCCAAAGGGCTGAGAGTTTCGCTCAGATAACGCGCGATGGCATTGGGGTCCCCCCGACGCGCCAAACTTTCGTTAGAAACAATCAGCGCCCCACCTACGGTAGCGGATTTTTCGGCATCTTCTAGAGCTTGTTCTACCTGTTCTAGATGCCGTTCTAGCTGGTTTAAATAAACCCGGTGACACCACTTGGGGCGATATTCCCCCTTCTTCCGCCCATAGACAAATACTTGGTATATTGAGGGTTGTTCGTTACTTGTAATCCGATCCAGATCTGTTTGCTGTAGTGCATGAAGCAAGTCAGACAGAGTGCGCCAGCGTTGAGGACACTCTGAACCTTCACACAAAATGTGTAGGTCATTTCCCCGCAACCGGACTTTCACCCCGAAAGAGTTGATCCCTGTTGCTTGGCTTACCCACTGCACTAAAGATTGCTGACTATCTAGTAATACTGTTTTCATTAGTCATTAGTCATTGGTCATTTAAATGTGAACTCAACAATCAGAACTGGCTCACGCCGTACTAAACGCTTCAGCACTCAGAAAGGCACTCAGGGCTTGTAAACTAGAAACATAGGTTTATCACACTTTGCCGTTTTCTGTTAACAATTTCGTTACCTTCTGGGCTGGCAAGATCGGCCAAGATAGATTTGTGCCCTGGAAACTCTCACAGATGTTGAATTTCGCGTTTCGTTTTACTCATTGGCCAACCACAAAAAATTAGCAATGACTTCTACTACCCAACAATCGTCACATAACCCCGGATTAAATCTGGTTTTGTTTAGCATTCCCCAATCTTTCCTCTTACAAATAGGTACAGCGTCTATACTACTGCTGCTCACCACAGAAAAGGCCACAGTAAAAGCCCTAGAATCTATGGGACAAGCTAGTGAAGAATTGTTTCGCGGCGATCGCCTGCCAATTCTCCCCTTTCCAGAAGACAGCGATTTTAGCAATCTAACTTAACAAATATATTTAAAACCTAAAAGACTTCAGGAATTTTAGCGAATTTGAGATGATTAATCCCAATCGCTAATGCCAAGTTATGTGATGTCAACATTAATCGGCTTTACCAGAGCAAAAATTATGGGTTCTGCTTTATACTCTGTGTCTCATGCGGCAAATTTTTACCCCGCGTCGGAATTATTTTTGCGTCATCGGCTCCAGGTGGTGGAGGAATTGTGGGAATTAGTACTCCGACAAGAATGCGGTCAACAAATGGTGGATTTATTGCGACAATTACGCGATTTATGTTCACCAGAAGGACAAACGACTAACGACCAAGCCTCATCTGCGGTGAAGTTAATTGAACAATTGAACATTAACGAGGCAATTCGCGCGGCTCGTGCCTTTGCCCTGTATTTTCAGTTGATTAACATCATAGAGCAAGAATATGAACAACAGCAGCAATTAACCCGCTATTCCGAGGGAGAAGCCGAAACGATTATTCAGGAGGAAACTCGCTCCAATGTTACCTATTCCTCCAACCAAAAAGAAGATGATCCCATTGTTCATAAAAATATAGAAGTAGAACTGTTTTCCCAAAGTTGGGTTACCAAATCCATCGGTAAACAAAAAGGTACTTTTGCTACCTTATTTCCCCATTTATTCAAGCTGAATGTACCACCCCAGCAAATTCAACGCTTAGTTGCCCAACTAGATGTACGGTTGGTATTTACAGCACACCCCACAGAAATTGTCCGTCATACCATCCGCGATAAACAACGGCAGGTAGTTAGCCTCCTCCAAAAGCTGGATGAAGTGGAAAATCGCGCCGATGGCAGCTTAGGCGGATATCCTTGGGAAGCAGCAGACTTGCGCGAACAATTGCTAGAAGAAATTCGCCTGTGGTGGCGGACAGATGAACTACACCAGTTTAAGCCTACGGTCTTGGATGAAGTAGATTATGCCTTACATTACTTCCAAGAAGTGTTATTTGATGGCATTCCCCAACTATATAAACGTCTCAAATACGCTTTAGGTAAGACATTTCCTTGGTTAGAACCGCCCAGAAAAAACTTTTGCTCGTTTGGTTCATGGGTAGGTTCAGATCGAGATGGGAACCCCTCAGTCACACCAGAAACCACCTGGCAAACAGCCTGCTATCAGCGCAAAATGGTGTTGGAAAGATATATTCGCTCAGTGAAACAGCTGATTGAATTATTGAGTGTATCGATGCACTGGAGCGATGTCTTACCAGACTTGCTAGAATCCTTAGAACTCGATCAATCCCAGTTGAGTGATGTGTATGATGCCCTAGCGTTGCGTTATCGCCAGGAACCCTATCGTTTGAAACTAGCATATGTACTCAGACGACTGGAAAATAGCCGCGATCGCAACATCGCTTTATATAATCGAGAAACGCCCAAAAACGAAGACCAGCCCCTGTATCGTTCGGGGTCAGAGTTTTTGGCAGAACTGCGGTTAATTCAACATAACTTGACCGAAACGGGTTTAAGCTGTCGGGAGTTAGAAACGCTAATTTGTCAAGTAGAAATTTTTGACTTTAACTTGACTCAGTTGGATATCCGCCAAGAATCAACCAGACATTCCGATGCATTGAATGAAATTCTCGAATATCTGCAAGTATTACCCCAACCGTACAACGAACTATCCGAAGCACAGCGAGTTGCTTGGTTAACCGGGGAATTACAAACCCGTAGACCATTAATTCCGGCAGAATTACCATTTTCGGAAAAAACCAACGATGTCGTGCAAACTTTCCGCGTCTTGCGATCGCTACAGCAAGAGTTTGGTGTTAACATCTGCCAAACTTACATTATTAGTATGTGCCGCGAAGTTAGCGATGTCCTGGAAGTTTTGCTATTAGCCAAAGAAGCCAGACTTTTTGACCCCGCTATTGCTGTAGGCACAATTCAAGTTGTACCGTTATTTGAGACAGTAGAAGACTTGCAACGCTCCCGTAGCGTCATGCGGCAGTTGTTTGAACTACCCTTATATCGGGCTTTGTTAGCAGGTGGCTACGCAGCAATTCACGCTAGCCAAGATAATTCCTTACCACTGATACCCACCACAGCTTCCCCTCTCATCCCTAATTTACAGGAAGTAATGCTGGGGTATTCTGACAGTAACAAAGACTCTGGTTTTTTAAGTAGTAACTGGGAAATTCATAAAGCCCAAAAATCACTCCAGACAATTGCCGAAAGCTACGGTTTGAGTTTACGCATTTTTCACGGACGCGGTGGTTCAGTAGGACGTGGAGGCGGCCCAGCTTACGAGGCTATCTTAGCCCAACCAGGACACAGTATTAATGGACGCATCAAGATTACTGAACAAGGGGAAGTGTTAGCCTCCAAATATTCGTTGCTGGATTTGGCTCTGTATAATCTAGAAACCATCACCACGGCTGTAATTCAAGCTAGTTTGCTGCGAACAGGGTTTGATGATATCGAACCTTGGAATGAGATTATGGAAGAATTAGCCGTGCGATCGCGGCAACATTATCGTAATTTGATTTATGAGCAACCAGATTTTATCGACTTTTTCCACCAAGTCACCCCCATTGAAGAAATTAGCCAGCTACAAATTAGTTCCCGTCCCGCACGCCGTCCTTCTGGGAAAAAAGATTTAAGCAGCCTGCGGGCCATTCCTTGGGTATTTAGCTGGACACAAACTCGGGTTTTGCTCCCTTCTTGGTATGGTATCGGCACAGCATTACAAGGATTCTTGAATGAAGAACCAGAAGAACACCTAACATTGCTACGCTATTTTTATTTGAAATGGCCCTTCTTCAAAATGGTGATTTCCAAGGCAGAAATGACCTTGGCCAAAGTAGACATGCAAATGGCACATCACTATGTGGAAGAACTAGGGAATCCTGAAGATAAAGACCGGCTAGAAAAAGTTTTTGAGCAAATTGCTAATGAATTTTATCTCACCAGAGATTTAGTCTTAAAAATCACTGGACATCAGCGGCTGTTGGATGGTGATCCTGTGTTACAACGTTCTGTACAGTTACGTAATGGCACAATTGTACCTTTAGGATTTATCCAAGTTTCTCTCCTTAAACGTCTGCGCCAATCCCGCAATATTACTGCCACCTCTGGTGTAATTCACTCTCGTTATAGCAAAGGTGAGTTATTACGAGGCGCACTGTTAACAATTAACGGTATTGCTGCCGGCATGAGAAATACAGGTTGATGTAAAAGTGCTTAAGTATCCTCAGTTCATCGATACCATGCAATCGCTGATTTTTTGAGGATACAACAAGTTGGAAAACACGCCCAATCAAAACCTTACCTTATATAAATCAAATAATTCTCCTGATTGCCGCCCTACTATTTTGGCACCACTAGCTTTGATGATTTTTTCCCACTCAGCTAAAGGTTCTAGAAACACCTCAGCACCCAAATATGTTTCTAGCACGGCCCAATCTTCTGCTAAAGGCTGTTGGGGATTAAGGATGTCAAACACAAAATGTCCATCTGGTTTCAATACCCGTTTGACTTCTACCAAGACAGCACTCCAATATTTTAGGGGAAAGTAGCAACTAAAACCTGTGGCGATCGCTAAGTCAAATTGGTCAGCCGAGTAGTTTAATTGATGAGCAGGCCCCAACTCTACACCTTTAAATAGCTTAGAATTTAACTGCGGCCCACGGGAATTGAGGGTATCTCTAGCTACAGTACTAATTTCTTGCCCATAAAAATATGCTTGCCAATCCCGCCAAGGATAGATTAACAAGCTAACACCACAGCCAATATCCAAACAGTGCTGGTTCTTTTTAGGTTGAGCAATTTCCCAAAAAGGAGAAACAATTCTCCCAGACAAAAGACCAGAAACCCATTCTTGATATATGGGCATTTCTTGTAATTCTGCTGGTAATTCCAAGTCTTGCTGTTGATACTGTCGGTTAAAGCGATACCCCACCTGTGCAACTCTTTCTTGCCAGTTTTCTGAACTATAGGAAGCGTGCGACGGAAAAAGCTCGATAGGGTCTGGTGAATTACGCTTTTTAGACATTCTATATTTGCTGCTTCTAGATTACTTGTTGTCAAGTTCTAGTGTAAGTAGAACAGGGTAAATAATTAAAGGTTTGTAGTGAGAACTTTAGTTCTCAAATCAGGACTAAAGTCCTGACTACGAACTGATTTTAGGTAAATTTACATTAGTTTACATAGTTTGGTTTTTTCAAGTCGTTCTACTTAGCTAAAGGGAGGCTAGGGACTGGGGAGATATTTAGTCTTGTCTCTAATCCCTAATCCCTAATTTCGATCAACCCAAATCAAACAGTAAAAATTCTGTACCAATGTCGGTGCTGATTTGTAGTTGTTCCTCACCACTAATTTGCACACCATCACCGGCTCTGAGTTCCTCGCCATTTAAGGTGGCGACACCTTCAGCTATTTGTAACCACGCATAACGAGTAGGCTTGACATGATAATTGACAACATCACCCTGTGCCAAAATAGATGCATACAAATCAACATCTTGATAAATTGTCACGGCACCATCACGCCCATCTTTAGCAGCAATTAAGCGTAGTTGACCGCGCTTTTCTTCTGGAGAAAATGATTTTTGTTCATATCTAGGCGCTAACCCTTGTTTGTTTGGCAAAATCCAGATTTGCAATAAGTGTAAAGGTTCAGTTGGTGAGGGATTAAATTCACTGTGAGCGATTCCCGTACCCGCACTCATAATTTGAGCATCCCCAGGACGAATTACTGACCCTGTACCCAAACTGTCTTTATGCTCTACTGCACCAGATAGGACATAAGTGAGAATTTCCATATCACGATGACTGTGGGTTGGAAATCCGGCTCCAGGGGCGATGCGATCATCGTTGATTACTCGCAGAGAGCGAAATCCCATGCGATTGGGATCGTAAAAACTACCAAAGGAAAATGTATGATAACTATCGAGCCAGCCAAATTGAGCATGACCACGAGCATTGCGATCGTGAATTAGATAGTTAATTGTATTTTGAGACATAAAGTTACCTCGTTAGTATTAAGTTTGCAAGTTGAAAAATACTATTTTTATAATTTTTGCTGACTTAAATATCAACTAACTGAATTTTCATGAAAAGCGGATTTAGTACTTACATGATGTTTGTAATCACTCACGTTACAGAGCAAGATACCAATGTAAAATTTATTCGTTTGGTTTGGTTACATAGTTTTTAATTTATTTCTTTGAGACTTATTTATGAACTGTTTTAATAGTAAAGTATATACACATAAAATGAAAAGTACGCACTTAAAAGTGACGTACTTACCAAAAAGATACTATTCAGTTGGATCACTCAAATATTTATCTGAGAACAGCTGATTTTGATGCTGTAGTACTTGTTTTACCATTCTCACTCTTGATTTCTGATACTTGCAGATGGGCCTCTAGGAACCAAAGTCGCTTATCAATGGTGCGGGAAATTTCGGTGTAAAGGTCTGCGGTATCAGCATCACCTAAATTATCTGTTTTGTCGATGGCTTCTCTAAGATGTTTAGCGTAGAGTGCAAAGCGATCGGCCAAAGCTGTCACATGCTCTATACCCTCTAAAATATCAAAGGGATATTCTGGCAAGATAGAATTGCTAGCCGCAGCGCGCGCTGTTCCTAAAGCATATCCACCCAAAGCGGTGACGCGTTCAGCAACCATATCAATATACGCTTCTAATTCACCAGCCATTTCATCAAATAATTCGTGTAACTGAAAGAAATCAGTTCCCTTAACGTTCCAATGGGCTTGCTTTGTCTGGGTTTTCAAATCTGCGGTAGCTGCCAATGTTTTATTGAGAGTTACCACGATTTGTACTCGTGCTTCAGCCGGAATATCAATACGTGTGGGATAAAGACGTGATGCCAGTGTGTTATTGTCAGTCATGATTCTACTTCAATTGGATCGATATAACCAGTCTACAGATAGTCGCTAAGTTAGCGAAACTCTCTCTAGGCAGATGGAATTAAAATATAGATGCATTATTTCCCTGATTTATGATATTGTCATCGACTATATGAATGATTTTGGAGATTTTTCCCTGACTTTTTCCGGTGTTAGTTGAATGTCTGATGAATGTTTCTCTATAAAATCGAAAGCTGGAAAATAAAGTTTTCTATTGCAAGGGAATAAAGCCAGCTCGTTGAATAGCTTGTTGTCCTGGAGAAGATTTAGCCAAATCAGCAAATTGCTTGACGGCAGGACTAGTTTTTCTAGGTACTGCAAGATAAACAACTCGGCTAATGGGATAAGTCCCATTCTCAACGGCAATTTTATCTGTGGGGGATATGCCATTAATAGGAATGATCCGCACTGTTTTTTGGTTTTCGATTTGGGTAACAGTGCTATAACTGATACCATCATTTCCTAAAGCACGTAATATGGGTGTGGTTTCATCTTGCTCCACCGTGCTAAAGTTGCCGCCATCGGGTGCGAAAGGTTGGCCTGAAAGTACAGCCTCTTGAAAGAATGTCCGTGTACCACTGTCACGAGAACGGTTAATAACTTTTATGGGTAATTTCGGGCCCCCTACCTCTGACCAGTCAGTTATTTGTCCTTGAAAAATTCCCCGCAATTGTTCTATCGTTAATTCCCCTTGATAGGGATTGTTAATACCTACAGCTACAGCTAAAGCATCACGAGCGATGGGTACACCCACAAGTCCGGCTTGTAATTCACTGGAATTGAGAGGACGTGAACTAGCTGCCATTAATACTTTGCCATCAATAAGATTTTTTAGTCCGGCATTAGTACCGTTAGGTCTACCATCTGGTAAGCCGTAGGTTGTGGGTAAGTAAGGATTCGCCACGTTATGGGCAATCTGAAGTTGCTTGACTAAAGTAACGATGGTGACACTGCCATCTATGGTGAGAACATTGGGGTTGGGCAAACTTGTGTCTAAACTTGCTAGGTCAAAACTTTGAATTGGCTGAGGTTGAGAATCAGAAGATTGCTCGTTATTGATTTGATTAGGAGATCCAGTATTTTGGATTACTTTCGGAAACAGTTGGAAGTACCACAAAGCTAATCCTAGAACTCCACTAGTGATCAATAGAGCTAGCACCAGTATGAGTGTTTCTCGATTCTTGCTTTTTGTAGCCATATTGTTTAAGTTGTCACCCTAATTAATAGGCTTGAGAAAGTGATATTGTTAACCTTTTCTTAATCTAAAACCAAGTTATCTAAGTGAGTCACTGGTATAGTTATCCTGCCAACATAGCAGATATCACAACAGTATTATACTGATGAAATTTCTTTTTTAACTGTTGTTGCTACTTTGTCAAAAAGTAATTCCTAGAGAATCTCACTACAGAATATTTTGGGTAAAAAAAATAGAAGTAGAGACGCAATTTTTACGTCTCTGTATTTGGAGAATATTTATTCTGCGGTTAAAAATTCCCGATATCCATCGCTGAGTTCTTTCACTGCCAAGTCATAGAACTGCTTACCATGTTCTGGGGTTGCTAAACCAGGATTTGATCCCATCCGTCCATCTGGATAACGGATGCGGAAGTTAGTTGCACTATAAATCTTGTGTCCACTAGCCACTTCTGGTGAGAGGGGTGCTTGCTTAATGGATTCTGGATACACATACTGGGTAAGTGCTACTTCACTGGGTGTGGCATGGGAGCCTTCTTGATCACCGTATAATTCTTTAGCAAGTTTATATACAGAACTGCACATAAACCAATTAGCAACTTGACATTGTACCTTTGGGGCATTAGCAATCTGTAAATCTTCTAGGTGAGCATAAGTTTCTGAAAAGGCAGCTTTGAGGGTAGCAATGTTACCACCATGTCCATTGATAAAATAGAACTTGGTAAAACCAGCTTTGGCAAGACAAGTAATATAGTCTCGCACTACCTGAATCATAGTGCTGGGACGCAGACTGATGCTACCAGGAAAGGCAGTATGGTGTAATGCCATGCCGACATTGATTGTCGGGCCAATTAGGGCTTGAGTTGCTTCACCCACACCACGAGCGATCGCTTCGGCACAAATGGCATCAGTACCAATTAATCCTGTGGGGCCATGTTGCTCTGTGGAACCAATGGGAAAAATCATGCCCTGAGACTGCTGGAGATAAGTTTCTATTTCCTGCCAAGTGCTTAAATGTAGTAACATTTTTGATGAATTTCCTCGTTGTCAAAGAGCGATAACAGCTAGTTTTATCAGTAGTGTTCATACCAACCTACTACCGAATATTGCCTGACTTTGCCGTCCAGCTGTTTAATGTGTAGAGTTGATACAGTGTGATTGGCTATTTGCAGCTAAACACAAATTTAATGTTATACATAATACAAAATTTGCGTCTGTAGAATAGCTGTCAAGATTACGCTAGTAAATCAGAATTTTTACATCAATATTTAGCATTAT
The DNA here is from genome assembly GCF_963920895.1 of Anabaena sp. CCY 9613. Classification (NCBI taxonomy): domain Bacteria; kingdom Bacillati; phylum Cyanobacteriota; class Cyanophyceae; order Nostocales; family Nostocaceae; genus Anabaena; species Anabaena sp. CCY 9613. Next base: position 114,261 of record NZ_CAWUDE010000004.1, read on the forward strand.
GGAGCAAAATCAGCACCAACCCCGCCAAGCCGCAGATCAAGAGTTCCAGAAATCCCTTGAGCAATTAGAGGATATCTTGCAAGAAAATTCACAAGGAGATCAAGGGACTCCCCCAGTTCGCAATGAGAGTAAAAATGAAGTCGAACTTGTGGAAGATTTGACAGTTATTGATTTAGCGGCTTTAGAGGATGCAGTTGCTGATATTGAAGAATATCTTGACAAAAAGACAAAATAACAATTTAACTTCTCGCTGTTGATAGTAATTACAAATTATATTGTCGTTGAGCTTCGTACAACATTAAAGCAGCTGCGATCGCCACATTCAATGATTCTACTCCTGGACTCAGAGGAATTTTCACTTGTTTGTCTGCTATTGCGGCTAAATTTGCCGACAAACCAGCTCCTTCATTGCCCAATAAAATTAAACTAGGTTTTCGCCAGTCCACATCCCAATAAGTTAAATCTGCCGTCGGTAAGGTGGCTATTACCTGCATTCCGGCTTGTTGACTTTGTTTTACTGTGGCTGTTAAATCTTCAGTCACCGCCATTGGCAAGCGAAACCACTGTCCAGCAGAAGCCCGCAACACCTTTGGGCTATCTAAATCTACACTATCACCACTCAACCATAAACCCGTAGCGCCAGCCGCCGCCGCCGTACGAATCATTGTGCCTAAATTACCAGGGTCTTGGATAGTTTCTAAGGCGAGGACTAAACCAGTAGTAGGTAATTTAATTTGCTGATTAACTCGTTTAGCTGTGGCAATTACACCATCTGGCTGTATTGTCGTAGCCATGGCCGCCAAAACATCTTCGCTAACAATTTCCGCGCGATCGCAACAGCTACAAGCCTCATCCCAAAGAGAAGTATGTGTAGTTTGCCACTGGGGTGTACAACACACTGTTACCAGTGGGTAATTTACCGCGCAAGCTTCCTGCAACAAATGCGTTCCTTCCAGTAAACATAATTGCTGCTTATGGCGCTCCTTGGTAGAGTGCAGTTTACGAATTTGTTTGACTAGGGAATTTTGTAAACTAGTTAACACGATTTTGAATTTTAAATTTTGGATTAATCCAAAATCCCTATGCGGAACCCGGGACTTGAACCCGGAAGCCTTGCGGCACTAGAACCTGAATCTAGCGCGTCTGCCATTCCGCCAGTTCCGCTGGTATTGTCAATGTTTATCGACAATTTATCATTGTTGCTTAATAATTTATATTTGTCAAGTTATTGGGGACTTCTCCCCTATCTGTTTTATTTGCCAAATCCTAGATCACTGTGTATTAATTTGTGCCTAAGGGGTATACTTGAACATTCATGAGAATTGGAAGTGTCAAATGCTCAACAAGCTTGCCATAGATGGCTTACAGCTTACAAAGCACATCTAAAAGGAAATTTATTTGTGCAAGATATGAAGACAAAATGTAGACAAACCAATTCTTTACTGTAGAATCGAAACCAACTTCTAACCTATAAAATTACGTATTTTTTTTGGAGGTAGGCTTATTAATCCTTCTAGCAGCTTACCAGATGCCAAGCTTTCTCCTGAAGCAGACTCCTCAGTCTTGCAAATATGGGGTGGGCATCGTTTGCAGGGGCATGTGAAAATTAGCGGAGCCAAAAATTCAGCCTTGGTAATTATGGCTGGGGCTTTGTTGTGTTCAGGAGACTGTCGCATCCGCAATGTGCCCTTATTAGCCGATGTAGAGCGGATGGGTCAGGTTTTATCAGCTTTAGGTTTGCGCTTAACAAGACAAGGGGACATTTTAGACATCAATGCCAGCGAAATTACTACATCAAAAGCTCCCTACGAACTAGTTACCCAATTGCGAGCAAGTTTTTTTGCCATTGGGGCAATTTTGGCGCGCCTAGGAGTGGCACAAATGCCATTACCAGGAGGTTGTGCCATTGGTGCTAGACCAGTTGATTTGCATGTCCGCGGACTGCAAGCAATGGGAGCTGAAGTGCAGATTGAACATGGCATTTGTAATGCTTATATTCCAGGGAGTAATGGCCGATTACAAGGAGCCAAAATTTACCTAGATAGCCCCAGTGTGGGAGCAACCGAAACTTTGATGATGGCTGCCACCCTCGCAGATGGCGAAACTATCATCGAAAACGCAGCGAGGGAACCAGAAGTAACCGATCTGGCGAATTTCTGTAACGCTATGGGAGCTAAAATTCAGGGTGCTGGCACTAGTACAATTACTATTGTTGGTGTGCCTAAATTACACTCTGTTGATTACAGCATTATTCCCGATCGCATTGAAGCAGGCACGTTCTTAGTAGCTGGAGCCATCACCCGTTCGGAAATTAGCTTGTCGCCAGTGTTACCAGACCATTTAATCCCAGTCATTGCCAAGCTGCGGGAAATTGGCGTGACCATCATTGAGGATGCACCAGACTGCTTACGTGTCCTCCCAGCAGAAACGCTCAAAGCTAGGGATATTGAAACCCTACCCCATCCAGGCTTTCCTACTGATATGCAAGCTCCATTTATGGCCTTGCTTACCTTAGCAGAAGGAGACAGTTTAATTAACGAATCTGTCTTTGAAAACCGCTTGCGTCATGCCTCCGAGCTTAATCGCTTGGGAGCAGATATTCGGGTAAAAGGCAACACTGCTTTCATCAGGGGAGTACCAATGTTATCTGGCGCACCAGTAATAGGTACAGACTTACGAGCATCGGCAGCGTTAGTTTTAGCCGGACTGGCAGCCGAAGGGCAAACAACAGTTCAGGGCCTACACCACCTTGATCGTGGCTATGATCGAATTGATATGAAATTAGAAAAATTGGGAGCAAAAATTCTGCGTGTGAGCGATGTACCAGCAAATGCAGAATTAGCTTCTAACCCGGCATCAATTTCGACATAGTTAGGGACTAGGGGCTAGTACCGCAAGGCGGAAGTCAAAAGTCAAAAGTCAAAAGGCTTATCAAACAGGCTGTTTGACGATTTCAAATGGTATGCCTATTTACGCCCTGGAATACTAGGGACTAGGGACTAGGGACTAGAAATTACTCTAACCTCTAGCCTCTAGCTTCTCTAGTCGCCAATATCTCATGAATAATCTCGCTATACTGTCTGTGGGAGGCTGTTGATATTTTGTTTTTCCAGCTTGCTACATCATGTCCTTGTTTAAAACTCCATTAATCGGTTTAAAAGCTGACTCGTTTCGTCATCCATTAGACCTGGAAGCTACCAAATCTTTGAAGCAAATACCAGGCTTGGATATGATGGTGCGAAATTGGCTCGGGCCAATGGCCGAACAAGTTTTTTATGTGGAAAATATTGCCGCTAGTGTACTTGTTGGTGAAAATCAACTGCCGGATTTATACAAATTATTGTTAGAAGCCTGCAAAATTCTCGATATAGAGCCTCCTCAGTTGTATATCCGCCAACATCCGGCGCCTAATGCTTACACTTTTGCTATGCGGGGTAAGCAGCCGTTTATTGTGCTACACACTTCGCTAGTTGATATCCTCACACCAGCGGAATTACAGGCAGTAATTGCCCATGAGTTGGGGCATCTCAAGTGTGACCATAGTGTCTACCTCACACCTGTAAACTTATTAGTGTTAGCGGCGTCCATTGTGCCTAATGTGGGAGCTTTTCTGGCTCAAGCCATACAATCACAACTTTTAGAATGGGTACGCTGTGCTGAGTTTACCTGCGATCGCGCTGCATTGTTAGCCACCCAAGATCCCAAAGTTGTGATGTCGGTATTAATGAAGTTAGCAGGTGGTTCACCCACTTTAGCACCGCAACTTAATTTAGATGCCTTCGTTGACCAAGCTCGCGCTTACGATGATATTAGTAAGACGGAATTGGGTGAAATGGTCAAAGAAGCCCGCACAGCGCAGTTAAGTCATCCAGTACCAGTACTCCGAGCCAAAGAAATTGATCGTTGGTCAAGCAGTACAGAATATCAGTTACTATTGCAAAATCACGGACTGAAGTCTAATAGTGAAGTCGCATCCCCAGGTGGCTGGCGAAATTGGTAAGGATTGGGGATTGAATAAGATCCAAAATTTGTAGGTTGGGTGGAGCAATAGCGATACCCAACAGGCAGCAAAAGATATAGGTTTCTTGTGAATATAATGAAGATGTGACTTTAAATTTCACCCAGAGGAGCCACTGCGTTGGGCGGGTTAAGCGACTTGTAGCAAGTGGCATCGCACAGAGTTTAAACTTTGAGAAACCAGCGTTGGCTATACATGAGATAAGCAATTGCTAACCAGAATAAAACGGTTACTAGGGCGAATAAGAATGAGCCGTTGAAAGTACCTGCCCAAGATGCGAAAATATTTTGGTAAATCCAATTATAGGTGGTGATGGCATTTTCACCCGTGCCGATTTTGGTTTTAACTAAGATTTTAATTAATAAAACCGATGCAGTGAACAGTGCGATCGCATTTAAGCCCATCACTTCAAAAGGCTGACCCCAGCGACGAATCAGTCGGACTTCGATGAGTTCATAGCAAGCTGCTAGTAATAGTAATGCCCAACCACTGCTGAAGACAACATAGGAACTTGTCCATAATTTCTTGTTGATGGGGAATATCCAACCCCACGCCCAACCAATAATTAAGCAACCAATCCCAAATAATAATAACCCTAAACTTGTGCGAGATTTGACTGGCTGATTGCGTATCCATTGCCCTGTAAAGTAGCCAGCCAGGACATTAACGACGGCGGGAATAGTGCTAAATAGTCCCTCTGGATCTCCTAAATTTTTATAACCGTCACCTGCGTATAAGTGAGCCTGGGGAATAATTAAGCGGTCAATATAAGCGCCAAAGTTACCTACCCGCGTCAGTACACCTGCACCATAATCGGGAACTGGGACATACATCATCGTTAGCCAGTAGCCTATGAGTAATATACCTGCCAGTATCCATTGCCCTTTGCGAGGGAGGTTAAGGACTATGAGGGAGGCAAACAGATATGTAAGACTGATTCTTTGTAACACTCCCATAATGCGGATATTACTTACATTAAAAGTCCCAATACCCTGATTCCAAAAGCCATTTAGTATCAACCCCAAGGCAAAAAGTATGGCGGCGCGGCGCAAGATCCGCCAGTAAACGTCTGATGTGGGTTTGTTGACTTCGGTATACTTTGCCAAAGAAAAAGTCATGGCTACACCGACAATAAATAAGAAGAAGGGAAATACCAAATCTGTGGGTGTGCAACCGTGCCAATCGGCATGGGCTAAGGGCGGATAGACATTACCTGCAACTCCTGCCATGTTGACAAGAATCATGCCAGCAATAGTAATACCGCGAAACACATCCAATGAAGTCAGGCGCATGGGCGGAATTTTTTATGTGATAAGTATCTAAAGTAACTTGCTTAATGCCAACTATCAAGCAACATATATATACATATCAATACATTTCAATACATAGGAACAACCCAATTTTTTCCCACACGCAGCATAAAGCTTTCATGAAACCTCTGCACTCCTTTAAATTGAAAAATAAAATCAAATAAAACGTTTAAAAACTGTAGTAATTGTTGCTAATGAAACTAAGCATTTGCAGTAAGATTCCACTTGACGAACTCCAATTTGCAGCAGAAACTTGAATCTTCACTAGTTAAGGAAATTTGATAGTAGCTGCTGTTACAGCAACGCCAAAGACAAATGACAAATTTAAATAATTATCAAAAATTAATAGCATTGGCCAATGAATACGGGATTAATTGTCAAGCAGTACCAGAAGAGTGCTTAGTTGCATCTTTACCTGGATACGATGATTTCTTGTTAGCTTTTACTTGGTCTGGTGCGATTGAGGGAGAGCCACCAGATCATGAATTAATCGCAATTAGCGTCCAAGACATTACTAAAGAAGTGACCGTTGCAGCCTGGCAGATTCCTACTTATTTATTTGGCAATGTTTTAAGGCAGGCTCAGATGCTTGTAGCGGCCCATAGAGATTTTATAAGCTGACGAATAATATGCCAGTTGCGTAAGTCCTAAATTATTTGAAATAAGTATTTTCAACTGGGCTTTGTGTTTGTATAATACTCAGTATAATTCAATTCATATGGATGGACTTATGTCTTTAGATAGAGACTTTATATTTAAGGAACGTTTAGATTTGTGATGAAATGTAAAAAAAGTTAATTAAAAACATGGCTGACATTGTTGATACCGCCGTAAACGCTGGTTCCTTTAACACATTAGTTGCGGCTGTCAAAGCTGCTGGTTTAGTGGATACCCTCAAAGGTTCCGGCCCATTTACCGTTTTTGCTCCTACTGATGAAGCATTTGCTAAACTTCCCGCAGGTACAGTAGATGCATTACTCAAGGACATTCCTAAGCTGAAGAAAATCCTGACTTATCACGTTGTTTCAGGTAAAGTATTGGCAGCCGACGTAGTTAAGATGAAGTCAGCGACTACTGTTGAAGGCAGCAAAGTGAATATTGACGCTTCCAATGGTGTCAAAATCAATGATGCTAATGTTGCAACACCCGATGTCGCTGCTGATAACGGTGTCATTCACGTTATTGATACAGTGTTAATTCCTGCATAAATTATCCGCATCAATAATCAATAGCATCGTTATTAAGTAACGATAAACTGAAAGCGATCGCCTCCCATGTACGAAGTGCGATCGCTTTTAGCTTCAGCTTTACGTTTTAGCTTAAGCTGCAACAGGTTCTAACAATTGAATGTTAGAGAACACAAATTCTTGAACAGATATTTTGCCTGCGGCTTCAGTGCGAATCTCCCGACGATTCAAAATGGAATAGTCACCAACTTTTTCATATTCATCGGTAAACTCACTTCTACCACCTTTTTGTTCCCCAGTTTTGGGGTCATGATACACAGAGTCATAAGTATGGGATAGATAACCTGCCCCTGTATCGTGACTACTGAATGTGTTAATTGTTACGAAGGTACCGTGAATTAAACGGTGAACGTGGCAAACCTCATTATTGCGGACTTTGTATTTATCACCTTCTGACTTACCACCAACTAAAATTTCAGTGGCGCCGGTTTCGTCAGTGTCACCATAGCTAAAAGTATTGGTACTATGGGTTTCTTCAAAGCTGCGACGGACGCGGTGAATAGCTATTTCCCACGCTTGTCCATGAATTGATTTTTTTGCTTGCTCGTCATCTACGTCCAATACTTCCGCCTTCAGGTTAGCGTCGATGACCACTTTACCAGTAAATACTTTGTCGTCATATTTATAGGTAATATCTGCGGTATAACCGGGGAAAGTCTTGTCCCAAGTGTAACGGTTCTCATAAGCAGCCCGGAAAAGTTCCTGAGCAGAGAGTTTTGTTACTGTCATATGCTTCTCCTAGCTTGACTAATTCTATTAGCTTTTTATCTTTGCTGGTATTAGCATAAGAGTATTCTGAAGCTCCGCATAGTCCCCAAGTGGGTACACTTATGCCTAATTTTCTTCACGCCGTATTTCAAGCGATCGCTAATGTCCGCAATGAGTCAGAATTAAGACTAGCTCTGACGGATAAAATTAGCGAACATTTTGGCGTGCAACATTGGGGGATTTATCTTCTCGATGAACAACCCACAGCTGATATTTATCCCCAGGCTATTCCCGCAGTCTGTATGGAAAGCAATCCCGTCGGGCGCTATGTGGTTGAACGTCACGCTCCCGCCCATGAACAATCAGTATTATCCCCAGGAGATTGGAAAAATTTTTGCTCACGCCATGACCATGAACACGTAATGACCGGGCCCATTGTTTGCGATGGTAGACTTGTAGGCACACTCAACTTAGCAAGGGATAAGGGTAATCCCCCTTTTGATGCTGATGATTTAGCTGATTTAAGCGCCTTGTGTATTCATCTATCAGCAAAACTAGCAACTCTCAGAGCAAAACCTCCCAAAATATCTAATTCTCAGTTAGCTAGTCCTCTCACCGCGCGGGAGTTAGAAATTGCCGAATTAGTCGCGCAGGGGTTAACAAATGCCGAAATTGGTGGAAAACTGTGGATTACCCAAAATTCTGTCAAGCAAGCCTTAAAACGGATGTTTCGCAAATTAGGGGTTTCAGCTCGTAGCGAGATGGTGGCAAAACTGCATTTAATTTCGCTGCAATAGCTTCTTAATTATGAATTACGAATTCCCAAAAACTTAGCAGTTTGCTTTGTCTGCATCAAGGATGCTGTAATCAGCTGATTTCCTAATTTCCTTACCTGCTGAACTACAGCCTCTCCTGCACTTTCTGGAGAACCAGCGTTAAAAGGTGGTGCAGGATTATATTCCAACAACAACTGAATCAGCTTGGCTGTATCCTCACCACACAAATGAGCTGTAACCACTAAGCCAAAATCAATACCAGCCGTCACACCACCACCAGTAATGCGATCGCGATCAACTACTACTCTTTCATTAACAACTTCCACTCCTAACATTGCTAATTGCTCCCGAAATGCCCAATGACAAGCAGCTTTGTAGCCTTGTAGTAATCCAGCCGCCGCCAGAATTAATGAACCAGTACAGACAGAAGTAATATATTTTGCTATTTTGCCCTGTTGCTGGAGAAAGTCTAGCACTTCGGTATCCCGCATCATTTCTACCTGTCCCATAGCACCACCAGGAACACACACAACATCAAGTGATGGACATTGATCAAAGGTGGTTGTGGGTAAAATTGTCATCCCCTCATTACTGGTAACTGGCTGCAAATTTTTCCACAATAAATGAACACTAGTATTAGGCATCATGGCAAATACCTGATGTGGTCCCGTAATATCAAGTTGTGTCATACCTGGGTATATAACTAAACCAATGTGATGTGTAGTTGAATTTGCCATTGTTCGCTTTTGTGCAAGGTTATGAATTATGCTAAAAGTGAAAATCGAGGCAGTATAGTCCTCATTCGGGTACACTTTGATTTCAATGGCTAATTCTCTTCACTTGCTCTTTCAAGCTTTAGCCTCTGCTTCCAATCAGCACCAACTTAGAATGTGTTTTATGGATGGAGTTGGTGAGCATTTTCACATTCAACGTTGGGGAATTTATTTATTTGATGAAAAATCACGCTATGCGTCAGTAGATACTCACGGTTTACCTAATGCTGATACCTTTGTAGAACTGTATGAAAAAGTTGGTCGGGAAGTCGATCCAGTGTTACGCTACGTAACCGAGCATCATGCCCCAGCACATGAAGAAATGGTATTATCTCCAGGAGGCTGGAAGCAATGTGAACTATATCAGAATTGTTGTGCTTACTATGACCATGAACATATTATGACTGGGCCAATAGTAGGTGGTGGTAATTTAATTGGTGCGGTTTATTTTGCTCGTGTGGGTGAAACACCAGCATTTAATTATCAGGATGTTGCTGATTTGAGTGCTGTTTGTACTCATGTTTCAGCTAGTCTAGCAATGTTAGGAAAGCCAAAATCAAGATTTTATGCGGCTAATCGCTTGACTGCACGGGAAATAGAAATTGCCCATTTAGTAGCACAAGGATTAACTAATGCCAAAATAGGTGTAAATTTATGGATCACAGAAAATTCTGTTAAGCAAGCTTTGAAGAGGATATTTCGCAAGCTGGAAGTTACCAATCGTGCGGAAATGGTGGCACGTTTGCAAGATATTGGGGAATAGCAGAGTAAAATTTTGCGATCGCTCATTTTGATCAACAGTCAGAATATTTTCGGTGATTTGGCAGTACCCACATTCAGCCGAGTAATTTCATCCTGATTACAATTAATCAGTATCTATATGAATTTACTCATGGACAACTTTGTTTTTTACAACCCAGTGAAAATCCTGTTTGGCAAAGGTCAAATTGCTAACATTGCTGCGGAAATTCCTGCTGATGCCAAAATTCTGATGACTTATGGCGGAGGTAGCATCAAAACCAACGGTGTTTATGAGCAAGTTAAGTCTGCGTTAACGGAATTTCAGGTAACTGAGTTTGGCGGAATTGAACCCAATCCCCATTTGGAAACCCTGTTAAAAGCAGTGGAGATAGTACGACAAGAAGGTATCAATTTTCTCCTATCCGTGGGTGGAGGTTCGGTGCTGGATGGTACTAAATTTATTGCAGCTGCGGCTCCCTTTGTGGGCGATCCTTGGGATATTTTGGCGAAACAAGCACCTGTAACGGATGCTGTACCTTTTGGGGCTGTGTTGACTCTCCCAGCCACCGGTTCAGAAATGAATACCAACTCGGTTGTAACGAAATGGGAAACTCAAGAAAAACTATTTTTCGCCAGTCCTTTGGTGTTTCCCCGGTTTTCTGTTCTCGACCCAGAAACAACTTTTTCTTTACCGCCTCGGCAAATCAGCAATGGTATTGTCGATGCTTATACCCATGTGATGGAACAATATTTGACTTATCCAGTGAATGCACCATTGCAAGACCGCATGGCTGAATCAATTTTACAAACACTGATTGAGGAAGGGCCCAAAACCTTCGCCAATCCTCAAGACTATGATGCCAGAGCTAATGTCATGTGGTGTGCAACAATGGCACTCAATGGGTTAATTGGTGCAGGAGTTCCTCAAGATTGGGCTACTCACATGATTGGTCATGAGTTGACGGCGTTACACGGTTTAGATCATGCTCAAACCTTGGCGATTGTCCTACCTAGTACTCTGACCATTAGGCGCGATCGCAAGTGGCAAAAACTCTTACAATACGCTGAACGAGTCTGGAATATTACCGATGGTACAGAAGAAGCTCGCGTGAATGAGGCGATCGCTAAAACTCGTAACTTCTTCGAGTCTGTGGGTGTCCGCACTCGTTTATCTGACTACGGTGTCGGATTAGATACCATTCCTGTAATTATTGAGCGGTTTGAAAAGCGCGGCTTTGTCGCTTTGGGTGAACATCAAGATGTCAACTCTGAGATGGTCGAAAAGATTCTCACTCTTTGTGCCTAAATTCGTCATCATATTTTTGAGCCTGCATATGCAGGCTTTGTTTCTAAAATCTATCTTTCATTCCCCGGATGCGGGCAAATGTTTGCACGGGATCGGTACTTTTAGCAGCCAATTGTAATGATGGTTGTTCCCAACGCAAAAAGGGATTGGTGTGTTTTTCTACTCCCAGTAACGAGGGAACAGTCGCTTCTTGACGATTACGGTAGTCCTTCACTTCCTGGTAGCGCTTTTGTAATTCAGCATTCTCACTATCCACTGTGATGGCAAATTGCAAATTTTTCAAAGTGTATTCATGGGCACACCATACACGAGTATTATCTGGCAGAGAACGTAATTTACCCAAGGATGCCACCATTTGCGTCGGTGTTCCTTCAAATAAGCGACCACAACCGCCAGCAAACAGCGTATCGCCACAAAATAACTCGCCTGGTTCACGAGATGTTATGGGGGGAAAGTAGTAAGCAATATGAGCGCGGGTATGTCCAGGAACAAAGAACACTTCAGCGACGCGATCGCCAAACTCCACGCGATCGCCTTGTTGTAAAAATACTTGTTGTCCAGGAATCCTCCCTTGATCTTCGGCTCCACCGTACACTGTCAAGTTGGGGAAATGTTTTATTAACTGCTTGTTTCCACCCACATGGTCGTTATGGTGGTGAGTATTGAAAATTGCCACTAACTCTGCTTTCAGTTGTGCAAGTTTTCTCAATACTGGTTCCGCTACTGCGGGGTCAACAACAGCAGCAATATTTTGTTGCTCATCATGTAGTAAAAATATGTAGTTGTCTGATAATGCTTCAATACGGATTACCTGCATTCCTTCTGCTTCCCTGCTCGTGTACATATTTGGTATTTTTCAGTTATCCTGTAGTCCAGTAAGTCACTGAGCAACTTGCACAAGTTGTACCAAACTATCTATATTTTATTGATTATAGCTGTCATATTTCATGAAAAATGATAGTATACAACCGTACTTACACTGAAATCATCCAAAAATTCGTTAAAAACCGTTTTGATTTATCAGTAAAATTTCCCTATGTAAAGGTGTAAATTAAAAGCTACATTTATTGTGAAATTTTTTGTTTAAAAATCAAAGTAATTACTTTTAATATTGTTTTGATCAGCAACCGATTTCGCCTAAATATTTACTGACATAAATGATAATAATTCGTTTAAAAACCGTAAGAAATTCCATGAATTAATTTATTAGCAATTTTATCCTGAATTAAATTTTATAGTCAATATCAACCAAAGTAAAAAAAATTGTGAGTTTACAGCAAAAAAGAACTCAATTAAAAGTCTCAATAATTGTCAGCGATCTATCAAGTGCTGGAGCCGGTAGATGGGGAGGCGGAGGTGTTCGTTCATTTTTGCTAGCTCAAGCTCTCCAAAAACTTGATTATCAAGTAGAAATTGTCGGATTTGTTTTTGGTGATGAGCCAGCGGTAATTCCTCAATCAGAAATTCCGGTCAGTCATGTAATTGGCTATAACTATCCGCAATTTATCTATTCAGCATCTCAAGTTCTGAAAAAACTTAATGGTGATATTATTTATGCTATGCGACCGAAGCCGACAACCTTCGGTTTATCTATGTTAAAAAAGCTAAAAAATCATCGACCAATTATTTTAGATATAGATGACTGGGAAATGAGTTGGCATGGTGGCGAAAAATGGCAGTATCGCCCCTCTCCTAAGCAAATTTTTAGAGATATTTTTAAAACAAATGGTGCTTTGAGATATCCAGATCATCCACTTTATTTAAAATGGGTTGAAGGTATGACACAAAATGCTGATGCTATTACAATTCATACCCAATTTTTAAAAGAGCGATTTGGCGGTGTTTATTTGCCCAACGGCAAAGATACTTATCTGTTTAATCCAGATTTGTATCATGCTGAAGAAAGTAGAGAGCGTTATGGACTTTCGGAATATCGCATTTTAATGTTTCCCGGTGCGCCCAGACCCTACAAAGGAGTTGAAGATGTATTAATGGCTTTAGACCTGCTAAACGAGCCGGATTTAAGGTTAGTAATTGTCGGTGGCAGTCCTTATGACGATTATGATGCTCAACTTATGGAAAAATGGGGACGTTGGATTATCAAGTTACCAAAATATCCATCTATAGAAATGCCTCAAATTGTGGCAGCAGCACATGTAGTCGTGGTTCCACAGCGCAATACTCCAGCCGCTTTAGCTCAATTTCCTTTGAAATTAACTGATGGTATGTCCATGGCGAAACCTGTTTTGGCAACCAGGGTCGGAGATATTCCCGAAATCCTCGGCAAAACAGGTTATTTGGTTGATTCTAGTTGTCCAGAACAAATAGCTGAAAAGATTAAATATATATTCCAAAATTTAGATGAAGCACAAGCAAACGGTCAAATGGCTAGAGAAAGGTGTGTTAAATATTATAGTGTTGATACTATGGCATCGACACTTTCTCAAGTTTTTTCACAACTGGAAAAATAAAAATGTTAGCCAAATCATGGAATTTTCATTTGAAGATAAAAAACTAAATCTTGAGTACGCGTCAATTTGCCAAGGTTAATTATAAATATATGTCTACTCTTAATCAACTAATAAAATTCACTAAACCTTATCCAGGTAGAATCTTCTTAACAATAGTATTGGGCTTTTCTGGCGCTTTATTTAATGGCATCAGTACAGCAATGATTGTGCCAATAGTTTTAAAAATCGTAGGGCAAGAAATAGATTTAACTAATGCGCCGCCCATTATTAGAGCTATTATGTCGCCATTTGATAATTTTCCTGAAAGTTATCGTTTGGTAATGATGGCGGGAGCAATTATATTTATAATTTTTTTAAAAAATGCCTTTAGCTACGCCAGTAGTTTGGCATCTAGTTCTGTATCTCGGACACTCACATCAGATATGCGTAAAGCCGGGATCAATTTATTATTAGATATTGATCTTAATTATTATACCAAGATGAAACTTGGCGATTTAATGAATCGCCTAAATGGAGAGATTCCCCGTGCAGCTACTTCTATAAATAATATAATTAAATTAATTATTCTTGTAATTACAATTTTAGTTTTTATATTTATTTTATTATCAATATCTTGGCAATTAACGATTATTTCCACGGTTTTACTAGTTTTTGTCACTTTAGTAAATCAGTTTGCCATTAGTCGTTCTAAATATTTTGGTAAAGTGCTGACCGAAATGTCTAAAACGCTCACCAATACTCTGATAGAAACTTTGAGTGGTATTCGCCTAGTTAAAGCAACTGCTAATGAAGACTTAACATATCAAAAAATTAAGGAATTAATTGATGAGCGCGAAACAGCAGAATTTAAGTCTCAAGTTAATTCCAATATCATTGCACCAATTAGTGAAGTTGCTGGACTCATATCTTTAATTTTGATTGTCTTTATAGGACGAATATTATTTTCCGATCAAGTTGCTTCGCTTTCAGCCGTTCTGTTGACATATTTATTAGTACTCTTGCGGCTGTTACCTTTTGTATCGCAGTTAAATACTCTTCGCAGTAGCTTTGCGAATAACTCAGCTAGTGTGGATATGGTGGCTGAGTTTTTACAGCGGCATAATAAGCCATTCATGGGCAACGGTAATTTATCTTACACAAAATTACAAGAAGGAGTACATTTTAATAATCTATCTTTCGCATATCCTAATCATGATAAGTTGGTGCTGAAGGATGTAGATTTATACTTACCACGAGGTACTACTCTAGCTTTGGTGGGCAGTTCAGGTGCCGGTAAATCCACCCTAGCTGATCTTTTGCCCAGATTTTATGACCCCGTATCTGGCTACATTGCTATCGATGGGGTTGATATCCGCGAATTTAATATTAAAACTCTGCGTAAAGCGATGGGTATTGTTAGTCAAGATACCTTTTTGTTCAATGAGTCGGTAAAACATAACATCGCCTATGGCAAACCCGGTGCTAGCGAAGAAGAAATTATTACCGCCAGCAAGCGGGCAAATGCCTATGAATTTATTAGCAAATTGCCCCATGGTTTTGACACCATGATAGGCGATCGCGGCGTCATGTTATCTGGAGGACAGCGCCAACGTTTAGCCATAGCACGTGCTTTACTCCAAGATCCCGAAATTCTGATTTTAGACGAAGCTACTTCCGCCTTAGATACTGTTTCTGAGCGTTTAGTGCAATCAGCCATCGATGATTTAAGCCGCGATCGCACAACCTTAGTAATTGCCCACCGCCTTTCTACAGTCCAAAAAGCTCATCAAATTGCCGTATTTGATCAAGGAAATGTAGTGGAAATAGGAACCCATGAAGAACTTTTACAAAAAGGTGGTTACTACTCACGTCTCTACACAATGCAATTTGGCGAACAGGCAGAAACTTCCACTAAATCTCATCAATCTTTCATTCGTATTTCCTACGAAATTCGCACACGATTGAACTCCATCATTGGTTGCCTAAGATTATTAGCTGATGGCATGGTAGATGATGCTCAAGAACGTCAAGAGTTACTGAATGAATCTTACAAGTCAACATTGAGGATTATCACAAACGTTGAGATTTTTCAGGAAAGTTTTCAATCCCAAAATAACTTACCACCATCTTTTTTAATAGGCAAAAGTTATAGTATTCAAGAGCATGACGAAAGTTTTAGCCAAATGTTTGATGAACTTCAAAGAAAACTCAATAACATGGTTGCTACCTTAGTGTTATTAGCCGATAATTTAACAGATAATGCTCAAGAAGAAGATGAATTAATTGCTAATTGCTATAACTTATCTATTTATCTTCTAGATAAAGTAGAAAGCCTGGAAAAAATTCAAGTGTAAAAGAATATTTAATTAGCATTAATTAAATTCATCTTCGGATAAAGCATAATTTTTTTGTAACCTCAGAATTTCATTGACGATTATAGATGGTAATCGCTAATATAAAATATCACACAACTAAATAAATTATTTAATTATGAAAAAGATAGCTATTTATTACCCATATTTTATGGGTGGCGGTGCAGAGGCAGTAGGATTATGGATAATCCAAGCATTAAAGGATAAATATGAGCTAACGTTATTTACTCTGGGAGATATTGAAATTGAAAAACTCAATTCTATGTATGGGACCAGTATATCAAATGACGATTTAAAAATTAAAACGATATTGCCAAATTTCCTGGCGGTATTTTGTTATTTTATGATGGTAAAAAACAAAGATGCCAGAATGTTATTTTTTCATTTTTTAATTCGTATTTTTAAAGAAAATAGCCAGAAATATGACCTAGTAATGTCTGCATACAATGCGATGGATATGGGTAAAATAGGAATTCAATATATACATTGGGTAAAAGTTCTCGAAGGTAAAGATTTTCATAGAAAAGTCTCAAATTTTTCTCAAGAACAGCTAACCCAGAATATATCTATAGCTAATTCTGATTGTGTCGCAGAGGCAGTAAAAAGACATTATGGTGTTAACGCCAAGGTAGTCTATCCTCCTGTTGTCCTAGATCCGCCAAATATACCTTGGGTTGAGAAAGAAAATGCCTTTATCTGTAGTGGTAGAATTGTCCAACCTAAACAGCCCCACAAAGTAATCAAAATTCTCCAATTGGTTCGTGAGCAAGGATTTGATATTAAACTATATATCACAGGTGGAGGTGGGGGAATTTATGAATGGCAATATACTAATTTAATCAAAAAGCTAGTAGCAGAAAACTCTTCTTGGATTACCTTATATGATAATCTTCCCTATCAAGAATACATTAAAGTTTTAGCGAAATGTAAGTATGGCATTCACTACAAAAAAGAACCTTTTGGGATCTCTATTGCGGAAATGGTCAAAGCTGGTGCTATTCCTTTTGTGAGAAATGAAGGTGGACAAGTTGAAATCGTTGGTCAGGATAATGAAGAGTTATTTTTTGATACCGAAGCAGAAGCTGTTGAAAAAATTATTGATGTCTTAAAAGATGCGGGTATTCAAAATCAACTAATTCAATCCTTAAATACTCAAAAATATTTATTTTCTACCCAGAAATTTATGTCGGAAATGAATGATGTTGTCAGTACTTACTTTGATACCCAAGTGGAAATACCCGCTTGTTAATTTATTTGCTTTATTGAGCAACCCACACATTTTAGTTGAAATCTTTAAATATTTTATGACAAAACCAAACTATATTACTGTTGAAAAAATAGAAGAAAATGAAATCAATTATTAATTACCATGTGATTGATCCCACTAATATCGGAGATTTATTTTCCGCACCTACAAAATATTTTTCCTTTCCTGGATATACTGTTGAACAAGCTGATATTCGGACAATTAACATTGATGAAATCAAAGATAAACACATTATTGTGGGTGGAGGGGGACTTTTATACTCTCCATTTTTAAATTCGTTTGTAAAACTTATTGAATCAAAAGCACATACCAAGTTAATCGCTTGGGGAATTGGTCAGCAAGCTTATGGTACTTCGGGCAAAATTCAGGAATTGGATAATTTTGACTATTCTCAATATTTGAAAAATTTCGATTTAGTGGGTATTCGTGATTTTAATCATAAATATAATTGGGTTCCTTGTTGTAGTTGTATGCACCCAGGATTTGATAAAAAGCGCGAAATTAAACATGAATTTGTAGTTTTTTCACATAAAAAATTTCAGATTAAAATTGGTAATTTTCCCCATTTGACTAATAATAACCAAGATATTGAAGAAATTTTAGATTTTCTCGGTTCAGGTGAAACTATATTAACTAGTTCTTATCATGGGGCATACTGGGGTACATTACTTGGTAGAAAAGTGTTATCTTTTCCTTTTAGTAGCAAATTTAGTACGCTCAAACATCCTACTGGCATCTTCCCTATTCAAAAGTGGTTTCAGAATAAATTCAAGCTATCAATATTTAATAAAACATTGCTAGAACTCCATTATAAAAATAAATTCTCTTGTAAAATTGACAACTGGCAAGATTATCTCAAAGACTGTAAATCTTATCCTGAGAGCCTGAATGAAAATCGTGAACGTAATCATTGGTATTACTATCAGATATTAGATACCTTAGCTCATACATGAATTTAATAATAAATAATTATATGAAAAATGCTACTTTAAAGAAACACTATATCTTTTTTATTCAAGGAGATTTACCAAAAGCCGAAGCTCATTTAGTGCAATCAACCAATGCAGCCAATGGAGCAGCAAACTTAGGTTATTCTACAGTTTTGGTCTACCTTGATAAAAAATTAGAAGCTATTAACCCGGTTAATTTGACTTTTCCTTTTCGTCCCAGAAAAGCACCAGAAGAAATTATCAAGTATTATAACTTGCAAGATAAATTAAAAGTGGCCCCCTTACCGATGCCTTGGCCTATTGATCATCTTAAAAATAAGTTTACTAACTCTAATACTATTGCTACAAAATATTATTTTCCAGTGCATATATTTCCTCAGACAAAGCTAGTTCATAGCCGCAACTGGAATTTAATCAAAACAGCCATCAAAAATGGGATTCCGGCAATTTACGAACATCACCATCACGAAGATAAGCAATTTGAGCCAGAAATTGTCAAAAGTCCATTTTTTAAACTTGCTGTGACAGTTGTCGATACTATTCGTGAAAGTATGATTAAAAACGGTATGCCATCAGAAAAAGTTATTACTTTACATAATGGTTTCAATCGCTCTTTTATGATTAGACAACCAGAAAAAATAGCAGCATGGCGCGAAAAACTGCTGATTAATAGCCGTTCACAATTAGTAGTATATGCAGGAGCATTACAAAGATTTAAAGGTATTGATGTCCTGATTGATGTTGCAGCACAAATGCCCAATGTACAATTTGCTTGTGCCGGTGGTAAATCAACAGAAGTAGCACATTATCAGCAATTAGCACAAGAAAAGCAGGTAGATAATATTATATTTCTAGGCTACGTCTTACATGAACAGTTAGCATCTTTACTGCAAGCAGCCGATATTTTAGCTCACCCTCATTGTTCTGGTAAGGCGGCAACTTTTACATCTCCCTTGAAATTATTTGATTACTTAGCGTCAGGAAATCCCATTGTAGCCACAGAAATTCCCTCATTAAAGGAATTTAAAAATACTCCAGCCATCACCGCTTGGTGTGAGCCAGATAACCCAACTAAATTTGCCGAATGTTTAAAACAAATTTTAGTAACTCGTCCCAGAAAAGTAGAAGGTTATGCAGATATCATCGAATATGTGCAGCAGTTTTCTTGGGAAAATCGTGCAGCCAAAATTTTGAGTTATGTTGATGAATCACTACATCCGCAAATTATCTCTTAAGATGAATCATACAATATAAATCAGATGAATATAAAAACTGTTGGCATGATTAGTAGCTATGGCGCTCTGGAAAAAAGGGGTGATTGGCTGTGGCAACAAACCCCCCATCAATTTGGCATTTGGGACAATATTCAAATGCAGGCGCTAGCATCAAAACCAGATTTTCTATTGATGTATCAGTTCGACTTTCCCAAACCTCCCAGTCAGAAGTCCTGGTTAGATAATTTTCGTAAACGACAACAAAAACCCCCATTAAATATTGACTCTTTACTTCGAGGAGTAAGCAAGGAAAGAATAATTTATTTGTTGCGGGAACCACCATTAACTGAGGTTGTAGATAGAAATAAACGCAATTACCAAGAAGCACAAAAGTATTCTGGTTATGTTTCCGGCCCTGATGATTTTGCTCCTGTTCCTGACTATATGCCCGCGATTTGGTATCATAGCAACTCGTTTCGGGAATTAAATGAAATGCCACCACCGGAAAAAGTTGCTAACTGTAGTTGGATTACTTCAGGAATTAATCGCACCGCTAACCATCGCCAGAGACTAGATTTTTTACATTCCTTACAATCTAGTGACATTAAATTTGATTTGTATGGGCGTGATTTACCAAACTGGGCTAGAAAATCCGGGGAATTGGGTAACAAATGGTATGGAATGGCACCTTATTATTACAATTTGTCTATTGAAAATTATGCGGATAATAATTGGTATGTCAGCGAAAAATTATGGGATGCTTTGTTAGCTTGGTGTTTACCTATTTACTATGGTGGGCCAGCAGCCGATAAATTACTACCACCGGGGAGTTTTTTGCGGTTACCCAGTTTAGATGAAAAAGGTATTGCCTATATTCAGGAAGTGACTGCTACTCCTGATGCTTGGTATGCTGCTAAAGATGCGATCGCAGAAGCTAGACAAATTATATTACATAAGTTAAACCTGCTGAATTGGCTTTCTGAATTTGTCACTAAAGTCTCTTAGATTCGATGGTTACAATGTTTATCTTAAAATCTTGAACTGTATATGGATGGTATTTGTACTCTCGCTAACGACATTGTTTATGAACAAGTCGTTGCTTTACTCAACAGCATAGAAGCAATTTATGGGCAAGAAATGCCAGTTTGCATCTATCCTTATGACGACAACACTGCAAAAATTACTGCGGAAATTGCTCATCGTCCCCAAGTGCAACTGTACAATGATCGAGAGTCGATTCAGAGATGGGATGAGTTTGTTTGCCAGATTTGGGATGCACATCCTGTGGCGCAAGAAAAGTGGTTAAAGTTAGGTAAGGACAAATATTATCGAGTTGGTACTCATAGGCGTTATGGCGCTTTTGATGGGCCTTTCGACCGTTTCGTTTATATGGATGCTGATACTTTATTAATGAGTCCATTAACGGAAATTTTTAATAAATTAAATGATTATAATTGGGTAGTATATGACTTTCAATATACTGATTTATCTCACGTTTATGATCAATCATCGGCGAAATTAACAGAAATCTTTACACCCCAAGAACTGGAAACAAAAATATTTTGTTCTGGTTTTTATGGCTCCAAAAAAGGTGTGTTTGATGCCAAGCTCCGAGAATCATTACTAGAAAAACTCCGCCAAGGAGAAGCCCAAATTCTCTATGATATGGCGCCTGATCAAACTATTCTCAACTATATGGTAATGCGTTCAGGTATTTCTAGCTATAACTTAGCTCTAGAACTTCCTGAATCTCAAAAAACCGGCTGTTGTGTAACTTCTGAGCATTTTGCAGCCCAAAATAACATTCTCTACGATCAAGGCAATAAACTGACATACATACATTATATTGGCTTATCTTCTAAGCTGTTTCATAAAGTGTGTGCAGGAGAAAATATTGATTTTCCTTATCGTGATATTTTCTTGCATTATCGCTATTTGCATGAACCAGATAAGCGACCAAAATTCACCACTAAACCCAAAGTTTATAACGCCCCTCCCAGTTTGACAACAAAAGTACTGAAAAAATTAGGATTAGCAGGTAGAGGTAAATAAAATGAGTCGCGGAATTTATATTATTGCTAATGACAAAGTGACAGATCATGCCATCGCCTTACTTAATAGTATTAGGTTGCATGATGCAGACACACCAATTGTGATGATTCCTTATGATGAAAATTATCACAAAATTGCCGATACTCTCAATAAATATTATGGAGTAAAAGTTTACGAAGATTTAGATTTTATTGACCGACTTTCCCAGAATCTACATAAAACATTTGGGGGGCAATTTTTCGCCCGTCCTAATCAATTTCGCAAGCAGGCTTGCTGGTTTGGCCCGTTTGATGAATTTTTGTATATTGATACAGATATAGTTGTTTTTGAAAAGATTATTGATAATCTCAACTATCTAGCAGAATCAGATTTTATTTGTTGTGACTATCAACATTTAGGCGGGATTAAAAATGTTTTTAGTCCCCAAGTTTTAGAAGAAAAAATATTTACCGAAGCTGAAGTCAAAGAGATTTTTAATGGTGGTTTTTGGGGTTCCAAGAAAAACCTAGTCTCGGAAAATGATTTATACGAAACCTTTACCGAATGTGCCAACCATCCAGAATACTTTGACTTTTCCGAAAAAACTTCTGACCAACCAATCATCAATTATATGTTGCTCAAGCGGATTTCGCGCCGCTTTAACGTAGTGAGGAGAACGGGTAAAGCTCCGGGAAATTGGGCAGGAACTCCCCATTTTCAGACAGAAGACCATATTTTATTTGATCCTACAGTTAACCAGCATCTACAATATCTGCACTGGGCGGGTATTCGCATTCAACCTGGTTGTCCTTACTGGGACATTTGGGAACATTATCGTAATTTGAATCCAGCGTTACCTGCGGCAAATATACCAGCACCCGTGCAAAAAACTCAGGTACAAGTAACTTTAGATAAAGTGAAAACGCAAGTCCGGAAAATTCAAAAGGGTGTTTTCAGCGACTAATTACCTTGATTTGCAGCCATTAGCGATCGCACCTGGATTTTTTCATCACCAAATAGTTGCGATCGCACCCTACGATTCGCTAGGATCTGTAAGCTTTAGAGTATCAGCCAAGCTGCTTGGGGTACAGCCACACTCATGTGAGGTATGCTGCTGAAGCCCAAGTTAATCAGATTTTACAGGAAAAACCAAAACAATGGCGAAACGCGTGCAGTTAGTTTTAAATCAAGATATTAGCAAGCTGGGAAAATCCGGCGACTTAGTAGATGTAGCTCCCGGCTATGCTCGTAATTATCTAATTCCTCAAAAATTGGCAACCCATGCCACTCCCGGTATTCTCAAGCAAGTAGAACGCCGCCGGGAACAAGAACGTCAACGGCAATTAGAACTGCGTCAACAAGCTTTAGAACAAAAAGCAGCTTTAGAAAAAATTGGCAACTTGCAAATTGCCAAGCCCCTGGGTGAAAACGAAGCGATTTTTGGTACAGTCACTACTCAAGACGTTGCAGAAGCAATTCAAGCAGCTACCAGCCAAGAAATTGATCGGCGGGGGATTACCATTCCCGATATTAACCACCTTGGTACTTACAAAGCTGAAGTTAAGCTGCATTCTGATGTCACAGCACAAATTGATATTGAAGTTGTAGCTAGCTAAGGCCGCTACCTTGGAAGTCAAAAGTTAAAAATCAAAAGTCAAAAGTCAAAAATATTTTATTTTGGGCTTTTGAACTATTTGCAGGGGTATCCCTATTCCTGATGAACTTAAGCCTGCCTATGCAGGCTCAAAACCTACAATGTAGGGAGTGGGGAGTGGGGAGTAGGTAAGAAGATAGTTTATAAGGGAAATGCTGAAAACCCTTGAGGAACAGCAATGTAGTTGCGTATTCCGTAATTTAGGCAAGGGATGAAAGCTATTTAAGTCCTTTAGGACTTCGTAAAGTTTTGCCTATCTTTGCGATTAGCTTATGCCAAGCGTGTTAGCATAAATATGTAGTTGGTTAGGTCGAACCAGTGATAATTTACGAGTTTAAAGTCAAAGGAAAAGATAAGCAATACAGGGCGATAGACGATGCTATTCGTACTAGTCAGTTCATTCAAAACAAGTGTTTACGTTACTGGATGGACAACAAAGACAAAAAAATTGACAAGTATGCATTAAATAAATATTGCGCTGTACTTGCTGCTGAGTTTCCCTTTGCTGATAAACTTAATTCAATGGCTAGACAGTCTGCTGCTGAACGCGCATGGTCTGCGATATCACGGTTTTACGACAACTGTAAAAAGAAGGTTAAAGGTAAAAAAGGTTTCCCAAAATTCAAAAAGCACTGTCGCTCAGTTGAATATAAAACTACTGGGTACAAACTGTCCACCAATCGTAAAGCGATTATTTTCTCTGACAAGAAAGGTGTCGGAACTTTGAAGCTAAAGGGAACCTATGACCTCAATTATTACGACATCAAGCAAATTAAACGTGTCCGTTTAGTACGTCGTGCTGATGGGTATTACGCTCAATTTGCGATTGATGTTCAGATTAAAGTTGAGACACAACCGACTGAACAAGTAGTTGGCATTGACTTGGGTTTGAAGTATTTCATTGCCGATAGTAAAGGTAATGTGGAACCTTCACCCCAGTTTTACCGGAAGTCTGAAAAACAGTTAAACCGTGCCAATCGTAAACAATCCAAGAAGTTCAATACAGCAAGAAAGAAAGCCAAGGTTCGACAATCTAAAAACTACCACAAAGCTAGAAATAGGTATGCCCGTAAGCATTTAAGAGTAAGTAGGCAACGAAAAGAGTACTGCAAGAGACTAGCATACTCCGTCATCCAATCTAATGATTTGGTAGCCTATGAAGATTTGAATGTGAAAGGGTTAGTACGTAACCGACATCTAGCTAAAAGTATAAGTGATGCTGGCTGGTACACTTTCAGGTTGTGGTTGGAATATTTTGGGCATAAGTATGGGAAAGTGACTGTTGCTGTTCCTCCCTACAATACTTCGCAAAATTGTTCTAACTGTGGCGAGAAAGTGAAAAAATCTCTATCTACGAGAACCCATGTTTGCCCTTATTGTGGCTACGTGGCAGATAGGGATTTGAACGCCAGCATTAACATTTTGAAACTAGCACTGAGTACGGTAGGGCATACCGGAATTTACGCTACAGGAGATTTGCCCTCTTGGGCGGTTGGCGCCAGCCTGCTGTCTAACGGCGAGTCATTGAATGTAGAATCCCCTCGACTTTAGCCAGGGGAGTGTCAAGAACAAAAAATTTGCTACAGCATTTTCCCCTAGATTTTGGACTATAAGGGAATAGTGAACCCAACAGCAAATCCCAAATCTCCCCACTGACATCGCTTATGGCTGAAGTACTGAGTTTTCAAGGTGATGGTAGCGATCGCCTACCACCCCAAAATATTGAAGCAGAAGAAGCGATTTTGGGAGGTATTTTACTAGATCCAGAAGCCGTTGGTCGAGTGAGCGATCGCCTGGTGGCAGAAGCATTCTACATTAGCGCTCATAAAGAGATCTATCAAGCAGCACTGCGCCTGCACGCTCAAGGTAAACCCACTGACTTGCTTGCAGTCACCAGTTGGCTAACCGATAACGATATATTAGCCCGTATTGGTGGCAGAAATAAATTAGCCACACTGGTAGACCGCACAGTGTCAGCTGTTAACATCGATGCCTTAGCAGGGTTGGTCATGGAAAAATACCTGCGACGGCAATTAATTAAAGCTGGCAATGAAATCGTCCATCTTGGTTACGAAACAGAAAAAGATTTACCCATAGTTCTCGACCAAGCCGAACAGAAAGTTTTCGGCGTTACCCAAGAACGTCCACAATCAGGCTTAGTTCACATTTCTGATACCTTAATTAATACCTTCCAAGAAATTGAAACTCGGCATCAAGGCATTGCCCTACCCGGAATTCCCTGTGGATTCTATGATTTAGATTCCATGACCAGTGGCTTCCAGCGTTCTGATTTAATTATTATCGCTGGCAGGCCATCAATGGGAAAAACAGCATTTTGTCTCAACCTCGCCCACAACATCGCCGCCGGGTATAAATTACCAGTTGCAGTGTTTAGCTTAGAAATGTCCAAAGAACAGCTAGTACAGAGGCTATTAGCTAGCGAAGCCGGCATTGAATCAGGTTATCTCCGTAGTGGGCGCATCAGTCAAACCCAGTGGGAACCCTTAAGTCGCGCCATTGGGATGCTTTCGGAAATGCCAATATTTATTGACGACACCCCGAATATCACCGTTACCCAAATGCGGAGTCAAGCCAGGCGACTGCAAGCAGAACAAGGTATGGAACTGGGATTAGTCGTGATAGATTACCTGCAATTAATGGAAGGTGGCGGTGATAACCGTGTGCAAGAATTATCAAAAATTACCCGTTCTCTCAAAGGTTTAGCCCGTGAATTATCTGTACCTGTTATTGCTTTATCTCAGTTAAGCCGGGGAGTAGAAGCACGCACCAACAAGCGTCCCATGTTGTCGGATTTGCGGGAAAGTGGAAGTATTGAGCAAGACGCAGACTTAGTAATCATGTTATACCGCGATGACTACTATAATAGCGATACTCCCGATCGCGGCGTAGCAGAAGTCATCGTAGCCAAACATCGTAACGGCCCCACAGGCACAGTAAAACTATTATTCGATCCGCAGTTTACAAAATTTAAAAACCTAGCTAGACAAGGCAATTTTTAAATCAGTTATCAGGCGCATGATACAGCGCTTTGCAAGTAAGTTACAGACTTATATATTAACGTGAATTTGATGAACTGGAGTTTAGACTAGTTCCCGGTGCGAAACTAACGAGACAATCAAGAAAAAATATTCTGAAAGCTCGAATAAGAAAGATAAAATGGAGAGTGATAAAAACAACAGAATAAACTGTAAGAGAATTCAATTATTTCTCAAGCGAAAATCATGTTAATGAATTAGGTTTTTCCGTCATCAAATATTAGTTTTATTTAGTTAATATTTCTAGACTGAGAAACTAAACATCGACTGATAATAGTTAAATTATGAGCGATTATTCCCCAGCCCACCCACCGTTGAAATCCTATATCTCCTCTATACAAACAACGTTGAAATCCAAAACATCTTTTCAGAAAACTAATACGTCCTTCTACGCCGTTATGCCAATGGCGGCCTTTTCTAAAATTTCTTTTCCTTTCATGTTGAATTCGTTGCTTATTTCTATAACCTCCTTTCGGCAATATGACTTGTTTTATTCCTAATGATTGGGCATAGTTTTCATTACTTTGAGAATAAACACCTCTATCACTAGAAACTAGTTTAGGGGGATGTCCAAAATTGCCTATATGTTGGTCTAGACTGGAAACTAACTGTTGTGTATCATGAGGATTTCCCTTTAATACTCGATAATTACTGATAATTCCTCCATCAACTTCATCCAACCACACCTTCCGCCCAAACTCTACATCTAGGTTAGGTTTGCAAGTCTGCCTTTTGATTGAGTACATTTTTCCCTACCTCAATCACTGTAAGGCTTTTGGGTTTCGCACCGGGAACTAGTCTAAACTCCAGTCCCTCACTACAAACATTAAAAAACCGCCTAGAAATTTCTAGACGGCATGATTATTTATTAGCAAAACACACAGTTGGCTGTGAATTTTTTATCGTCCTACACCTATATATTGGAAACCAGCTCTAACCATACTTTCCGGATCGAGGAAGTTACGACCATCAATGATGACAGGATTATTCATTAATTTAGCCATCTTCGCGAAGTCTAAAGTGCTGAACTGCTGCCATTCAGTAACTAGTACCAAGGCATCACAACCATCAGCCAAGCGTTCAGCATCAGTTTCTACTAGTACGCCAGTCAGACCATGACGTAAGCCTGTTTGGGAAACGATGGGGTCATAGGCTTTGACTTTAGCACCCAATCGATTTAGCTGCTCAATTAGGTTGAGTGCAGGTGCATCACGCATATCATCGGTATCAGGCTTAAAGGTCAAACCGAGTAATCCGACAGTTTTGCCTTTGAGGATTTTCAAGGCTTGTTGGAGTTTTTCTAAAGCAATCAGGCGTTGGCGTTCATTGACGCTGACAGCTGCTTTCATCAACTGAGCTTCATAACCATAGTCGTCAGCAGTGTGAATTAGTGCGGCGACATCTTTGGGGAAACAAGAACCACCCCAACCAATACCAGAGTTGAGGAATTTGTTACCAATACGAGAGTCTAAACCAATGCCTTTTGCTACTTGGGTAACATCAGCACCGACGCGATCGCAAATATTAGCAACTTCGTTAATGAAACTAATTTTGGTTGCCAAAAAGGCGTTAGCAGCGTATTTGATCATTTCTGCTGAACTGAGGTCTGTAGCCAGAACTGGTACAGGCGGTAAAGATTTATCTTCCGCATACTGGCGCTCGACAATTGGGGTGTACAGTTCTTGCATTAAGGCGATCGCTCTTTGACTATTGCCACCCAAAACAATCCGATCAGGGTTAAATGTGTCAAGCACGGCTGAACCTTCGCGCAAGAATTCTGGATTGCTGACAACATCAAACTGGGCTACAAACTCAGGTATGTTCTCATCAATCGGCACTCCACCTGCGGGTACAAGTGTTTTTTGCCGTTCAGCAATACCATCCAACACAATCATCCGCACCCAGTCACCAGAACCAATGGGGACTGTAGATTTATTGACGATGACTTTATAACCGCCATTGAGATTAGCCCCGATACCACGAGCTACAGCTTCCACATAACGGGTATCACTTTCTCCTGTGGGTAAAGGTGGTGTTCCCACCGCAATAAACAGAATTTCCCCGTGGTTGACTCCCGCTGCCAGATCTGTAGTGAATTGGATTTTACCCGCTTGAATGGCGGATTGCATAATTTCTGAGAGTCCCGGCTCGAAAATCGGGGACTGCCCAGATTTCATTAATTTAACTTTTTCCTCGTTATTATCTACACAAATTACGTCATGCCCAATATGAGCCAAGCAAGCGCCTGTAACCAAACCAACGTAACCAGTACCAATTACGCAAACACGCATTTAGTTTAACTCCTCGCTTTTTGGGTTAGTCTTCAAAGAGAACTTGTCAATTATGATACTTAAATACCACTGGTATTACCAGTAACTACAGTACGGGCTACTAAATATGGTGAGCCTGCACCCGGTTTAGGACAGCATTGTATACTGCCCTGAACCCAAATCCTAGCGATCGCCTGTGATGCGACTGCGGAAATCTTCTATTGTTAGTTTTAGCCCTTCTTGTAGCGGAATGGTAGGTTCCCAATTTAACAAGGTCTTGGCTTTTGTAATATCAGGCTGGCGACGACGCGGATCATCAGATGGTAATGACTCATACTTAATTTTTGCGTCTGGGTTCACCTGGTTTTGTACAGCTTGTGCCAATTGCAAAATTGTGTATTCACCAGGATTTCCCAGATTTACCGGGCCAACGTAATCCCCATTCATCAGGCGGATAAACCCTTCTACCAAGTCAGATACGTAGCAGAAACTCCGAGTTTGTGAACCATCACCATACACAGTCAAAGGATTACCCCGTAAGGCTTGAACAATAAAATTACTTACCACTCGCCCATCATTTTCTAACATTCTGGGGCCATAGGTGTTGAAGATCCGCGCTACGCGAATCTCAACTTTATTTTGTCTGTAATAATCAAACGCCAAAGTTTCGGCAATTCGTTTGCCTTCGTCGTAACATGAACGTATACCGATAGGGTTCACGCTACCTCTATACTCTTCGGTTTGGGGATGAACTTCAGGATCACCGTAGACTTCACTAGTAGAAGCTAAGAAAAACCTCGCCTTCACACGCTTGGCTAACCCTAACATATTCAATGTTCCCATGACGTTAGTTTTAACGGTTTTCACAGGGTTGTACTGGTAATGCACTGGGGAAGCTGGACAAGCCAAATGATAAATTTGATCTACTTCTAACCGAATTGGCTCTGTGATGTCGTGGCGAATAAGTTCAAAGTAGGGATTTCCCATCCACTTGAGGATATTACGTTTGTCGCCTGTGTAAAAGTTATCTAAACAAATAACTTCATGCCCTTCAGGCATAAGTCTATCAATGAGATGGGAGCCAATAAACCCAGCACCGCCCGTCACCAAAATTCTCATAGTTTCCCAGTTACTTTATGGATGTTGTATAGTTGCTATGCTATTTAGCTTATTATTTTAGAGTACCCATACTAGATACAAAAATGCAGATTGAACAAAGTTCACTTAGAGGAGATGTTTGTCTTCATTTGATATTTTATTTATGTAATTTTGATAGATTTTAACTTGATTGTTGAACAATTTATCTAGCAAAATACCAAACATCGCTTCATGATTGTCTTGTTTGACCTAGAATTCATCAAATCTTTAATCAAATAAAGTTTTCTCACAAGAGTGCAGCCAACTTTTTCTTCCTCTCCCTCTGTGTTATAGCTATGACTCAGTAACAGGTGTTAGAGGACAAATAAAAAACATCCCATCACTGAGTACAAGAAAGACAAGAACAGAAGAAGTGCCAGCAATTAGATAACTGAATTGTTGGCAGTTTTCTTAATGAATAGCCCATTGCATAATTGCTGCCTTGTTGGCTAGTTTAAAACACTGGTATTAATTACAACTCTATTTTCATAATTTTTCCACCAAAGCGCGTTTATTCCTGGGGAGTGTTTACAAAAGTCCCCGGAATTGTGACGATTGCGCTAGAATTGTTAAAGCTTCTTTACAGAATTTGCTGATCATTCCCGATTCTGTTAGAACAACTTAGCATTTACATGTAAATCTGAAAACCCCCTCTAGAGTTCACTAAAAGCTCCTATGACGCTCCCAATTCGCAACGTCGCCATTATCGCCCACGTTGACCACGGTAAAACTACGCTGGTTGACGCACTCCTCAAACAATCTGGAATTTTCCGAGAAGGTGAAGACGTTCCGGATTGTGTCATGGACTCCAACACCCTAGAACGGGAGCGGGGTATTACCATTCTGTCGAAAAATACAGCAGTTCGCTACAAAGAAACGCTGATTAATATTGTTGATACTCCCGGACACGCTGACTTTGGCGGTGAAGTTGAACGAGTACTCGGCATGGTTGATGGCTGTCTGTTGATTGTCGATGCTAACGAAGGCCCCATGCCCCAGACACGCTTTGTATTGAAAAAAGCGTTAGAAAAAGGACTGCGCCCCATCGTAGTTATTAACAAAATTGACCGCGCCCAAGGTGACCCCCACGTTGCTGTAGATAAGGTTTTGGATCTGTTCTTAGAATTAGGCGCAGATGAGGATCAGTGCGATTTTACCTATCTGTTTGCTTCCGGTATGGGCGGTTACGCCAAGGAAAGCATGGAAGCAGAAGCGGTAGATATGCAGCCTTTGTTTAATGCGATTCTGCAACACGTTCCACCTCCTGTCGGTGACATCAACAAGCCCCTGCAATTGCAAGTCACTACCTTAGATTATTCTGAATATCTGGGACGGATTGTCATTGGCAGAATCCACAACGGTACTATCCGCGCTGGACAGCAAGCGGCTTTGGTTACAGAAAATGGTACGATTGTCAAGTCCAAAATTACCAAATTGATGGGATTTGAAGGACTAAAGCGGGTGGAAATGGAAGAAGCCACCGCAGGATATATTGTGGCTGTGTCTGGTTTCGCTGATGCTTATATTGGGGAAACCATTACTGACCCCAACGAACCGCAAGCTTTACCACTAATTAAAGTGGATGAACCAACCTTACAAATGACCTTCTGGGTAAATGATTCACCCTTTGCTGGTCAAGAAGGTAAGTTGGTGACATCCAGACAAGTACGCGATCGCCTATTCCGTGAATTAGAAACCAACGTCGCCCTGCGAGTCGAAGAAACTGATTCTCCCGATAAATTCCAAGTTTGCGGTCGTGGTGAATTACACTTGGGTATTTTAATCGAAACCATGCGCCGAGAAGGTTTTGAGTTCCAAGTATCTCAACCACAGGTAATTTACCGAGAAATCAACGGTCAACCTTGTGAACCTTTTGAACTCCTAGCTCTAGATACGCCCGAAGACGGTGTTGGTAGTTGTATTGAACGCCTGGGACAACGCAAAGGCGAAATGCAAGATATGCAAGTTATTGGCAATGGACGGACTCTACTAGAGTTTATTATTCCCGCCCGGGGCTTGATTGGTTTCCGGGGTGAATTCATGCGGATGACTCGTGGTGAAGGTATTATGAACCACAGTTTCCATGACTATCGTCCCCTGTCTGGTGACATTGAAGCCCGCAACAAAGGCGTTCTTATTGCTTTTGAAGAAGGTGTTTCTACTTTCTACGCCATGAAAAACGCAGAAGATAGAGGAGCCTTCTTTATCACTCCAGGTACTAAAGTCTATAAAGGCATGATTATTGGAGAACATAATCGCCCTCAAGACTTGGAATTGAATGTCTGTAAGACTAAGCAGTTAACCAATCACCGCGCTGCTGGTGGTGATGAACTGGTACAACTGCAAACACCCATAGACATGAGTTTAGAACGCGCTTTAGAGTACATTGGCCCTGATGAATTGGTGGAAGTCACACCCGAATCGATTCGTTTACGGAAAGTGGCGAAGAAGTTTGCAAAACGCTAAGTAAATTTGTCTGATTGATTTTAAAAGCCCGCATTTGCGGGCTTTTATTTAGGTTGTTTACAGCATTTTTTAAGTATCAAGAATGAGCCAACGTAGAGAAGTTAGACGGGTCTTGATCTCGTCGATGCTTAGTGGGAATGGGGGCTGGTTGCCCATCACCCACTAGGGCTGCGGTTTTCTCCAGAGATTCTCTCAATCGCTTGGCCGCGTAGATAGACATATCTCGAGGGACATTAATGCGATCGCGCAAATATCGCAGAGCAACATCAGATCCCGATGGAGGTATGCAGTCTTCACCAGTCATCATGTGTGTTAAAGCACAACGTAGCGCTTGATCAAACAATTTATCATCTAAGGGGTTGACTCGGATAATATTGATGCGGTGGTCGATAGTTCTTTGCAGAGCTTCCTTGCGGGAGTTTTCGGGTTCTGGATAAGTAACATCTGGTAGCCCGAACCAGGGGCCGTTATCCACCCGCGCTTTATTGAGAAGCATCTGGGATTCACCGTTTTCCCAACAGCCACCCATCTGGGGCGGCAAATCATGTGCATGGGTGTGAAAGTCGCTCTGAGTACCGCAGTAGGTAGGTCGGCTTTCCATTGCCGCAAACCATGCGCTTAAGCGAGGGTTTTCTTCTCGCAGGGAATAGCCCTTGTAGTAGTAAAGGCTCGCATTCATCCGTTCGAGATATGGCGTAAAAATCACATCAACGATGCCGAAGCTATCCAGAAAGTAAGGGCTTGGGGTGCGACCCAAAGCCTCCTCAACCCTAGTCACCACTGAGATAAATTGTTCTCGGTTGCGTTGTTCTTGTTGAGAGGAATCGGCTCTAGAACACAGCCAAATACACCAGGCTCTAAATAAAAGTCGTTCTAATTGACGTAGAGGCAGCACCCTGCGGTCTTCCATACCTTGACTCAATGGAGCAAAAACCTTTTCCAAAGCGATCAAAATATCATCGCTTTCCTTAATAATTCGTCCATCTAGCTCGATAGCAGGAAGCATTCCTGATGGTACCTTACGTTTGTACCAACTTTCTTTCTCCCCATAGCAGAACATTGTCACTTTTTCGATGCGGTAGGGGATCTGTTTTTCCTCTAGCCATAACCAAACTTTTTGACAGTAAGGACACCAGGCGTGGTTATCGCGGTACAGTGTTACCCGTACATCAGATTCGGACTGACCAAACAAGCGCAACCTGGCTCTAGCGTTGGTGAGACCATTAACGGTATCTATTTGATAGTCCGTGAGAGTTTCTAGTTCTTGCCAGCTTAAGGGTGCGGTAGTCATAGGGTGAGTTGAGTAGGGCAATACTTAGGACTTTTATTGACTCTACAATATTTTTAATTACACAATAACAGAGACGTTATCGGTTTCTCGCCGTCCCCAATAAATGACGGTTTTACTATCAGAGTGAAGGGTTTCGAGGAGTTAATAACCAGATAAAGTGGCTGTCATTGTTTTCTTTTGCAATATAAGCATTCTTAATATGCTCATGCAAGTTTAATTTTGTAATATTTGAAACATAAATAAGTATATTTTTACGAGATGTTACGAAGAAAATCGCTAGGTTGGGGATCACTGCCATAGGTGAACCCATTTCTGACCTAAATTTCAAATTGCTTGATGAAATTACCAAGCTCGTAGTTCTTTATGCAGTTTAAAGGTTATTTGTGGGCAAGCGATCGCTCAAAATTGCTTAAGGCTTTAACATCCAAAAGTAGCACCATTGCTAGGATTTTTTGGTTGTCAGCCGTTAATTCGCGCTGATATTTAGACAAGTACTCAGATCTAATATTGAGTGACTCAAAGGTTAATCAACAGTTAATAATTGCGCCCAGTGGTGGATAGTCCTTCTACGATTAGTGATGGAGTATAACAAGAACCATTCCAATCAGCATCGCCACCTAATGCGACCAATTGTTTCAAGGCCGTGTAAACATTACCTGCAACCATTGTATCTTTAACACGTCCAATTACTTGACCATTTTTTACACGGTAACCCAAATCAATATTGATAGAAAAATCACCGGAAATGCCATTGCCACCACCTAGCATTTGATCCACGATTAAGCCATCATCCATCTGTTGAATTAAGTCTTGTAATGATGCCGTACCAGGTTGGATCAAGAAATTAAATAAACCAGGGGTGGGATAACTGCCAAAACTAGGGCGAAAACCATTGCCGGTGGTGTTAATACCCAAGTGGCGACCAGTGGTGCGATCGCAATAAAAATTCTGTAAAATCCCATCTTGGATAAAGACTAAATCGGTGGTGGGGGTACCTTCATCATCAAAAGGGCAACTGTAAGGGCCAGCTTGTGGGTCTTGATAGAGCGTGAGGCTGGGTGAAGTGACTAATTTACCGAGGCGTTCGGCCCAAGGAGAAGACACCTCTAAAATGCGCTTGCCATTCAAGGCTGCTTGTGCCGTCCCCCAAAGCATATCAGCAGCTTTAGAGGTAAACAAAACAGGAAGGCGACCGTTGGGAGAAGAGACATTTTCTTTAGCCCAATGTAATCTTTGTAAAATTTGATGAGCTAATTTTTCAGGGTGGAGAATATCTCGTTGGGTTTGTCCATCGGCAACACTTAAAAAATCATCACCTCTAACCCATTCGGCTGACATATAGCAACTGAGGGTCGTATCAGTGTAGTAACAATCTAAACCTTGACTATTAATAAGTCTAGTAGTTTCCACATCACATTCCCAATCACCATTACACAGAACATCGGGATAGACATCACGAATCAGAGCGATCGCTTGTTTGCCCCAGTTGACCAATACCTCTAAGGGTACAGTCTTGCCTAGATCTGGATAAAATGGCTGGCTGTTACTGAGCAATTCCAATGGTTCTGGCTCATTCAGTTGACTCAACGCCAGCGCTCGTTCCACCATTGCTTGTGCCTGGACAGAACCATAAGCTACAGCGAGTCCTGGACGCCCATTGCACCACAGCCGCAGGGCTGTGCCTTCAGATTGACTGGTTTCTAGCTGCTTGAGGCGATTAGCCTCAAAAAACACGGGACGAGAAAGCGATCGCGACTGATATACCTCCGCTGCTTCGGCTCCCGATTTTATGGCTAGTTCTAGCAGTTGTTCTGCTAGCGTATCTTGTGACAAGTTTTCAGAATCCATGACCCTTAGTGAATTGTGGATTTTGGATTTTGAACTGCAAATGAACGCAGATAATTATCCCAAATCTTTGGTATCCATCAGCTTGTATTGGCATGAGCCATTTAGCAACATAGATGGACGCAAATAATTATCCCAAATCATTGGTATCTATCCGCGAATCATCGCCACAGAGAATTTTCCCAAAATCATCAGCATGTATCACTCTGTATCAGTAGTGGGCATTGCCACGAAACTTGTGTCTACACTGTAACTGTTACTTTCTCGCTTCGCTAAGTCTAGTGGAGGGTTGGGGAATTTCACCTTGATTCTTAATCTTTAACATTTACCAATTCTTGGATGAATTTCAACCCTGCAAATCCCCTATCCATTACACCAACAGCATTTGTTGGTAGACTAGACATCATTTTAGAACCAAATTTATAATCATGGTCATGTCCAAAGTTGATGAAGTTATCTTCTGGACTTCCAGTAGCCAGATTTAGAGAACTAAAAAGTTTTACGCTCTGGATGACCTAGTACCCATAATAACTTACTGGTTAAAGTAATAATTGTGGAATCAATTGGGCAAATTGCGTATTTATTATGTAGTTTATTATGAGCTTTATTCTGTACTAATTCATTTAATTTTTGGTAAATTTCTTGAAAGGGTTTTTGGCTTCGATGTAAATTTGCTTTAGAGAAAGTGGAAATATCTACCTCGAATCCTGTGTGATTTAGCCTGGTAAATAAATCTCGCATACTTGTTAAGCTGTTATCCAAGACGTAAGATAGCCAGCACTCAACGAACAGACGACTATTTAGTACTGGATAATCGTTTTTTGGCAGTCCTTTCAGGATATCTTTGACAATTTTGGGAAATGAATTTATAATCACTATTAAATTAAAATATTTTAATCATTAGCCCAAAATCCAACATATTTTGGGCTATTTTTATCGGATTTTTCTTAACATTCAACACTTCTGGTCTTATATATATAAGTAGAACGACTTGAAAAAACCAAACTATGTAAATTAATGTAAATTTACCTAAAATCAGTTCGTAGTCAGGACTTTAGTCCTGATTTGAGAACTAAAGTTCTCACTACAAACCTTTAATTATTTACCCTGTTCTACTTATTAATAAAGTTATCTCTAACAACTCAATGATATTTAGAAAGATGTTTGGCAAATTCTCACGTCGTTTATTGCTTGTACAAATACTAGTTGTCATCTTGGCTGGATGCCAATCAAGGTCAAGTCCTCAGGGTACGTTAACTGTGGGTGTGATTAATTATGGTGGAGGGCAGGAAATAATTGATCAGTACTCTAAGTTCAATAGTTATTTGGGCGAAAAAACCAAAGCACGGATTTTACTAGAGCCTACGTTTAATGAAAATAAAGCCATTGAACGTTTGGCAGCAAATGCTTGGTCATTAGTGGTTGCTCCGCCTGGTTTAGCTGCTATTGCCATCTCCCGCTACCAATATACTCCGGTGGCTCCTTTATTAGGTGTAACTAATTTACGTTCAGTCTTGATTGTTCGCAAAGACAATCCTATTCGTGAATTACAACAGTTACAAGGACAAACAGTTGCATTAGGTCAACCAGGTTCAGCGACAGGATATTATTTGCCCTTGTACAATCTTTATGGTTTAACTTTAAAGCAAATATTATTTGCACCTACACCCAAAACTGCTTTGGAATGGGTTGCTGAAGGAAAAGCCGCAGCCGCTGCTGTCTCTTTAGAGGAATTTCAACTTTACGGTTCACAGTTCAAGCAGACGGAATTTCATATACTCTATACAGATCCACACAATGTACCATCTGGTGTGATTTTGATGGGGCCTAATATAGAAAAAAATCGCCAACAATACATCAGCCAAGTCATCAGAGAGTTTCCTGCAACTTTAGCTCAAGAAGTCGGGTATGTACCCAATGGGCGAGTACCAGATTACAAGTATATGATTTCTGTAGTTGAACGGGTAAAATTTATCACTTCTGACCTCCAGACTCAGCCTGTCGATTTATTTTGAGTCAAAATTTTTGTTTAAAAAAACAATTTAAATCTTGCTAATTGTGTGGCGATCGCCTCAGTTAATATTTTATTTAGTTCTGTACTATCTTGAAATTGTAAAATTTGTTGGATGGGCAAATCGAAGGGAAATTTCCCCTCCATGTCTGGGCGCTGCATGTGAGCTAGTAAAATTTGTTCTGAGCGTTTACTTTGAATGGCATAGCCAATTTCTACACAGACATTAGGACTAGGTATCAATTGACTAGTTTCTTTGCCTGCAATACTAGCAATGGGTGTAGTATCGGCGATAAATAACAGACTCTTACGGATTTTTCGCATAATGGCGCGACTGAGCCTGATGGGAGTATCACTTGAACGATGAGATTCTACTAATGCTAACGGCATCCGCGATCGCAAGTTCAATTGTGCCAAACTTTTTTGCAGTTCCTCTCGCAGAGCGTCACTGGCTGCGGCATACTCAGCTTGGGAGCATAAAAAAATTGTTGGTTCTAACTGCGCTAGTAATGATTGTTTGGTGAAATAAATCTCATGACTAATCAAGTCAATGTTAGCTACGCAATAACCGCCACTACCTTCAATATAAAATTCAATATTTTCGCCTTCTAGGTAGCGCCCAAACCAGGTTGATTGCTTAACTTCGTCACTGTCTTCCAAAAAATCCGCTCGTAATGCCGATCTCAGCAAACTTTTTTTACTGAGGCGAATGTCTGGTAGGCGCTTTTCCAGTTCTGCAATCGGCTCGTAATCTTCAATGTACCATGCTCTGAGCGCAATAATTGACATAAGAGGCTATTTCAAATGTCTCATACTATTTAACTTCGTCATTAGCTTACACCCTCATGTACCCATCAAAACAACAACACCCAAGCATCTACTAGCTTTTTGATTTTCCTCACTTTTGTTTATACTAGCCAGGGATGTAATTAATCTCATTACCAAATAAGCAATGAAAACCAGTTACAGCGCCCCCTGATTTTCAATCTTTGAGGAAATATCAGCGTTCGCGTTGGGTGTTGTTGGGTTTTGACGAGACAGACATAAATTAAACAGCGCCTTTACCTCTTTGTTTATTGCAAATTTAGCTGTTGCATCTGCCAGGTAAGCTTTATAGCTTCAATTATTAGATTAGCATTCTCTAGATTAACGGTCATGCTTTCGCAACCAAACTTTACTTTTAATTCTAGGTAAAGTAAAGTTTATTTACAGTTGATGCTCCAGATAAATGTGTTAACTAAACTTAAAAATTCCCCCATCAAAGCTTTTTGAATTTTGTCTTCTGTGCAATGATACTAGCGTCCTTTGTTTTTTATTAATTTCGAGTTATAACACCAACAAAGAGGTAACTGGGGCTGCAATAAACATAATATGAAACATAAATTGAGTCACAGATCAGGAATTGTTTAACTTTTGAAAAGGATTGATTTTACCTATACGTTGAATAGGAATTTCAATCCAAAATTCTGTACCTTTGCCTATTTCCGAAATACACTCCATGACTCCGCCATGTTTCTCGACAACAATTTGGTAGCTAATGGCTAGTCCCAGTCCTGTACCTTTGCCCACGGACTTAGTGGTGAAGAATGGATCGAAAATGCGTTTTTTCACTTCCTCAGTCATTCCCGGTCCATTATCAGCAATGCGAACTAATAGCCGACATTTATCTAGAGAAACTTGAGTAGAAATCCAGATTTTCGGTGAGGAAAGATTATTTTCTGCTTTTGCCTTTATCCCTTGCTCTTCTAAAGCATCAATAGCATTGCTGAGAATATTCATAAATACCTGGTTCATTTGACCGGCATAACATTCTACAAGGGGCAAATTACCATAATCTTTAATAATTTCAATGCTACTCAAGTTGGCACTTGATTTGAGGCGATGTTGTAAAATCAATAAGGTGTTTTCTATGCCTTCATGTAGGTCAACAGCCTTATTATCAGCCTCATCTAAACGAGAAAAGTTGCGGAGCGATAATACTATGGAGCGGATACGTTCAGCTCCCATTTGCATGGAAGATATAGTTTTTGGTAAGTCTTCTCGGAGAAATTCTAAATCAATGGTCTTAATGAATGAGCAAATATCCAGATTTGGTTGGGGATAATGTAATTTATACAAATCTAAAAGTTCCAGCAGGTGTTGAGTGTAGTTACTGGCGTGGGAAAGATTGCCATAGATAAAGTTAATAGGGTTGTTGATTTCGTGGGCTACACCCGCCACTAACTGCCCTAAGCTGGACATTTTTTCAGTTTGAATTAATTGGGACTGGGTTTCTTGCAGTTCAGTTAAAGTTTGTTCTAATTGTGCAGCTTTATTTCTGGCTTCGGTTTCTGCGGTACAACTTTGTTGATAGATTTGAGCTTGTTGAATTGCGATCGCGGCCTGATCTGCTAGCTGTTGTAGTAAATCAATTTCTGCATCTTGCCATTTTCTGGGTGCATTGCATTGATGGGCTATCAGTAACCCCCAGAGTTCCTTACTGATATTAATTGGTACAATCAAGTTAGCTTGTACTAACAAACTCTGTAAAAACTCCCGATGACAAGCACTTAAAGATGTTGTTGATACATTATCAATTGCCCTAATTCTGCCCCGTAAGTAGAGACGCGCAGATTTATCAGGAAAGCAATTTAGTGGTGCTTTCATGCCTAAAACCGATGGCCAGTTGCCACTAATTTCTTCGACAATGATTTCACCAGCAGATTCACCTACCAACTGATAAATCAGCACTCTGTCTGAATTTAGTAAAGGACGGACTTCCTTGACAATGGCTTGCAAGGTGGTTTTCAAGTCCAATGTACTGCGAATTTGCTCTGAGACTTGCTTAATGGCCTTGGTTAGCAGTAATGATTGTTCTAGTTCAGCCGTTTTTTGTTGTACCCGGCATTCTAAGTTGGCATTCAGGGCTTGCACCTGTTGGTACATTTGCTGCTGCTGAATTGCCATTGAAAAGTGATAACACAAAGCTTGCCCCAAGGAAATTTCTTCGGGTTTCCACTCTAGAGGTTGCCCTTTTTTTTGCTCTCGCCAAGCTGCAAAAGACAATCGGGGTAGTCTTTGTTGCTGATTTTTGTCGTGCTGTCCTGCCCATAAAATTTCGCTGTCAAATCCGGCGCGAAAAATACTAATCATGCCGATAAAAGTTTGACGCATATGTAGAGGAATCAGCAAAATTCCCCGAATTTCAGTTGCTTGAAACGCCGCAGTTATAGTTTGCAGACGTGGTTCTTGGTAAAGATCAGTAATTGCCCAAATCTTACCTGGTTTAAACTCACCTATCCAGTTTTGCCAGACGGGATGCTGTTCAATGACAGTATCGTCTAATTCATCAGGAAGTTGCGGTTGTGGGCCTGATGTGTGTATTTCTCCACTATGTTCAATAAAAATTCTCCCTCCAACACCATTGAATGCAGTAATAATTGCTTGTAGAGCTTCTGGTAATTGGATTGTGGGTAGTTGGTGCAACAACATACTCACTTGATTAATAGTGGCTTCTCGCTGTTGCTTTGCACGGGCTTCGGTGAGTAAATTACTTTGAGCGATCGCTATTGCTACTTGATCAGCAACTTGTTGGACTACTTTAAGCTCCCGCTTCAAAATCGTGCGTGGTTGGCTATGATGCGAAACCAATAACCCCCATAATTTGGGTTTTGTTGATTGTCCTCCCAGCTCTTGATGTAAAATTGGCACCACTAGCGAAGATTGTACCCCCATTGCTTTTAAGTATTGAATATGACATGGGTCTATCTGCCGATAATGGATATTCTTTGTTGGTAAATTTTCACCAGTTTCTGTTGACTTGAGTGGTGATAGTCCTATCCTGCCACTAGCTACATCAACTATGGAACGTTGTCGCACTGTTAAAAACATCTCGCGTGCAGCTAGGGGAATATCATCCGCCGGAAAGTGTAGCCGCAATAACGATGGCAAACGCTGCTCATGAATAGATTCAGCAATGACTTCACCACTACCATCAGCATCAAATTGATACACCATTACCCGGTCGGTAGCCAAAAATAACCGGACTTCGGCAACAGTATCCCCCAGTATCTCTTGAAGTTCGAGCGATCGCCTAATCCGTTTGGTGATCCGATGCAATAAACCTTCCTGGTTAAACGGTAATTGCGAACCACTGGAGTTATCAGTAAAAGCCATATTGTCGACTATACCTAAAAGTTAAAGTATAAAATTTTTAAAATTATTTTATTTGCTAGTGTTTACCACTAAAGTATTGCCTTAATCAAGGGTTAAAGGTTAAGAAAAGTTTATTAATTTACACTCAATTCTATATCTTCAATATTGAGATGCATAGAGTAAAACCATGTAAACCAGAAAAATTTATATATTTCCTTGGTTTGAGCAAAAAACCTGACAAGTTTTTAATAAATTCAGCAAGAAAACCCAGTAATTATCATTAGTTGAACCGCTGTTTTTTTACAGGGGAAAAAACAAAAATGTTCCCCTGTCATCATCAATATTTAATTCAATGTACTTAATCGCACTTAAGCTCACCAGAAGATACGGTAATAAGACGTAATTGACGAATTTCTGCACGCACACTCATCAGGATTTTGCCGAGATGGTTTTGACCTGTTTTGTCCATTCCACAGCCCCAGAAATAATCTTTTGGCGAATTTTCTACTAAAATTTCATCACCTGTACTCAGGAGAATTTCACGAATTTCATCATGGGTGGAAAACTTTTTGCGTACCGCTTCTCGCATCACTTGAGTTTTGACTGTCTCCCAGTCTGAACGGAGTTGGCGCGTGCTACAGCGTCCTAAAGCAGCAGCATCTTCGGGAGTAGGGGCAGCATGAATAACAGGAATAATCACTGCATCAACACTACCCACAAACTTTTGTGCTTGATAATAATGTTCGACAGTGGGCCAATAAGTACCTTGGATATGGATGCCGTGGCGAGAAAAATTAGAAAAACAGCCATAAGGCTGCCAAACCTTGTAAAAGTATATGGTCATTTGAAAATTGCTCTTTATATATATCAATTTCACTCTAGCCGAGTGTCTACAGCCTTTACCAACTCCTTTGGGGAGATGAGGGTATCAGGGAGAAAGATTTAAGGGACTGACAAATAAATCAATATTCCATCACAGAAGAGACTGGGGGAGTTGGGGAGGCAGCTAACTTTTCTTTCAAGGTATCTGGAAAACCTCTCTTACATCTGTGCAATTGTCTATTTCCTAGAAGAGAAAGCTAGCACTTGCCTCCAGACAGAAGATATGGCTAAGAAAAAATTCTATGGTGGTAAAAAGTCGGTTTGTGAGGTTGAGATGGAGGCTAACAGAGAAACTGCTCATCGGCGGATGCCACTGATTGTATCGGGAATTTTCTTGGGATTGGGTCTGGGAGGCTTTGTGGATGGCATCCTGCTGCATCAGATTTTGCAATGGCATCATATGTTAAGCAATGTTCGTCCTCTGAAAACCGATTCTAATATAGATTTAAACATGGCATGGGATGGTTTATTTCATGCCTTTGATTGGATATTGACCGTAATCGGCATCGCATTGCTATGGCGCGCCGGAAGTCAAGAGGATGTTCCTTGGTCACCCCATACTTTTGTTGGGTCTATACTCATGGGTGCAGGCTTATTCAATTTCGTTGAAGGACTCATTGACCATCAAATTCTGGGGATTCATCACGTTAAACCAGGGCCGCATCAATTAGCTTGGGATTTGGGATTTCTCCTATCTGGTGTACTACTGATTGTAGTTGGTTGGATCATGCTACAAAAGTCTAGACGTAAGCTAAAAAATATATAGTTTGCATATTGAGATTAAATGAAACCTTTGTAGGATTGGCATTTTGCCCGCCCAGGATATGCAACTTAAACGTAGAACAGCTTAGAAATGAAACATTAATCTCCATCTCGCTGATATCTACATAAATGAAAATTTCAGTAAAATCAAGCAGTGACGATTAATCAGGATCAAAGCATGGAAATGCGACAATTGGGCAACTCAAACGTGCAAATTACGCCCATTCTTATGGGAACTTGGCAAGCCGGGAAAAAAATGTGGGTGGGAATTGAAGATGATGACTCGATTAAAACCATTCGGGCAGCATTTGAAGCAGGTATTACCACCATAGATACAGCCGAGGTGTATGGAGAAGGACACTCTGAGCGGATTATTGCCGCAGCTTTATCGGATGTCCGCGATCGCGTCCAGTATGCCACAAAAGTTTTCGCCAACCATCTCAAGTATAATTTGGTAATTGAAGCGTGCGATCGCTCTTTGCAAAACCTCAAAACTGACTACATCGACCTGTACCAAATTCATTGGCCCTCTGGATCTTTTAATAGTGAAATTGTCCCCATTGAGGAGACGATGAGCGCTCTCAACCTGCTGCAAGAGCAAGGTAAAATTCGGGCCATTGGTGTTTCTAACTTTTCTGGCGACCAATTAATAGAAGCATCACAGTATGGGCGGATTGATAGCTTACAACCCCCCTATTCCCTATTTTGGCGGCAGGTAGAACAAGATGCCATGTCTTACTGCATCGAAAATAATATTTCCATCTTGGCTTATTCACCTCTAGCCCAGGGATTATTAACCGGGAAATTTGCCCCAGACCAGAAATTTGACCCCCAAGACAATCGTGCTAAAAACAAGCTGTTTCAAGGTGAGAACTTTCAACGCGCCCAGCAAGCTTTAGAAAAACTACGTCCCCTAGCTGCTAGCCATGATTGTAGCCTGGCTCAGTTGGCATTAGCTTGGTTAATTGCTCAACCCCAAACAAGTGCTATTGCTGGGGCGCGTTATCCTGAACAAGCAAAAGACAATGCTTTAGCGGCGAATATTCAACTTTCTCCCACAGAACTCACAGAAATTGAGGCCATCGGACGTATTGTCACCGATCATCTTGATAACAACTCTGTGATGTGGAATTGGTAATTCATTATTGCCCCTTAACCATAAAAAAAGCTTGGGGATCAACAAATTCTGGTTTATTGCAAAATTAAACAAAACATCAACTTTAGTAAAGTCAGGTTTGTTTTTCCTCAACTGAGTGATAACTTAAATAGTAGGACACCAAAACAAGCAAAACCAAAACTTAATGGGTAAATGATTTTGTGTCCCCTGTCATTAGCCCAAGCAAATCTCGGCAAGTAAATGGTAAGTGGCAACAACCTAACTGAACAGGCAAAGCCAAATCCCACAGCGGAAAAACTAAGATTGCTGAGAATGCTAGTCGTTATGTCCACCTTAGTTATTGACTCTTTCAATTAATTAACAAGTTAACAAATTTGAAACCTGTAAATCGTAAAAAACCTGGTCAACCCGTGCCAG
Organism: Anabaena sp. CCY 9613; assembly: GCF_963920895.1. NCBI lineage: Bacteria > Bacillati > Cyanobacteriota > Cyanophyceae > Nostocales > Nostocaceae > Anabaena > Anabaena sp. CCY 9613. Next base: position 158,466 of record NZ_CAWUDE010000004.1, read on the forward strand.
GTTTTTTAATGGGCAAATGATTTACGAATCATGCACGTATTTTGTTTGATAAACCTTCACTAATCGGTCAATACCTTTGAAACGATGATGCCCCATTTCTTGAAAATCCAAGGATTGGGAAAGCAGATTATAAGTAACTTCACTAATCACACATTCGCTAGGGGGACAAACGGCTTCCATGCGAGCTGCAAGATTAATTGTCGCCCCCAATGCCGTATAATCCACCCTTTGGGAACTACCAACATCTCCCACCACAGCCTTACCACTGTTAATGGCAATACGTAATTGTAAAGGTTCGTGCCAAAAATTATTGGCGTTGAGACGTTCAAGACGAGCCAGCATTCCCTTAGCAGCAGCGGTGGCGCGATCGGCATGATCTGCTTGTGGTTCTGGCGCGCCAAAAAATGCCATAATACAATCGCCAATATACTTATCTAAAGTGCCGCCATAAGCAAACACTTCTTGCAACATCTCTTCAAATAAATTATTCAATAATTGGGCGATCGCCGTTGGTGTTAATTTTTCTGATATGGCCGTAAAACCCACTAAATCTGCGAACAAAATACTAATTTCGCTTTCTGCGGGAGCTAAACGACCATCTGGTAAACCACCCATAGCTATTAATTGCTGGACAACGCCGGGAGAATGATAACGCTCTAATCGATGACGAATGACTTCTTCAGTTTTTAACTTATCTGCCAATAACCAACGCTGCACACTAGACGCTACCAAATTCGCTAAAGCCGAAAAAAAGCTAAGTTCTTCCTCGCCATCATCTGCCCAATGATAAGAAGAAAGATGAGCATCAGCGTAAAGAACACCGACAACTTTATTTTCATCCCACAAAGGTACAGCCATGGCACTACGAATGCCTTTGACTAAAATACTGTGTTCTCCAGAAAACCGTTCATCTTTATGGGTATCAGCGCTTTGAATCGCTATTTTCTCTGCAAATACCTTTTGGCAAATACTATGACTAATCCAATTGCTATCACCTTCTAGATATCTTTGTTGGGAAATGTCTCTAGTACCAGCATTGACTAACTCTAGGTGACCACATCCGCCAACATCAATTAATAATGCCAAGCGGTCAATACTATCAAGGTAACGAAACACAACTTGTTGTACCTGAGAGAAAATCTCTTCGATAGATGCTGCTGCACAAAGATTTTTAGCTATATCTACCAAGTCTTTGAGACGGGCAATGGTTTTATCTTTATTACTGGGTTCCCCATCCTTGCTATCAGCTTCTATCCATTGCTGTTGCAATTGCTTGACATTGCGAAAAATGGTTCTTGGCTCAGAAGTGCCAGCCGCTACAGTATGTTGGTGCATCAACTCTGTACCAGGATTAGCAAATAGTACTACCAAATTCACATTTCCTAGCCAAATGATATCGCCATGATGTAACTCTTGAGCATGACTGATGAGAGTTTGGTTTACTTGTGTTCCATTTTTACTGCCCACATCCTCAATAGTCCACATACCTTGACCCGTCTTCACCAGACGCGCATGTCTACGAGATACTCCCCCAAAAGGTAAGTACAAGTCACATTCCGGTAAACGACCAATTGTGAATTCATCTTGATTCACCACTACCGTTGTTTCCGTATCGCCCTGTTTTAGACGTAATGTAATTTCAGTCATGAGTGTGACGTGTCTATCCTGAAAACTGGGGACGCAAGCATCTTGAAGATCAAGTATATGCAGAGTGTATACTTTACCTTTTCTTTATGGCACTGTTAATAGCATTACGACAACTATTTGTAGTTAAAGTAACACCAAAAAATTAATCATCCCAGCTTGTCAGATGGTCATCCTGTTATGGGTGATTAGCGCTCCAGATGCCCACACCACAAGAAATTCTGGCATATTTTTTAGTTTTTAAAAGGGAACAGGAAAATCTCTCCTGCTCCCCTACGTCTTTGGTCAGTACTTAAAGTTTAATGCCTCATCTTCAGTAACACTTAGTCACGGCCATTGATGGCAATCAGTAACCGCAAGATAAAGATAAACAGGTTGATGTAGGTAAGGTACATGGATAAAGCCGCAGGTAGGTATTGATCATCTTCGTAAGTGCGGGGCAAGATGTAGAAATCAACTACAGATACACCCACAAACAGAAATACTCCTAAACCTGAGATACCGATTTCTAACCAACTGGGTGTGTAAACACCAAACAAGGCCAGCACAAATTGGATAAGTACGACAGCTACTAAAGCCATGACACCCAGGCTGACAGTTTTTGTCAAAGCCATGCCATCTTGCTCAGAGAGATTAGAACCGATTTGACGAGCAGCAATAAAGGTGATGCCACAACCTAAGGCTGCCAAACCAATACCTTGAATACCAACGCCTTGGGTTCTCAAGGCTATAAACACTAAACCACTGAGAGTATATCCAGATAAAAGGCTGTAGGTGGCTAACAATGGTAGCGCCATACCCTTGTTACCTTTTTCAGCTACATTGCGAGCCACAAAAAACAAAATTAACTCCACAATCATTGCCCCAATGAAGGTGGGAAAGAAAATCTCAGGGTTGCTACGGATAACGCTCAGACCACCATAGGTTCCTAAAGCGGTTAGCACAAGTCCGCCACCGACATAAGGCAGGGCATTGGCAATTACATTTGGGCCAATGAGGGCTTGAGTTTTAGCCTCACGAATAGCATTACGAAAGTTACTTGTATTGCTCATAAGTTAATTTTGTAGATGAATGATCCGGTTTACTCCCATTCTTACCAATTTTTGTAGTTAACAGCCAGAATTCACCCTGAGAAATAACCTGCTGCTGGTATGAGCCGTTGACAAAATTGCATCCCCAGGTAATTAACTCAGACTAGAAGTAATCTCCTCCAAACAAACTGTGGTGAGGGTGAACTACTCCCAGGTAACTGGTGTATTACTACCCTTATCGCTCAAGACTTGCCGCATCACCCGTAGATGCAAAACGTCTGCTCACAGAGTAGGGGGATTCTTCTTGACCCTGTACTGTAATAGGTTTCGCTCATCATACAAAATAGCTGTGAAGTAATTAATGCATTTTTCAGCATAAATAGCTATCTTTTATAGCAAAAAATCAACATTTCGTTGTAATTAATTTCTAACTAGAAAAACAAAATAACTAATAACAGATGAAAGTCCCAATTCATGCGTGTATATACTGATTGGCAAAGTAGGTTTCTTCGTAAATTCAGTAAAACGACGATGGTTTATTCAGCGTTGACTAAGGAAAATAATGACAGATTTGAAGGCAATATACGTAACTCCATTTTTTTCCATAAAAGGAGTTCAACCAAAGGAATTTTTATATGGCAACAAGCGAATCCTCTATGCGAATTGATGGTATGGAGTTATTGCACTTATACCACCAAAATCCCTCTATTAAACTTCGTAATCAACTGGTACAGTTACATACTGGTTTAGTTCGTAAGATGGCACATAAATTTAGTCATCAATGTAATGAACCTTATGAAGATTTAGAACAAATCGGTTATTTTGGTTTAATTAGAGCTATTGAGCGCTTCGACCCCAGCCAAGGATATGCGTTTAGTTCCTTCGCTGTGCCATATATTCGAGGTGAGATGCTGCACTTTTTACGCGATCGCAGTACTCTATTAAAAATTCCTCGGCGTTGGCAAGAACTCTACAATGAGGGGCAAAGAATTCGTAAAGAATTATCTATTTCTTTAGGTCGCTCTCCCAAAGATTCAGAAATTGCCGATGTACTTCGCGTTTCTGTACAAGAATGGCAAGAAACTAAATTAGCAGCACAAAATCGGATGCCTTTAAGCTTGGATGCTACCGCAGTCCATTACGTTGATTGCCAAATAACTTTAGGCGAAGCACTTCCTTGTCCTCGTTCTACAGCCCTTCAACAACAAGACGAAGAACGGCAACAATTACAAGGGGCAATCAGTATGTTAGAAGAAAAGCCCCGCATGGCAGTTGAGATGGTATTTTTAAAGGAACTTTCTCGCAAGGATGCTGCTAAGAATATTGGTACTAGTCCCATGACAGTTACGCGGTATTTGCAAAAAGGTATTCAGGATCTCATTGGCTATTTGCAACCACAAGTAATGCCTACAGGGTCTTGAAGTGGGTAGATGGGGGAGATGAGGGAGATGAAGAGGATCAGGGGCAATGATTTAGAAGTTTATCAGGCAGAATCAGCAGCAACTCAAATTTCCCATAGCAGATAACGCCGTAGGGGTCACTTACCATCGGTTGCACCATTTTTTAACCGAAGTACCTTAGTTTATTACCAAAGTCAATAAACGCCGTTTAGAGATGATGAAATTGTCTCACCCCAATTGATAGTTGATACTTATGGGGCAAGAAATGGGGTAGAAGTTTTTTATAGATAAGCCAAGGTTTGGTTAGGGTTAAAATAATATCATGTCCGAAATAAAAGAAATCTAACTCTACATTTTATCTTAGTTTTTTGTGCATATAGTTTTATCAAGTTTAAGTTCCGTTAATAGTAGCCCACGTAGGTGGGCTTTTTACATCTGTTCCCACTTGATTAACAAGGCATCAACGCATCTAATCTCCCCAATACTGCCATATCTTCTGCATCCAACTCCACAGGAATACCACTACGAATTAATTCCGAAAAATCTTCATTGGGAACCATTACAGTCAAAGTATACAAGCGAGTATTTCCTGTATTTTTCAGCAAATGAGTACCAGTAGGAGGTACTAATAAACTATCTCCAGCTTTAATTGGAACATTCTTGCCGTCACAAATAGCTATTCCTTCGCCTTTCAGGACAAAAAACATTTCCACCGCCCACTGATGACGATTTGGTGGTGTTTGACCCCCAACATCAAAAATTTCTACACAACAAGTTAAAGAGGTATTGGCATTAATAGAATCGAAAATAATTGCCAGCCGATTGGAGTCATGTGGACTGATACGATATGTTTGATAGTCTTTGGGTGACTTGATAATAGGAATTACACATCTAGTAGCGTGCATATTTATCCCCTAATTCGTAATTCAAGACTTCAGTGCTGTTAAAACTGCTTGTGAATCTGTAACAAAACCGAAACATTGCTTAATGTTGTACAAAGTTGCCAGCCAACAATATTCAGGAGAAGTGGTAGCGGTGCAATCTTTGACTAAAATGCAGTCATATCCTAAAAAGTTGGCGTCACACAGCGTGGTCATTACACATTGATCAGCATTGACACCCCCAAATAATAGTGTCGTTATTCCCAAGTTCCGCAGAATACTATCCAAAGGCGTATCCCAAAAACCACTCATGCGGTATTTATCCACACAAATATCTTCTGGTAACTGTGGGAGTTCGTCTACCACCGCCGCCGCCCAACTACCCGCCATCAGTACTTTAGCACCGTTGCTAGGTAAAGGATCACCAAGCCCCACACCGTCGCCTGTAGGGTTGTAGACGTGATGCGAAGCCGCACTAATATTTAATAAGTCTGGACGATTTCCCCAGTTTACCCAAATTACAGGTACACCGATGGCCCGTAGTTCTGGAAGTAAGTTATTTAAAGGTGGGATGGGTTGACGTGCTGGATTGACATCTACACCAATATGTGCAAGCCAACCATCAGGGTGACAAAAGTCGTTTTGCATATCAATCACTAGGATGGCAGTTTTGGCTAAATCCAGGTGCAGAGTTTTAGTTTCTGTCGATACTGTAACAGGTAGGGGGGACTTTGGCGGACGAGTAATGTCTGCAATGTCCTGATTCACAGCCCAAGCGTTTGGTGCGACTCCCAAAGTCCGAAATGACGGATTCATAAATGACAACACACAAGACAGTACTTAAATTTGTAACCCGAATTGCTATTGAAAGTGCGATCGCTTCATTAAGGTTAAAAAGTTAAGTGAGTCCTAGTTTTGCTACTCAAGTGTTACTCATAGAATAGTTGAAATCTAGTGATAGAGGTAAATTGTGAATTTCACTATCGAAAATGTTTTGATTGCTGATGAAAATGCCTACACAACCGTAAATGTGCAGGTTGCAGACAATAAGATAGTTGCCATTGCACCTAACCTCGATGTCATCGGTACTACCGTTGATGGGAGAAATAAGCTATTACTCCCAGGTTTCGTTAACGCTCATACCCATTCCTCGGAAATGTGGCAACGGGGGATTATGTCAATTTTTCCCTTGGAATTATGGTTGGCAGAATTATATGACTTTGCGCCCCTGGATTTAGAAAAAGTTTATCTCAGTGCTTTAGGTACAGCCGTAGAAACTTTACTTTCCGGTGGGACAAGTGTGGTAGACCATTTGGTGTTAATTCCGGGACAAGAGTTAGCCACCATCGCCACGGCTGTTCGTGCTTACAAAGAAGTGGGGATTCGGGCTTTTATTGCGCCCCTAATTCAAGATGAATCCCTCACCGCCGGTATACCCTCTGGGGAATCAGCACAAAATCATGAGCCTTATTTTCGCTCAACTGCGGCCACGTTGGAAATTATGGAAGAGGTCATCAAGCAGTTTCATCGCCCGGATGAGGGTGTGAGTATGTTAGTTGCACCTACAGGGATTCAGCTGTGTACCGATGCCTTATTTACAGGATGTATTGAGTTAAGCGATCGCTATTATATTTGTCGTCACTCTCACTTGCTGGAAACTAAGGCCCAAGAAAAACTCGCCCAAGAAAAATACGGTTGTACTGCTGTTGAACATCTTCAACGTATTGGTTATTTGAGCGATCGCACTTCTTTAGCCCATTGTGTCTGGTTAAGTGATAATGATATTGCTATTCTGGCTCAAACCCAATCTACAGTTGTTCACAATCCTTTAAGTAATTTGCGTTTAGGCAGTGGTATCGCCCCGATTTTAAAATATCGCCAAGCTGGGGTAAATGTCTCTTTTGGTTGTGATGGTGCTTCTAGTAATGATTCACAGGATTTGCTGGAAGCCATTAAAATTGGTTCTATTTTGCATAATATTACAGACTTAGATTATCAGCACTGGATTACTCCCCGCCAATCTGTAGAAATGGCATCTTTGGGCGGTGCTAAAGGACTAAATGTAGCTGATAAACTTGGTTCCCTCACTGTAGGTAAACAAGCTGATTTAGTTCTCTATGATTTGACTAATTTATCGTTACTTCCCCGGACAGATCCCATTGGTTTATTAGTGTTAGGACGTCCCGCAAATGTTGTGGCTAGTGCGTGGGTGAATGGTAAACAAATTGTGGCTGATGGTCAAGTTACCACAATTAATGTTGATCAATTACGGCAAGAATTATTTAAGCATAGTCAATGGGAGACAAAGCGTAAGTCTCAAACGGTTGCCCAAATTGAGGCACATTACCGCAAAGTTATGGATTTGTGAAATCTAGGGAGTGGGGATTAAGGAATAGGAAATGTTATCCTCATTATTCCCCTCATTTATCTTTTTGACTGATATTTAACGTAACCTAATTGCCAATTTTGTGCTTGCTTTAACTGATTTAACTTGCCTTGAGCAATTAGCTTTAAAGCAATACGAGTGTTTAATTGCCCCTTGATTATGGTGTAATATTTTGGCTGTTCAACTCCTGTGAATACTTTGCCAGTATTGAAAAATTGTCCACAGTAAAGTTCAGTTCCCCGGATTGATACTGTGAATAATCCGTCACTTCTATATCCATTGGGAATGGCAAATATAGCATAGACATTGTGCGGGCCGCGCCAAGGTTGAACTACTAGTTTTTCTGGATGTGTGTAGTATTTTTCACCTGAGGCAGATCTAAACGCATCTGCTTGACACCTAACTACAGGCGGTTTTTCGGCGATGTAAGAGGAAACATAAGAAAATCCTAGAACTCCAAATAAGCTCAGGAAAAATAATAAGTAGAATATTAATTTTTTCACTTGCACTTGACTAGATACTGGATTACTTCATGTAACTTCATATTTTAGCGAATCATTACGATAATGCGGTAAGCGCAGTTATGCCGTTAGGCTGATCGCACTGAATCTGAGCCACTTGTATATGTCATCGGGCAACTGTGAAAATTTATCCGATATCGCTTGCATGTTGCTAAATTAACAAAGAATATTAGAACCAAGCACAGTTACTTACAATCTATTATGGTATCTACTACTACACGCTTCCTTGATGTTCAAAACCATTGGGCGCTTCCATTCATTGAAGCCCTAGCAGCACGGCGGATTTTGAATGGCTATCCTAATGGAACTTTTCGTCCCGATAATTCCGTGACTCGCGCTGAGTTCGCAGCCATAATTGGGGCGGTGTTTACAATGCCACCGTTGCGGAAATATACTCCTTTTGTGGATGTCCCAGCTAATCACTGGGCTATAAGTGCCATTCAAAAAACTTATGAAACGGGATTTCTCATCGGCTATCCTGATAGGCGTTTTCGTCCCAATGACCGAATTTTCCGCAGCGATGTTTTAGTTGCTTTGGTCAATGGCTTGAACATTGCGGCTGATATCAAACTTGATTTGTTGAGTGCTTTACCACAAATTTATCAAGATGCAGATAAAATTCCTGGTTATGCCAGAAGTCAAGTAGCTATTGCTACTGGTATAAATTTAGTGGCGAGTCATCCCAATGTAAAATTACTCAACCCAACTGTAGCGGCAACTCGCGCTGAAGTATCAGTGATGGTATATCAAGCTTTGGTGTATTTGGGGCAGATAGAAAAAATAGCTTCCAACTTTATCATAGTGCCACCGCTAGCCGTGCCAACGTCGGGAACTGTAAGTGTCAGTCATCAGCGAGAGTTTCGCGCGGCCTGGGTAACAACAGTGTGGAATAGTGATTGGCCTTCCAAAGCGGGACTTCCTGTAGCCCAACAGCAAGCGGAATTTCTAGAAATTCTCAATCGCCTCCAAACCCTAAACTTTAACGCCTTAATTTTGCAAGTGCGACCAGAGGGAGATGCTTTATATTCTTCCCAATTAGAGCCGTGGAGTGCTTGGCTGACGGGAACTCAAGGTAGAGCACCAGAACCATTTTATGATCCTTTAGAGTTTGCGATCGCAGAATGTCACAAGCGTAATATTGAACTTCATGCTTGGTTTAATCCTTACCGCGCCAAAACTAGTCTCACAGCTAGACCCAATGCCCGTCCCCATATAGCTTTAACCAATCCCGATGTAGTTTACCAGTGGGGTACTCAGCTATGGATGGACCCAGGAATCAAAATTGTCCAAGATAGAGCTTATAACGTCATTATGGATGTTGTCAGTCGCTACGATTTGGATGGCATTCACCTAGATGATTATTTTTACCCTTATCCTATCCAAGGACAGACTTTCCCCGATGATAAAACCTACGCAGCATATAGGGCTACAGGTGGTGGACTTAGCTTAGGTGACTGGCGACGAGAAAATGTCAATCAAATGGTGCTGCGTCTATTTCAGGGAATTAAAGCTACAAAGCCCCATGTCAAATTTGGCATTAGTCCTTTTGGGATTTATCGACCTGGACAACCACCAGGAATCACTGGCTTAGATGCCTATAATGTGCTTTATGCAGATGCTAAAAAATGGTTAGAGCAAGGCTGGATTGATTATATGGCCCCCCAACTTTATTGGCGCACTGATCAAACAGCTCAGAGTTACCCAGTCTTACTGCAATGGTGGACAGGAATTAATCCTCAACGACGACACATATATGTAGGTAATACTCTTAGTCAACTCGATGGTAAGGCCTGGAAAGATGAAGAAATTGATAAACAAGTAAAAATTACGCGCAACCTTGTAGGAAACCTAGCATTAGGAAATATTTTCTTCAGCATGACTCCGATTAATCAAAATCGTCAAGGCATTGCTGACAGATTCCAAAATTCACTTTATGCTAGTCCTGCAATAGTACCTACCATGTCTTGGCAGAATACAGTTACACCACCGCCCCCGAAAGAACTACAAGTTAACAATCGTCGGTTAAGTTGGCAACCAGGCGATAATCAGCCTGTTCGTTCTTGGACTCTATACCGCCAAACTGGTACTACTTGGATACTTCAGCGGGTTTTGTCTGCTGGTACAACTTTCGCCACTGTACAACAAGCTGGAACCTATGCCGTATGTGCGGTTGATAGATTGGCAAATGAGAGTTTAGGAACAGTAATTACAGTCAGTTAAGGAGTTGCAAATTCAAAAACATTCCCAAATTTTTTGTAGAGCAGGCATCTTGCCTGCTTATCACCAGAGGCTAAATCATTTTTTACTATTTCAATTTCTTGACGCTTTTGATAAATAAAATCTTTTTCAGCTTCGCGTTGTCTCATAGTCTCTTGATGAACTTTTTTAACCCTTTCTATCGCAGGGTAAAACAAAAGCTACCTAAAATCTACTACCAAAGGTGAAATTTTATTTATTGCTTTAGGATAATTTAGTTTTTAGAAAACCCTTTTATAAATAAAAATATCAATTAAGATATCATTTCAACTTAGTAACCTGACTTGATTTTTCATAACCTCTAATATTGTCAATCAACTATCATTTGATCAAATAAAGGAGTAGGATAATGGCTGAAATAACAGATTTAGGATTTCATCGTATTGATACAGAATTACTTATACAAGACATAACTCCGAGGCAGGCGGAGACTCTTTTGGGAGGTTATTGGCAACCTCATGAAGATTATCCTTATGCTTATATAATCAATATTACTAAAAATCCGAGTCAGGCCGAAACCAGTCAGCCCGAAATTAAATCTCTAGGTACTGTTAGTAATAAAAAAGAGATCAATAGTATAGATAATTCTAGGAAAACTTACGTAAATGGCGTTCCAATAAAAGGGGAAAGAAATATTATCATCGCATACTGATAATTTTACTATATTGGGCAAATGGCCTAAAGTTGTCAAGCATTGGGAATGGGCACAGGATTGTATCCGGTGGGAGCTAACAAGCTGTATGTCAATCGGGGTCTGGGCACTTTTCCGCCTGGATGCTTGTTTTGCCCTCCAGAAGTCACAGAAATTACCCTCACGGGATGACAAGATAGCTGAAATATAGTCAAAGCAATGAATTTATAAAACAGCAAACGCTTTTACGCCCATTATGGGCTAGCTAATGCTGAGTATCGAGCCTATCCCATCCCATCGCCAGTGCTAAGAAAAATCCCTAGTTCCTAAAAATTTACAGCAAACTTCTGACTTAACTATTACCAACCTTTATTACTACTTCCAAATTCGGGATGAATCGGAAGTTGAGTAAGCACAAGCAGTGTAGGTTATAGAGTTGGAATAATCTCAAACTTCAAAATCTGCCTCAACTTTTGAATCCAAAATAGGCAAGACAAACAATATTACTCTGATTTATCATTTTTTTGAAAAAAATTAATATCATTGCCATCATATATCCACATTGGTTTGACACCCTGTGAATGCTGGAAACCAAGTTTTTGATAAAATGGGACAGCATTATTTACTGCCAGTAATATTTGCTGATGAAAATTAATATAACGGCTTTGCAACCGCTTTAGAATTTCGCGCCCTATACCTCTATTTTGATATGACGGTAACACTAATAAATGAGGATAATAAACAACTAATGCTCCATCTGAGATGGCATTACCAAGACCAATTAGCAAATTCTGATGCCATGCTGAAATAACTGTGTGCGAATTGCCAAGAGCTAATAAAAGTTGTTCAGGCTTCTCTGCTGATGACCATCCACATTGTGCATAAAGATTGATGACTTGATTACGCGTAAGTTCTGCTTTATCTTGATACTCAATTTCTGCAAAATTCATAATAACCTGTAAGTGGCAATAGCAATTTCAGGAAATTTTAGTTTAAAAAAAATCATATTTATGGCAGGCAAGATGCCTGCCCCACAAGAGTTGTGTTTTATGCTTCTACTTCTTCTTTAATCCATTGTTGGAGTGTATTAATAACTTCTTCAATGGCTATTTCTTGGGTTTCATGGGTGGCGCGTTTTACTACTTCAACTTTGCCATTATTAATTGCCCGACCTGTAACTATTCTGTAAGGTATCCCAATTAAATCGGCATCTTTGAATTTTACCCCGGCTCGTTCATCACGGTCATCAAGTAATGTTTCTACACCTGCTTTGTTCATTTCAGTGTAAAGTTTTTCGGCAATTTCTACTTGTTTAGCATCTTTGATGTTGGGAATTGTGACGATCGCCTGATAAGGTGCGATCGCAACTGGCCAAATAATACCGTCTTTATCGTAAGATTGCTCTACGGCTGATTGTGCCAACCTGGATACACCCACGCCATAGCAACCCATGAATAGGGGATTTTCTTCACCCTGTTCACTTGTATATGTTGCATTCATTGCTTGGGAATATTTCGTACCCAGTTGAAAAATGTGACCTACTTCAATTCCTCTGGCGGTTTCTAGGGTTTGCTCTGGATTATGCACGGCGCGATCGCCTGGTCTAGATTTGCGTATATCTACTTTTAATTCTGGTAGCTTAAATTGCTCATTCCAGTTTGCTCCAACGACGTGATAGCCAGTTTCATTGGCACCTGTAACGAAGTTTTTTAAGTCAACGACTGTTTGATCAACTAACCGCAAAAACTGGGAATGCAATTGTTTATTAGCAGTAATATACTCATTGCCAATATCAGGAGCAATATAACCTAAAGGTAAAGATTTACTAGCCCATTTAGCTTGAGTTTCGGCATCGGGTACATCTAAAGAAATAATTGTTTTCGCACCGTAATTGGTAGCTAGTTTTGTCAATTCATTTTGTAATTTCACTTCATTGACTTCTTGATCACCCCGAATATTCACTAGCACCAATACAGTTATGCCATTGTCGTAAACTGTTTGGTAAAGGACATTTTTGACAATTTGAGTGGGAGAACACTTGAGAAAATTACACAATTTTTCAATGGTGTCTGTTCCTGGTGTTTCCCGTTTTTCATAGCTGGTAAACGGTGAAGTTTCGGCATCAATGGGTAAAGAAACGGCTTTTTCCACATTGGCGGCGTATTTACCATCTTCGGTGTAGAGAACCTCATCCTCGCCAGCATCCGCTAACACCATAAATTCTGTAGAACCAGAACCACCAATTGCACCCGAATCAGCTTCCACTGCCCGAAATGCTAACCCAGAACGCCGGAGCATATTACTATAGGCTTGGTACATATCTTGGTAGGTTTCCTTGAGGCTGGCTTCATCGGTATGGAACGAGTAGCCGTCCTTCATAATAAATTCTCGTCCGCGCATCAACCCAAAACGGGGACGAATTTCATCGCGGAATTTAGTTTGAATTTGATATAAATGTAGCGGTAGTTGGCGATAGGAGCGAATCATATCACGGGCAACAGTCGTGATTACTTCTTCATGAGTCGGCCCTAATCCTAATTGTTGTTCACGACGGTCGATGAGGGAGAACATAATTCCCTCGGCTTTGGTGTAGGTATCCCAGCGTCCCGACTCTTTCCACAACTCAGCAGGTTGTAATTGTGGTAAAAGACATTCTTGTGCGCCTGTGGCGTTCATTTCTTCCCGGACAATTTGGGAAACCTTTTGTAGTACTCGCCACATCAAAGGCAAATAAGCATAAACACCGCTACCGATGCGACGAATGTAACCTGCACGCAGTAATAATTTATGACTGGGAATCTCAGCATCAGCTGGATCATCCCGCAGTGTAACGAATAACATTTGTGACAGTCGCATCGTGTTTTTCCCTTTCCAGAAGTAATCGGTTAAATTTATAATTTTCCATCCATCAGGAGCAAATTACCTTGTCAAATGTAATTTATCAAGCACAAGCACCCCTAGAATTTATTCCCCCAGCCTTTAATCCTCTAATTTTGAGAGGTTTTCATCTGTTGCTACCGAGTTGGATTAACTGGCAAACAGCTATTACCCAAATTGAAGCAGATAACGTAGAGGTTTTGGTGGATCTTTATCGTCAGTTTCAAGAGGGAAAAATCCGCTTTATGCTGGCATTTCGTCATCCCAAAACAGATGATCCGTTTTGTTTGGGCTACTTGTTTTCTCAAATTATGCCCAAAGTAGCACGCCAGCAGAATGCAGCCTTACAACTACCAATTCATGCTCATTTTATCTACGATCGCGGCATTCCTCTATGGGCTGGTGCCTATACCGGCTGGATTGCTTCGCATTTGGGTGGGACTTCCATTCAAAGGGGTAAAGCTGACTGGACGGGGTTACGTTCGGCGCGGGACTTGTTTGCCAATGGCAAATTCCCGATGGCGGCGGCGCCAGAAGGTGCTACCAATGGTTTGTCGGAGATCATCAGTCCTTTGGAACCAGGGATTTCCCAATTAGGCTTTTGGTGTGCAGAAGACTTGCAGAAACTAGGACGCTCTGAACAAGTTTTAATTGTACCAGTTGGGATGAAATATAGTTATGTGGCGGCTCCTTGGAAGGCGATCGCAGATTTATTAAGTGAATTAGAAGCGGCTAGTGGTTTAGTGGTGAATCCCAAAGAACAAAGTCAGCATCCCTGTTTAGAATCGCTGTATCCCAGGTTATTAACTTTAGCTGAACACCTACTTTCTTTGATGGAAAAGTTTTATACGCAGTTTTATCATCAAACTTTGCCGGATACCAAAACAACGGCAACAGAAACCAGTAATCGTAATGAAATCTTAGCCATGCGGTTGCAAGCTTTATTAAATACAGCCTTACAAATATCCGAACAGTATTTTAACTTACAGCCGAAAGGTGAATTAAGCGATCGCTGTCGGCGGGTAGAGCAAGCTGGCTGGAATTATATATTTAGAGAAGAGTATAAGGATATCAAAACATTATCACCTGTAGAGAAAGCCTTAGGCGATCGCGTTGCCAACGAAGCCAATTCCCGAATGTGGCATATGCGATTAGTAGAAAGTTTTGTGGCGGTTTCTAGCAGCTATATCCGCGAAAAACCCACAGTAGAAAGGTTTGCGGAGACAACTTTAATTTTATGGAAGATGATTGCCCGAATTAAAGGTGATAAAGCCACCCAACTTCCCCAACTAGGTAAGCAAAGGGTGAAAATTACCATCGGTGAGCCGATATCAGTATCTGAGCGTTATCCTGTGTATCAAGAAAATCGATTAAATGCGAGGCAAGCTGTTGCTGATTTGACCAATGATTTACAACAGGCGATGGAAAATTTAATTTGAGAATGATTCAGTTTAGAGTGTCAATCTATCCGTAAATTCAACCTGGAGTCGTTATTTTCCAGTGTTTCCCACATTCTAAATGTATGATCAGTCGCATTAAGATAAGGAATATGAATTAAATAACATGCAAGTCTAGTTTTTGATCTCACCCCGCCTTTGACTTGCGTCAAAGTCTCCCCTTACCAAGGAGGGGTTGGGGGGTGAGGTTCTGTATTTTATTAAATCCACATTCCTAAGTAACGCTTCAGCACCACTGCTATTGAACTATCTCCGCAAGCAGTTTTAGTACTGTGTCCCATTACATCTGTCAGTAACAAATATGTTAAATATACGGTTGCAAATTATAATTTTTATGATAATGGGAGTTCTACTAGGTTGTCAAGAATCTCAAGTTTCATCACAACCAAATCTTGGTAATTCTTCCATAGCACCTACTGTAACTCACAGTGTTGCAGTCTCTAAAATTGCCCCAAACTTGCCATCTACTGAGTCCAGCAAATCTCAGAAAAAAACCACATCACCCCAGAAAACTGGCACAACTATTGGGCAAGCTATCGATTGCAATAATGATGGCAAAGATAACGGTTACCGTATCGATTACGACAAGGACGGCATTCCCGATGACTGTATTACTTACGACGATAATGGCAATGTCATCAAGAATGAGGAAGCCACCAACAATATTGACACCACAAATCCTCAAGCCTTGTATGACACTCGCATGAAGGCTTTAGAACAACTAACTGAAGGTTGCCAAGAAAATAGCAAGGTTGAAGGCGATATAACTTACACAACTTGTATACTTAACAATCGCCCTGTACAAGCAGCAGAATACCTCACCGAATTAGGCGATGGATTAATCATCTGGTTTGAAAATGGGAACGTCAAAGCTGTACAATTCACCCATAATGGTGAAACTTTCTTTTTTGACAATGGGCGATTAGAAGTAAAGTTTGAGGATGCTGGGGAAAAAGTGTTTACTACTTTCAGTAATGAAGAACGCAGCGAATTTGAAGAACTAGGACGCACTAGCTACCAACGCATCTTTCAAGAGTTTGGCATTCGCTAGCCCCTAGCCCCTATTCCCCAGTCTCCAGACAATAGACTAAACTAGTTATTTATAGTGTAGTTTTGTAAAATTCTGTTGGCTAACTGTTTTATGGTTACAAGACTTTCAGCAGCTATTTACGCAACGGGTACGTCACCGACTGTAGCGCCTGAACAGTCTAATCAAGTTACCCGTAAGCCTTATCCGAATTATAAGGTGATCGTGTTAAATGACGACTTTAATACTTTTCAACACGTAGCTGAGTGTTTGATGAAGTATATTCCCGGAATGACGGGTGATCTAGCGTGGGATTTGACTAATCAGGTACATTACGAAGGACAAGCCATTGTTTGGGTAGGACCCCAAGAACCAGCAGAACTGTATCATCAACAGCTGCGTCGTGCTGGTTTAACAATGGCTCCTTTGGAAGCGGCTTAAATATCATGGGTAAAGCCAATAAAGACGCTGCTCACAAAGACGGTAGATTAGTCTGGAATCACTCAACTCATATTTCTGGTCTCATCCCAATTTTAGAACGCCTCTGTCAACAGCATGGGATTCAAACTGTCACGCCAGGAGTGATTGGACGTGCAAAGGGTCATTGTCCCAAAATGCAACTGCGTGTGTCTGTACCCATTCGTGGTGGCTACAAAGTAATCGCCCGTCAGGGTAAGACAGTACAAGAGGTATTTATCCTGACCACGTTAGATCAGGACACATTCAAAGATACACTAGCGATCGCCATGAAAAATTAATCAGCCCCATAGTCTCTTGTTTACAGTTCAACGACTGTTGACTATTGATTATTCTTCAATATGGCGGACTGCGAATTTATGTAGCGGCAAACTCAGAATACAAGAAAAAGTCAAAAAATACGACAAAGCCGTAGTTATTTTCACAGACATGAGTAGAGTTTCCCAGTCAGGTAAAATCATCTTCTCAATGCCGAATGCCACACAGTAAACGAGCCAATAAGAAAAGCTCATTCTAAAGAGAATTTTCTCTGTTTCTTCTAGATTATCTTTTGGCTGCTTGCGATCCCACAGTAACAGTAGGCCAGCAATACAAGCAACAAAGGATACAGCAACTACAAATTCGTGACACAATACATTGATCGAATGCATTTGCGCTTATCCCAATACTTGAATCAGTTGAGATTCAGTCTAAAGGAATAATCCTCCTGCTTACAAAAAACATTTACAAACTGCAATAGAACACAGCAATTAATTTAAAAAAATGCAACAAAAGTTATATTTTTATCAAAATTGCTATTAATAATAAGTTTTAAATTCAATTATGGAGATTTATAAAGAAAGTAGGCGATCGCTAATTATGATTTGATATGGCAGTCCTAAATACATTAAAAATAAATCTACTCCCCACTTCCTACTCCCTTCTTCCGTTCCTTAATAGGTTCAGCAGGATTACCTGCATAAATCATCATCGGTTCTAAAGAGCGCCCCGTCACTCCACCTAAAGTCAGAACTGCTCCCCGACCAACAGTCACGCCAGGGCCAATCACTGACTTAGCCGCAATCCAACTACTTTCTTGAATATGAATTGGAGCCGTAATCAGTTGAAAATCAGAATGATTCCAATCATGATTACCTGTGCAAAGATAAACATTTTGAGATAGGCAAACATGACTATCTATGGTGACATGGGCAAGATTATCTATCCAAGCATCTTCCCCAATCCAAACATAATCGCCTACAGTTAACCGCCAAGGAAACTTCACCCGCACCCCAGACTTAATGCGAACGCCTTGACCAATTTTTGCCCCAAATCTGCGGAGTACCCAAACCTTTAAGGCTGACATGGGAAGCCAACGACTTTCAACCAAGGGTGACCCTAAAAAGTACCACAAAACTTGTTGCAAGTAAGGAGCGCCAGGAGTATAAGTACCAAGAGTATAGTTATCTAAACGCATATTTATAGTTAATTACTAGCAGGATTCATACTGGCTTGTGTATAGCCTGTAAAAATTCACAGGAGAGCGCGAGCAACATCTCGTATAATCCGGAAGATTCTTGGGGTTGATTTGATGGTACAGCAATTGGAGTAAAAGCAATACCTTGACTACCAAAGATGATGGTTGCGATCGCTTTAGCCCTAGGCATATGAAAATCTGGGGGAATTAGCTATATGTGTAGAAATTATGCACTATGTAAATCTATGCAATTAAGTTAAGGGCATGATTAATAATAACATTTTGATCAATTTTTGATTCTAACTCTTCTACTTCATATCTTCCTTCTTCTACTTCCAAAGAGGCATTATCTAAAGCTGAGGGATAGGCTTCTTCAAAAACCAATCGCAACTCTTCTGATGTTAAGTAAGAGCCTCCTGACTTACGTCGTTTATTTTTTAGCTGAATTTCCCGAACACAATTGCGAATTGATACATCCCAAGACCGGGTTGTTCGCTCCTCAGCTTTTTGCTTAATGAGATGTAGTAGCAAGACTTTAGCATAGCTGCGGATATTATTAATTTTATCTTCACGGCTCATTTCTTCTAATTCTTCAACAATAGCTAATGCTTCCGTGATGTTACCTTGTAACAATAAAGATTTTAAGTTGAGTATTTCTTCCATAAACGTCCATTAAAGTTGAAGTTTGAATGCTGACTCAATTATCTAAAACAAGGGGCTGAGTTCCCATATTTCAATACAATTCAGTTAATGATAATTGTAGATGGGGTCAACAGGCAGCACAACTCAACATATTCTTGATCATGTTGCTTCTTTTTGCATCAACTCAACTGTTGACTGATTTATCTAAACGCATATTTGTCGTTAATCAAAAGCAGGATTAAGACTTGCTCCTGTACGCCCTGTAAAAATCCACAAGAGGGCGCGAGTAATATCGCGAATAATCCGGATAGTTGATTCTTGGGGTTGATTTGATGGTACAGCAATTGGAGTAAAAGCAATACCTTGACTACCCAGGACGAGAGTTGCGATCGCTTTGGCTCTCGGCATATGAAAATCTGAAGTAATCAAAAATAAGTGCTGAACACCGTGTTGTTGGAACTCTGGGATGAGGGTAGTAAAGTTAGTAACTGTATCAACAGCACGATAATCCAGATAAAGTCTGCTTTCTGATACACCCGCAGCTTGAAAAATTGGTTTTACTAATTTAGGTGGAGTACCAGAAGAAACCCAAATTTTTAAATCAGGATACCAACGTGCTATTTCAGCCGCAGAATTTTCCCGATCTGTCCAACCGCCGAGGGTCAGAATAGCTTGAGGTTGAGGGGACTGGTGATAGGCGATAGCGCAAGCGCTGTTTCTTGGATGCCCGGAGGGCTTTTGTCAGTTCGCTAGTCTTACAGGAATGAGCAATAGTATTGTCAGGACAAAAATTACTGGAGTCAAAATCAAATATTTTGTAAGTTGAAATTTGAATAACTTTGCCCATATTTTCATAAATTTAACTTATCTGTTTCACAAAAAAATCTCCTATTATCTTTTCACATAAACGACACACTTCATAAATACTTCATGTCGAAGCACGTACTACACAGTAAAAAAAATCATTAAATCGGTACTATAAATTTAAAATTTTTTCTTTACCAAAGCATTGCTGACTGTGATTTGTAGGGTTTTCAGTTCAAGGAAATTTATGTAGTTTAACTGTAATTTCTTTGACAATATATGAAATTATGGTAAATTTACCCAGGCGAAACAAGAAAATTTCAGGTTTATTGAGAGGTAACAGTAATGACTGTTCACAGCATCTGTTGGATTTATGCGATCGTATTTAAAACCACCTTTGACAACCTGGTTTTTTCACTGATTTAACTTAGTGTTAGTCACAATTTAAGATTTCGGTGCCAATTTATTCTGTAAGCAATTTTTATGGCTTACTAGAAGCAATCAATTGTTGAAAAGCTGCCAAAGGTAGTTAATACTTTCATGCGATTCAATTTTTCAGTGTGTATACCTAAATACTACTGAACTTTTGAATTTAGATAGAAATGTGTTTGCAACATCAAAATAGTTGGTGGATGAGGATTTTATGAAGCTTTTCAATAATGTTCTGAGAGTAATTTATTCTCCTACTGTTCTCTTGTGGGCTGTTGTCTTTGGGGCTGTTCCAACCAATGCAGCTAGCCTAGTCCCAACGAATACATCTCGAACAGCAACCTATTCAATCACAGTCCAAGACAAGGACACTAACTCTGTTCAGAGTGGTAGTCTAAAGAAATTTTTAACCGACATAAAATTAGCACAGACAACTTCATCCACAAGTACAGTTTTTACAACTCAAGTTCCTAATATTTCCAAGACTGATGGCGCTCCCTACGAATTAGGGATGAAATTCCGCAGTACCAGAGACGGGCAAATTAACTCCATTCGCTATTGGAAACCTGCCAGCGAGACAGGAACTCATATTGGTAAAATCTGGTCAGCAACAGGAACTCTCTTAGCCAGCGTCACTTTTACTAACGAGACTACTTCTGGTTGGCAGCAAAAGGCTCTGAGTACACCATTGAGTATTCGAGCTAATACAACTTATGTTGTTTCTGTGAACGCGAATAGCCATTATGCCTACACAGAAAATCAACTAGCTAGTTCCATAGCCAATGGAAATCTTAGTTCAGTTGCTGACGGTAATAATGGAGTGTATAACTCAACTCGCGGAAATTTCCCGAATAGCTCCTACCGTAATAGCAACTATTTTCGTGACATCAATTTTGTTGCTGTTACCGCCACATCAACACCAACACCAACACCAACACCAACACCAACGCCAACACCAACACCAACACCAACGCCAACGCCAACGCCAACACCAACACCAACGCCAACGCCAACACCAACACCAACTCCGAACCCAATCCTCAACCAGCAATCTACTCCATTAGATCATCTCAGGGCTGCACCTCGACCTATCTTTAAACAGGGCAATACACTGTTACCTTTAGGTCACGCAAGTTGTGGACCATCTAAGGAAATTTACACTGAGTTAGCCAATTACTGGGGATATGGACTACCAATAGATAAAGAGGATTTGTCCAAAGTCGCCTTAGCTAATCCTGGTCGCTACCAACCTATAGCTATTGTAGGAGGTGTATATAGATTTTATGATAACTATGATGGGCGTAACGCTGACCTTCCTAAGCTACCGCCAAACACTTGGTTACGTGACAAGAATGGAAATATCATTCTCAATGGTGGTCGACCAATAGTTAGTCCTGCTGCACCGAATGAGGCTTTTCAAATTATCGGCGATTATTATGGTCAACGGCTAGGTCAGTTAGAAAAATCTGCTGGACAGCCTATCAAATTAGTCCTTAATGAGGGTGAGACTGGGCTTTGGATTCTTGGCGACAATGATCCGGAACAGTACTTTGGACAAGATCCTAAAGTAAAAGCTGACTTTATTAACTCTGGTCTGAATGACTGGTTTGTTTATATATCTCGCAACAAGGCGCGACAAGAAGGAGTCCTGAAGGAGAAATTATTTAGTTACTTGCAGTCTCGACCTGTATATTCCTGGTATCAGGAGCAATATGGTACTGAACGTGGTCGATGGGCTGGCTGGTCATGGTATATGTTCTTGTACGAGCATTTTCTAGACTCTTCTCGTAAACCTATTGTGTCTGATTATACGTCTCCCGAGATGTATCACAATTTTCATAACTCTGGTTGGAGTGGTGTATCGTACAACAGTATGGTGCCGTGGGATGCCTTGACACAAGCATTGAACAATATATCTGGAGCAATCAATCTTGGACAGAAATTTACTTATCCTTGGGTAAGTATGGGTTCGGAAGGCGAAGTGCCAATCTCTGATCCAGATAGGTTTATGGGTATGATGAAGGCTTACTACACGGCAGGAGCAGTCGGGTCTGTGGGTACTTATTTTGTATGTAGTGGACCGATATGGGAGTCGCTCTACCATAACAAGGCCGTTGGGACAACAACTCCTACACTAATTCAGCAATTAACAGTACAAGGTCATGTTCATGCGTTGTTCTCACATCTAGAGGAGTATCTGCGTAATGGAGATCTGCTGTCTGGTCCAAATCTGCATCCGTACAAAAGTTACACTAAACTATTGCCAGCAATGGAATTCCCTGCTGAAGGTCAAACAAAACAAGTACCAGGTATATGGGGATCTATCACAATACCCACGGCTCGTGTCCTAGCACGTAAAATTGTCGGTGAAGACCGTTGGCTAGTAACTACTTGGGCAAATGTAGGTGATGACCGTGACATCAGGGTAAAAATTGATAATAAACTAGGAACTCTGACTTTACGTGCAAGGAAGGCAGGTTCTGTGTATGTTGTTAAACTTTTCAATGGCCTACCTCAAGTCACTCTTGTCGATTCTGATGCTATGAACCCGACAAAGAATATGACTCCTTCTACGGTTTTTTAGTTTACTGAACTCACATCTACATCTATGTTAAGTCGACAATAATTTTGACGATAATAGTCAAAAAGAGTGGGAGATGAGGCTAGGAACTCTAGCCTCATCTCCCCTTTCTTCATTCGCGATTATCATTTTTATTAAAAATATTTTGAGTATTTTAACTGTTTGACAAAAAGTACTTTATTCTAACTTTTCACGGTTGCTCCTGTATAACCTGTGACAATCCAAAGTAGAGATCGCCCCATATCGCGAATAACAGGAAAAATAGTTTCTTTTTTCGATTGTTCTGATTGTACAGAAATGGGAGTAAATGCAACACCTCGGCTACCAAGAATCAAGATAGCGATCGCCTTTGCTCTAGGCATATGAAAATCCGAAGTAATTAGGTAAACGTGGTGTATACTTTTACGCTTAAATTCAGGAACAATTGTGGTAAAGTTTGTAACTGTATCAATAGCACGGTAATCAAGATGAAGACGGCTTTCTGATACACCAGCAGCCTGAAAAATCGGTTTTACTAGTTCAGGTGGGGTACCTGAAGAAACCCAAACTTCTAAAGAAGGATTCCAACGGGCGATTTCAGCAGCAGTCTCTTCTCGATCTGTCCAAGCGCCAAGGGTAAGGATAGCTTGCGGTTGAGGAGCTAGGGATTGGGCAATTAATAAACGTAGCGGAATGATGAGCAGTAAAGACAGAAGAGAACTTCCTAGAACTAAAATCAAATATTTTTTGAATTGCCAATGAAATTTTCTCTTCATGTTTCTTCTTTTAATTGCTCTGCTTCAATCAAACGAATTGCCAGAAGAATTTCTGCTAATACGCGTTGAAATGCATAGTACCAACCATGCCACCCATCAAGAATTCCACCTTTGATAATCAGGCAGTAGAAAAAGATAATGACAGGGGCAAGAAATTTTTGTTTGCGGATGCGATCGCCCCAACTTAATTTACTTACCGGAGTACTCAATAATTTCTCGACTTCAATCAGCATATAGCGATCCTGTGCCCATAACCAACGACTAAGAGATTTGCGATCATCGTGATAAATATAGCTGGATAATATTGCTGATTTCCCTTTCACCTGTAGGAGTTGGGTATGACCATCATCAATGTAAATAGATTTGTTTATATTAAAGAGAACCTGTCTAGGAGGGAGTATAGTACCCCTAAGAGGTTTACCAAAAACACAATATTTAAATTTAACAAAATAACCATCTATTGGTGAATTTTCAGGTAATCCTTTGATTTCTTCAATTAATTTTTCTGAAACAACATAATCTGCATCTAGAGATAATACCCACTCGGAGTTAATTTGTTGTAACCCGTAATTCCATTGTTTAGCATGGGTATCAAATTTTCTTTGTAATAATTTCACTTGGGTATAGGATGTTATAACTTTTAAAGTTTCATCGTTACTATAACTATCAACAATAATAATCTCTTTTGCCCAATTCAGTTTTTGTAGTGTTCGATTGATATTAGATGCTTCATTATAGGTAAGAATTAGTGGGGTAATTTTATCTAACATAAATTAAATACATACAAATTTAACAAAATTGCAGACACGAGTAAATTGTTGATAAATCTCTCAAATAGACAGTGAATAAATTTTAAAACAAAACAGTAAGAGGTGCTTTTTTCAGAACAGTTGTATAAATCTCTTTCATTTGTGAGGCTGTTTTTTCTAAAGTATATTTTTCACATATCATCTGGCGAGCTTGCTCACCCATGTTTTTAGCAATTTGAGTATTGTTTAAATAATCTTCTAAAGCATCGGCGATCGCTGCTATATCCATTTCTGGAACATAACCTAGTTGGTTTTGTTGTACAACAGAAGCTAGAGCTACACCAGGAGTAACGAGAACAGGAACACCTACAGATAATGCCTCTAAAACTGAGACAGCAAAATTCTCAGAGTGAGAGGTCAGAACAAAAAGGTCTGAACCTTGCATCAATATATCCTTTGTCTCCCCTTCGACAAATCCAACAACACGAGTGCGATCGCGCAATCTGTTAGAGACAAGCAGAGATTCTATTTGGGCTTCGTAATCCGAAGTACCACTACCTGCAAGTATGAAAGTAAATCTATACTGTGTAATTTTACTGAGAGCAGGAATCAGATAATCTAAACCTTTTTTATAATGCAGCCGAGACAAGAATAAAATTATAGGTTCGTCTGGTGGAATATTAAATTGTTGCCGCAGACGTTGGCGAGCTTCGGAAATCTGGGTTGGTAAAGACATTCCCAGGGGTAACACAAAATTGGCTGGGTGCAGTTTAAGTTGGGATACTTCTTGCTTTTCCTTTTGGGAGGTAAAGTGAATAGCCTGACTGTTATTAAGATTTGCTTGCTCTATGAGTTTAAGGTAAGTTTGCTTTTTACGTTTACTTTGTTGTAAAGACCACTCACATAGTAAACCATGCGGAGTTACTATATAAGGAACATTTTTGAGGCGAGCGATCGCCATTGCGATTGTAGATGGATAGGAGAATAGAGCATGAATATGCAAAATCTCATACCTAAAAATATTGTGCCAAAGCCATTGTGTCAACTCACTAGAGAATGCAAATTCCCTGACTGCTCTGATCTTTGGTGAAAAACGTTGGAAAAACCAAACTGGAATATGATTGTATTCAATACGTTTTCCAAGTGGAATATCCAGTAAGGTATCACCATCATCATTCGTGGTGGCAATCTCAGCATCGACATTATTTAATCGCAATGCTTTTACCATATCTAAAACAGCCTGACTAGTACCACCACGCACTTTTGTTACAGAAGGAATAATATGGAGGACTTTCATTAATGAAGAATTAATAGGTAAAAAATTTTGGTAATAATACAAATTTTATTTAGAATTTTGATTTTGTGTTGACTGCCGTAAAAGGTACTGATTTTGTATAACATCCAAATCAAGTAAATATTTTCCTAGTGACAAATACATAAGCAATGAAAAGACAGAAAAAGATAAATTTCCTAAGAGAAGAGCTTCTGAAAAGCTTCCAGCTAAAAGACCTGTCAAACCCGCAATAACAGTACTACTTTGTAAAAAATAATTAGGCTTTCTATTACTTAATTTATGAAGTTCAAACATCATCTTCAAACACCCCAGTCCTACCATTACTATAGGTATAAATCCCACCAAACCTGTAGTGTCTCCAGCAGCTAACCAAGAATTTTCACCAAAAACCAACCGATCTCCTTGCAAGGGAGAACCGAAGAGTGGATTACTCCTGAAACCACTCCACATCCCAGACCATGCTCCTTCACGTGTATTTCCACCCGAAACAAACCTGTTGCTTTCCGGTGCGTTATTAGAAATTGCATCTGGAGTTTTTAAAAAGTAAAATACTATGGCAGATAAAACACCAATAAACAAGCCTAGCCTTGGCAAAGAACCACCTCTATTACGATAAAAGAATAAAATCGAGCTTACTGCCATAATTCCACCAGTTCGGGAACCTGTTAAGAATAAAAAGTAAGCTATAAGAAGTAAAATAGCAATCCATAAAGCTTTTATCCAATCCCATTTTTTACGGCTTTCTATAAGGAAGATCAAATTGGGAATAGTGCCGGCTAACAGAGCAGCCGCATGTTGTGCATTACCAGTAGTTCCCAAGAATCTTCCTTGCACAAATGTCATTGCCTGCATATTGAATCTTCCTTGATAAGCACAGGAAATCGCAAAGATGGCACCAACCATCGCAAGTGACCAAACACCTAAGTGGAAATTGTATTCATCCTGCAACCAACGTGAAGGCCCTAATTTGAACATAAGTACAAGAGCCACAAATGTAAGCAAAGCAAGTAACCCAAAGCCTATGTCGCCATACAATAAGATTTTGGCAAAAACTGCTATCTGAAATGCTATCAAGTAGTAGATTGGTTGTGGAATCAGTGTCCTTCGCCATCCATTGCGCGTTTGCATTCCTAGTACTATCAGCAAAACGAGAAGAACTATAGTTAGAGGGCGACCCATATCGCGCAACTGCTGCAAGGGAACAACTAGAGGTGGTGGCTCGGGTATCCACTCATCCTTAAACTTTCCTAGTGAGGCCGCGTAACAGCAAAATGAGAATAATAACCAAGCTAAACGGCGGGAGCGTCTAGCTTGTTCCAAAACTATTACACCAATGACAATACCTACTAAGCCATAAGGGCTAAAAATGAGGTCAAGAAGTCTACTAGTAAAATCTGAAGTCATCCTTTAGAACTCATACCAAATTTCCAGAAACCAGATTAGTGGTATTTTGCTTGACTGTTTTCATCTGATGTACGCCATGTATCAAATGCAGCCAACGAGTTGCCCAAATATTTGTGGCGTACGGTGCTGCTAGCTGTTGCGATCGCTCTCCCCAAATTGGTAGCTCAAGATAGTTTTGATGTAAAGTAAGCATTGCCTTGGCTAAAGCTTTTGGATTTTCTTTCGGTATAATCAACCCATTATACCAAGGTCGAATTACCTCAACCGCAGAACCACAGACATCAGTACAAATAATAGGTAAACCAGCTGCGGCAGCTTCGACCAAAGCTAAAGGCCAAGGATCAAACCGACTGGGCAAGATAAAAGCGCCTGCTGATTGCCATACGGCTTGCATTTCTGTTGGCTGTAAAAATCCTCGATTCTCAATTCCCTGTTTTCCCTGAAGATGTGATTCCAACGCCCCTTGTCCACAGCATACCAATGTCCAAGGATTGGATACTTGGGAATGATAAAGTTGATAAGCCTCTATTAATACATCAACTGCCTTCACCGGCACATAGCGACCGACAAATAAAAAGGAACGCGGCCATTGAGATTCTAGCCGTTGTCTCCATAATGGAGACCAGGCATCGTAATCAATACCATAAACTCCACGTACTATATTTGCTGAGTCAATTCCCAAACGTGAGGCATATTGCCAACTACGTTCTCCAGCAACGACAACACTATTTATCCGTTGTAAGTAAGAGTGGAGAAACCAACGGGCTAGATGCTGCTTCCAAGTACCCCACCAGGGGGTATCCATAGTCATAATTATGGCTGCTTCTTTAAATTCAGACGCAAACGCCAGCTGACGATAAGGTTTGTGTAACCAGCCACAAAGAACAATTACATCGGAAGATTCTGACAACACTAAACGTTTAATGAAATTGGCATCCTGTCTTTCCTGTAGATCTAAAAGCCGGCAGGGAATACCTTGCATCAGTTGGTCAGAAAATGCCGTTTCAGTACGAGCTTGAAAGGCAATAACAAATACATCAATTTCTGATAATTGATGCAAAGCTCGCCAACAGGCTGCCATGTAGCCAGAGATATCAGCCCAGCAGAAGACAACTTTGAGAGCCATAGTTACTGTGTTAGTGTTAAGCAAATTGCTGTAAAGCAGTTAGTACCCGATCTACACATTGCGACCAAGTATATTGTGCTGAATGTTTGCGCCCTCGTTGAGCATATTCTTCGGCAAGATGACTATTTTCTGTCAAATTTACAAGGATTTCTACGATGGGTTCAGTTGCTTCTGGATTAACAATAATCCCAGCATTTCCAACAACTTCTGGCAGAGAGGCTTTGTTGGAAACAATGACTGGAATACCTACAGCCATTGCTTCAAGCGCGGGCATACCAAATCCTTCATAGAGAGAAAGAAATAACAGGGATGTTGCTTTGCGTAGCAGCTGGGGTAAATCCTCATCTGAAACCATGCCCAACAAGGTAATATTAGAGTAAGATTTAGCAGCTTCAATGTAATTTGCTTCTAATTCACCAGCAACAACGATATTTAAGTTACTGTTGCGCTTTAGCAAAGCCTCTGCGACAGCGAGGACATAATCACCTCCTTTTTTTTGACGTAGGCCACCAACTACTAAAGTATATGGAGCTTCGATTGGTCGCTTTAAATCTTTTGGATTTTTTGAGGCAATATCAAAGAAAGACTGCTCAACACCATTTCCAACTACTATAATCTTTTGCGGATCACCCCCTAGTAAGTCCACCATTCGCTGCTTGGAAAATTCCGACACAGTAAAAACGACCCGGCATTCAGATAAAGCACGACGTACCCAACGCCCCCATTTGTAGCGAAACAATTGATGCTGCCAAGTATGTGACCAAGGTAAATTTGGTTCAAATGCTTGTACGTCATGAATTGTGACAGCAACTGGACACTTTGACACTGGTATATAAGTTTCCATTGGTGCGTAGAGCCAGTCTGTTTGTTCTGGTAAATATCGATCCATACGTGGGTAACCAAATAGTTTCCATGTACGCTCAGTAAAATTTTCTAATGTAGGGAAAGTATACTTCGGTAGTTCCCGTAAGGGACAACGCGGGTCTAGCTTATTATCTTTTCCAAGCCATTGTTGTGAAAAAAAAAGTTCTAGTTCGACCTCTTTTCTAGCTTTAATACCTAACAAAATATGATTTATATGCCGACCTACTCCTGTGCAGGGTAGATATGTGCGAATGGGATGAATGTAAGATATTATTTTCATCAAAATTATTATGTACCAGCCTTTTTGGGTTTGATTATAGAGTTGGCTATTTTGTGGTAGATATTATTTAAAAAGCGCCTTTTTCTCAAGCTTTGAATGGGAAACTCTAATAAGTAGTAGAAACTATTTTTACAAACAATAAACAATAAATCAAAAATAGATCTATCAATTAAAAAGTATTTATAAAATAAATATTTACTAGGCATTAATGAATTTAATTGATAACCAGCCCAGTGCAAAATAACTACCTGCTTTTTATGGTCTAAACCGCCATAATCCCACAAATAGTACTTCCCATCTTTTAGGTAAATTTTTCCTGATTGCCTTGCCCACCCGTTTTGACAGATGCCTCCAATCACTTCTGCAAAATGCCCATAGCGCAAGGGTTTCGTGTCGCAGCAGTAGTTAATAAAGGCTTGATCTGTATTACGAGGATTGAGTTGGTTCCGTATTTTCAAAGCACTCTCTGCTAGTTTTTCAAACTCTTCTATTGAGAATAGTCCTTTTCGAGAAGCCCAACGACCGGAATTAAAACCGCGACCTCGACCTTGTCTTAACGCTTCTTGGCGAAATTCTCCTGGTTCGTAAACTTGATTAATGGCGCAATCATAATGTAAGAAGTCAAATCCGTAGGTTTCTACTGCTTCGATGAAAGGTTTGAGATCCGCTAGCACGATTTGCCGGGCATCTAAGTACATAAAATGTTCTAATGGTCCCCAAAAAGAAGCATATCGCCTGAACCAATAAGGGCCAGTAGGTGTGTAGCCTAGCTCAAATGCCTGACCAATTACCTCTAATCGAAGAAAAAATGAATCAGTATATACCTCAAATTTATAAATATCACTCAAATTAAACAGGCGATCGCACTTATCATTAAAGGGAATCAGAATCAGCTGCAAATCTGGGTTAAAGGTTCTGAAGCTATTGAGAAAAGCGATCGTCCAATCATAAACTGCATCATTCGCTGAAAAATAGACTCCAATATTCTTAGAATGAGCCATATTAATCAATATATTTTTCTATGTTTACGTAAAGCAAGAATCAATTGACTAGGAAGGATCTCACGAATTTTACTAATGATGTTTTTCTGCAACCAAAAACTTTTGTATTCATTAACAAAATACAACTCTTGCTGAATAGATTTGCCAAAGTATTTTCTACAAATAGACCAACGCTCTTTAGTAAAGCTCAATAAATCTCTAGACACTCCTCCTGATCCATCAAATTTAGATATAATTACAGGAACTTCCTGAAAATGATAGCCAGCAACGTAAACCTTGGCGATGAAATCATGATCTGCACACCAAGTTAAGAACGTATCAAAGAGATATTTAACTTGTAGTTCTCTTTTAACAAAAATACTCTGATGACAAGTAGGTATTTCACGCCAGATTATAGATAAATTATATGGCTGACGCTGATAGGTATGATATCCATATTTATCGTTAACAACATATTCAGTTCTGCCATAAACAACATCCACTGAATTATCAAGATATTCTGCAACTTTAGCCAGCGTATCTTCTGCAAAAAATTTATCACCGCAATTCATAAAAATTATCCAATCCCCAGTAGCCGCCAAGGCTCCTTTGTTCATGGCATCATAAATTCCAGCATCTTTTTCACTAATCCAATAGGATATATTTTCATTGCTTTTGTGTAGGAAATCTAGCGTACCATCCTGAGAACCACCATCAATAATGATATATTCTACATTTTTGTATGTCTGAGAAATGATGCTAGAAAATGTTTCCCGTAATTCCTCCAGCCGGTTAAAACTTACTGTAATCACAGAAATTTTTGGATATTTTTCCCTCAAGGACTGCTCTTGAGCAGCAAAATCCTTGAATCCATCGTATTTGCTTACCATCAAAACCTTTATTTTTGGTTAAAATTCTACCAGTAGCAACCATTTTCAGTTCCATGAGATTGCACAAAATTATTTACTGTTGCCGGCTTTTCTGAGGGAAGGGGATGTACCCAATGTTCGTTAAATAATTTTTGATAATAAGGTCTTTCATCCCACCTTGCACCACGAATACCAAATAAAATTTGAGTACCTCCTCCAAGGTGAATAGCCTTTTTGCCAATATTCTTGACAAAAGCAGCTAATGGCAAACCATAGGCTCCTGCGCCGATAACAGCTATATCAAAATTAATATTGGAAATGCGATCGCACATAAAATTAAGAGCATCAAACCATGTGGGAAAATCTACACTATTTCCTGCAATAGATTGAACTGCTGGCATGGTTTTTAGTTCAAATTCTGGTAAAACTTTGCTATCCGCAAATAACAAATGTCTTTTATTGTACTGTTGTTTGATACTTTCTTCAAAAGGATATATTACTAAAACTGTTTTTCCTTCTAAAGCTGCTGACCAAGGTCGTTCATGGCGATACGGTTCTAAATCTGTTAGTAATACTTTTGTTGCATTTATTGTATTAGGTAATATTTGGCTAAATCGCTCCTCTGCTTCTAACCAGGAACCAAGTACATCAATATTTTTGATATCACGAATCATTAATTCACAAAAACGATTTAAGTTAGTTTCGTCAGATGGGAAAAAGCCAGATAAATTTATAATTTTTTTCTTGACTGATTCATCCCACCAAAACCAACCAAAATCGCCATTGATATATTTAATGCTTTTCAGCAAAAGGCTTGATTTATCGATGATATTTAAATATACCAAAATAGTATCAAGCTCTGTAGAACCTAGTCTACTAATCATGCAGGGTTTATCTCTCGATAAAATATCTTTTATATAATCTCCTGCCTCTTGCCCTTGGATATCAAAATGTGTTTGGCATTTGTCTAAAGTTTTGTGAGAAATGCCAGGTCTTCTTCGAGAAATTAAATATCTACTTATATTCAAAAACAAACTAATTATCGTATTCATATAAAATTAAATATTATTTATTAATAATAACTAGATAACGGCATTTTCTTGCATTTTAATCTCTTTAAAAGCCAAATTTTTACCCTTAATTCCTGCTTGATGGAAAGAGTATGTTTTTAAGCCATATCGTAAAAATAAATATAGCGAATATATTTTTGAGCTTTTCCAAAAAGATTGGGGCGCAAAAACGCCTCGAAAATATGCGAGGATTGTTTGTGAGTAAGCCAGTCCTTCTACTAAACGCAACAGATAGTCTTCTTGTAAACGATTAGCAGGTATTAAGTGAGTCAGTTTTAAAGATGCAAATAGGCCTGTACCTAAACCGATATCACAGGCTGTAAATGCTAAGTCGGAGTCTCCACAAGAGGTAAGCATTTTACCTTTGCGATCCATATTTGCTCGTTGAGGATTTTTACGAACTAACTCACTATAATTTTGTGCAACAACCTTACGAACACAAAGCCCAGCCCCACATGGGGTTGTTTCATATTGCTCTGTTAAATTAGACCAGCGATCATGCTCAAATTCTCGAATTGCCAAATTTCCTAAATAAGGTTTTGCCCAAGATGGAGGTGGTACTTCAAATTCAGGTTTAATTTGTCCACCCCAAGCACCAATAAATGGAAAATCTTTACTAATCTGCCATGTGGTTTCTAAATAATCTGAATCTAAAACGTTATCATCATCAACAAATACTATTACTCCAGCCGTAGCTTCTCGAATTCCTCTCAGCCGAGCCGCAGTCAGCCCTAGTTGTTCTTCTCGAATATGGCGAGCTTGGGGATGCCAACTTAAATTAATTTCCAACGCTAGAGGGCGATCGCTAGCATTATCAACTAACAAAATTTCCCAAAAATCTTTAGATAATGTTTGATATTTTAACGCTTCTAAAACCCTCTCTAAATAATTTCGTCGAGGATTGTGGGCACAGATAATTATACTAAGGGGTAGTTGCATACAAAATGACTTTGGGCTTTGTTTTAAAATGCTGAATGTTCAAATTCTAAACAACCTTTTTCTACTTTACGTAGCCAAAGAAGATTATCAACTTGTCCGCCAAATTTCCATTTACCACTAGCAAGGGCTTCACCAATTGTTCTAGCTACGCCTTCAAAAGCAATACAATCATGGAATGCAAGAATACCTCCTCCTACAATCCAAGGAGTTGCTTTTTCGTAATCATTTTTGCTTCCTTTGTAACTATGATCGCCATCAATAAAAACAAGATTTAGAGGATTCTCAAGGAAATCTGAAGGTATCAGATCCTGGCTATTCTTCCTGATTAGAGTGATGCGATCAGCTACTGCTTTGGTATTTTTTTTAAACTCCTTGAATGTATCTCTTTCACCCTCAGGCATAGTTTGGTTTTCCCAAGTATCAACACAAAATAAGTGTCCGCCTTTGGAAGCCAAAGCAGCCGCAATATAACAACTAGATGCTCCTAAATAAGACCCTATTTCTAAAGCTTTTGCAGATTCTCTAAGCTCCTTAGCTAATATGTAGAGCGTATTTAGTTCGCGAGCAGTCATGTGTGTGCTTATCTTTTTCTTATTTAAGCAGCTTAGTTTGCTAAGTTGCCTATTAATTGAAGAACTTTGGAAATCAGTTAGTAATTGTTCTGCTCGCCAAATCAAGTGATATGATGCCCTATAAGAAAAATCACTTATTTGCATTTTCATTTTCTTAAATCTCCAAAAATATGTTTTCACCAACCGATTCTAAATGAATATGAGTTACACTCACAATGAGTAATAAAAATTCCTATTTTCTACTCTGCATTACCCGATCACTTCCTAGCCTATTATTTAAGTAAGTTGCTCAAAAATCGCATACCCATTACGTAATTCTGGATTTTGGGTGAATACTAAATAATTGGAATCTAAAAGTAGTTTTTGGTGATTCTTATAATTTTCAAATGTATTTATATCATCCAATAAAACAAACTTATAGTCTTCCAATTCATTGTCTAATTCCTCAATACTTATGCTTAATTGAGAACCATCGATTAAAATAATATCAAAAAGATTAATATTGTTTTTTTCTTTAATATTTCTGATAATTTTACTAGTTTCTTTAGGTAAGTCTTCTGAAGAACTGGGCGGAATATCATAAGATTTGACAACAGACTCACTCATGAAACGCTTTTGTAACTTATTAAACTTAGGAGTAGAAATATTGATACAAAAGGCGGTTGGCTTGTTTGGGTTCTCTCTGATGCCTGTTAAAAGTGCTTCCGTAATCACCTCTCCACTAGACGCTCCAATTACTAAAGCTGTTTTGATATCTTCTTCCTTGACCATTTTGCGGATTGTCTGAAAAAATTCATCAGATTTTATAGTTGAAAATTCGTAAGGAAGGAAGTAACCAAATCTAGTTTCTAAACGAGAGACTGGCTCACGTAGCAATGTTTTTAAATTTAAAATTAGCCACTGTTTTACCGAGGTTTTATAAGATTTTAAGCTTCTAAAATCAATCGATTTAGAAACCAAATTATCTGTAAAACCTTTGGTTTGTTTATTTAGCGATTGAGATTTTAAATAAGCGGCATCGCTCAACAATTTAACAACTTCAAATTGTTGACATGCTGTAAGCATCATACAGATTTGGTTGAGCCAGTCTTGGAAGTTTTGGCTAGGCAATCGGTGAGCGCTATACTGGCATTTTAATGGGTCACTGTAGGGTAAAATGTCTCTACTTGTGAGAGTATTAATAACCCAACGAGTCCGATCTAGTTCGGAATGGCAAAGAGAGGGAAACTTATTAGCATAGTTGACAGCATCATTTAATTTTCCTTGGCAAAGCAGAGTAATAATTAAATAAGCCCACTCTAATGGATCGGGATCTATAGCTTTTAGTAGATCGAGAGTCCATTCAATTGGCTGAATAATCCAATAATGTGCCGTTGCTGCATTGCCTTTGTAGAGGTGACATAATGCCAGTCGGAATTTTGGTTGTGCTTGAGAGTCTACAAAGTTTAAGCATTTGAGATACAAAGCTTCTGCTTCATCATATTTACCCGCCCAGAGTTTTTCATCTCCTTGATGCAGTAGCGCTACATCCGATGCGTTCACAACAATATGTGAATTTTTAATTGCTGATGAACTGTCTACAACCTTTAAAGGCTCAAAAGGACTTTTTTGAACAATCCTTTGATTTGGTTTCAGGGCTTTGTGTAGATGAAACCATTGCAAAATTTGATCTCGTTGTTTTAATGTATGTTGGGAATGAACTAGTTGATAACCAGCATTAGTAATTTTCTCTAATTCTTCCCGGTTTTGAAATAGGTAATCCAGCTTATCTAATATGTCATTTTCATCAGCAAAGACGCAATTTCCCATATCAACAAAACCTGCTGCTTCGACAGTTGCATTTTTTTCTGTTATCAAACAGGATTTAGAACCAGGAATTTCCAGAAATTTGCGAACAAATTCCCTTGCCATTGTACCGCAAGTAGGTGAAAAAGAAGAAGCATTAATCATCCGAGCATACTGTTCGCCAAAAAGCATTCTTGATGTTTCTCGGTTTTGCATATATCCTAAATGCGGACAAATTAAAGTGGGATAATATTTAGCAACAAGTCTATTAATTTTTTGTCGCCAAGGATATAGTGATGTTTGGCTACCAGTAATCAGCACTGGGATATTTTTAGGTTGATTATAGTCTCTAAATATGTCAGAATCTATAAAATTTGGCCAGATAAATAAATTGTCAGCAATCTCTGGAAGATATTCAGCTAAAGGAATGGATATTGTAAATACTGTCTCTATTCCCCAATGTTCGATATCAGAAAGAAAGGCTGAATGAAATCCACAAAAAGAATCTCCGTTATAGAAAGCTAATTTTGGTATTTCTGGATAATAATGAGTATTTTTAACTCGTCGTTTATCAGATGAGGCATTACCAGTTTCAAACAAAGCTAAATCTGGTTGATATTGTTCGCAAATTTGTTGGTAATCGCTTTCATGACTAATAACAATTACTTCAAAAAATTCTGATAGACACTTAACATGTTCTTGTTTATGTAAATTGTAAAATTTGGCTGAACCTTGATTATTCCATTGAAAGAAAACAAGTTTTGGTTTATTAATGTTATTCATAAATATTTTTGGCTCTCCCAGAGTAGTTATGTTAAAATAACATAAATAAATCAAGCATAATTTCTGTAATTAGCAGTTAATAGTGGCGGTAAAGTATGCAGGAAGAGTAATTACAGAATAAATTCATAATATAAAGTAAAAGAAAGATTAAATATGAAAACTACTATTTTAATAAATATGCCATCTAATCCCCTACTTCATTTTATTACTAAATTTATTAATATTGAAGATATCAAGGTTATTAATTACGACTTTATCACTTATGTAGCCGATAGGTTTCATGTCATGAAACAAATCAATCAGGAGTTAGATGCAAGAAGAAAACAGGAAAAAAGAGCAGCCTTAAAAATTAAAAACCGCCAAGAAAGAGAAAATAAATTAACTGGCTTAAATCACAGTAAATACCCTTTGTTAAAGAAAAAAGAATGCCTCAGTACTCAGGAACAATCTCAGATAAATTTACTCCAAAAAGTGGCTCCATAATTAGGAGAAATATATCGCCATAAAGAAGCAATTAGAGATATATTTGAAAGTTCCATAACCAGTGATGAAGCCTTATATAAATTTCTGGATTGGACACAAGCAGCTTATAAACTTTTCCCCAAAAGTTGTCGAACAATCAGTAAATGGATAGATGAAATTATTGCTTATTTTGATCACCGAATTACTCAGGGTATTGTAGAAGGAATTAATCAGAAGATTAAGCTTATTAAACGCAAAGCTTATGGCTTAACTAACTTTCATAGTTTTAGAAGAAGGGTTTTACTAAATTGGTATTTCTGTTGTTAATTTAACATATCTAGTCTGGAAGAGCCATATTTTTCTTTTATATAAGTTTATTTTATCGAACAGCGAACGTTCAATTTTTCTGTATATTTCAGAATATATCGCACACTTTTAATACTAATAATACTACTTAGCCTATTTTTTATGGCTTTGAGTTTTTAGGAATAAGCGAAGCGATTGCACAAAGGTTTTAATTCATGCGCTCGCTTCTTTAGCACTAATACCAATTCTCTAAAATTCGGTAACAGATTCAACCCTTAAAACCTAGATAGAATCTGTATTTATTAATTGCGTAGCTTGCTTCTTGCTGGAGGCGACTATTGCGAATTGGTATAAACTTGTAATACTAGAGAGCGAACGTAAACTTCTCAGATTCAAAGTTCCTTACTCGCCCCAGCCTGCCGGTTTTCACGTCTACTGTAAATACGGCATTGTTTTTTCTATTAGTATCAGCAGCAACCGCATACAATTGACCAGAAGGAGAGAAGGTCAAGTCTTTAAGATCGTTGGAAAGAGGGCGTCCTTCAAACTTCAGTGGCGCCAATCTCTTAATTACCACCTTGCCAGTAACTAGGGCTTTCTCCTGCAAGTTAATTGAAATTAAAATTGGGATACCTTCTGAGCCGATCTCAGTTGCAAAAATATTTCCCTTGGCATCTTGGCACAGGTTAGCAAATCCATGGTTGAGTGGTAATGGAGGTAGATCCAAATCGTCGCGGTCAAGAACTTTACCTGTGGTGAAATCGATCGTTCTGAAACTATAAGGCGGGACACCCTCGGTTGCTACCAAACACAGAAGTCGATTATTGGGAAGGCTCAGCAAACTTTCAACAGTTTGATTGGATTTCTTAAAGCCTAGTACTTTTTTCGCTCTAAATACAGGGACAGCAGCATTACCGACAGTAAACAACAGATGGTTGAAAAAACCATTTCTCGTGCTAGACACAGTAGAAATTACAAGACTCCCATCTTTAAGTGCTACCGCCTTTGTAACTCGATTAGACTGAGCAACATAGAAAGCTCTTCCTTTTTTCGGTACAGGCGAAGGATTGTCAACGAACAGAGATTGGCGATTGAGCCTAGAAAGAACTTTTCCCGTTGCCAATTCGGCAGTACTCAACTCTATTGACGGAGTTTGGTCTTCCCGGTTTTCATTGTTGGGTGTAGCAAGGGGTTTGACTCCATAAAGAATTTCCTGCTTGAGTTCGGGCTTTTGAGCAACGGCCTTATTAGACAGACCAGCAACAACAGTAGAAGTCAAACTCGCAGCAGCTAGCTGGCCAAATTGTCGGCGTTTTAATGATGGCATTACGATACTCCTTGTGAGATGCTTTAAGGAACAATCAGGTTTGCATTTGGTGTCTGGGGTTTCGCCCCCATGTCTGCTAAGATGTTGACAGTCATTTGCTTAGCGCGAGTATCTTCCCGAAATGGGCTAATGCCGTCACTATCTAACCCCCATGCCCACTGAATGGTACCGGAGGCAAAAACTTTAGCCCCACTACTAGCTGTGTAGCGGACTGAGTGAGATTTGGTAAAATCCTGGTTGGCAGGAAGTCCTTGTTCTCCAACTGGTTCGTCGAAGGTAGGCAGTACAGTGGAGGGTATGGTTGTTGACTCAGACAATTTGACGACTCCAGCAGGAGCAGACCCATTATTAACGATAAAATCCCATTCATAACCCACTAACATCGCCAGATGATCTCCATTCTGGAGTCCTGTGTTTGCGTAGTAAGGATCACTAGCGTTGCTAACAGTAAAATTAAAACCACCGTAGGTATCTAAATCGCTACCGTACATCACTCCAAACAAAGCATTTTCTGGTCGCTGGTTCTGGGCGCTACGGAATTTATTAGTTGCAGCTGATGGCCCCTGCTGTTGGACAACTGGATCTAATGCCCAATCCGCTTTGTAACAGGCCATCACCCGGTTAGGTCTGACTTGTCCCGCAGCAGTAGTAGAACTTTCAAACCTCACTCGCCAATAACAACTATTGGCGGAGAAAATTCCCAAATTAATTCCGGCATCTCGGGCAATTTCCACATGATCCCGCATTTCTTTAGACCAGTACTCATCGTGGCCTACAGACAAAAATACTTTATGACTGAACAATTCTTGTGGGTTGGCGTGTACCTGCATGTTGTCAGTGTAGGTAACATCGTAAGCTTGAGATTCTAGCCAACGCACCATGTTGTATTCCCACTGCAAAGGTTTGGCTGGTTGGCTAGAATTTTGATAAGTTGCTTGGAAGAACGGCCGGTCGTAGGAAACCTTGAAAGCCCGCTGCCTCTCAAGGCTGTCGGAACTGTACAAGCTGTAACCCCCCGTGGAGCTATAGGCTAGGACAGTAGAAACACAACTCTGGAATAAAACATCAGCCGTGCTGCTATCATCCCGGACTACAAACCACACGTGGGCTACTACGCCTGTTGCCTGGTCAGTGAGTTTCGCTACATAAAGACCACTAGTCCAGTTGCTACCTACCTGCAAAACGTAGGAAGTTGTCCAGTTACATTCAACAAGTCTGGTATTAGGGTCTATACTACAGGCGGGTTGGGTCGTGCCTGTTAGGGTACCGCTGCTGGCAATCAGCCTTCCTCCCTTACCACTGTAGTAGCCTAAGCGATACACATCGATGGTATACTGTGCTGGTTGTCCAAGAGAAACCTTAATATCTAGCGATCCCCCTTTATTAACACTGGTGGCCGAGGCATAACCCGCGATCTCTCCATTGCCAGGGTTGTCCAGTTTCCAGTTAGTCGTGCCTGGATTGAGATTTTCCAAATAGATGGGATTCGGGTTCGTCGGAATTGCTGTAGCCGAAAAGTTGGTAGTGCCAATGCCTATTGCCTTCGCCCTGACTGTCAGTCCTCCAAGTGCGGTAGGAGCTTGCCCTACTGTGACAGTAGTACTTGCTTCACCACTAGCATTAGTGACTGCACTGGTAACCGAGAGCGCTCCCCCGCCACTGATAATATCAAAGTTCACCGTTACCCCTGATTGAGGAACGTTTTGAGCGTTTACAACTCGTACAACTAGGGGGTTGGGCAGAGCTGCTCCTGTGGTGGCACTTTGATTGTCTCCACTGACTTTAATTAAGGCGCTGCCAACGATAAAGCCAATGTCGCAAAAATAGTTAGCATTCCGGAAAGAGCTGGTTGGAAAAGAATTTGAATTTACATTGTATAACCCGTTGCTGCCGTCTGCTACTGAGCTAAGATCGCCATTGACTATGGGGTTAGCCAGTGCATTTTGAGTAATAACGTAATGGGTGTTGATGTTGACAGAAACTACATAAGTCGTATTGGCTTGAATATTTATTGGTGTTTCTAGAAGCTGCTCCTGCCAGCCAGAAGCC
The DNA here is from genome assembly GCF_963920895.1 of Anabaena sp. CCY 9613. Classification (NCBI taxonomy): domain Bacteria; kingdom Bacillati; phylum Cyanobacteriota; class Cyanophyceae; order Nostocales; family Nostocaceae; genus Anabaena; species Anabaena sp. CCY 9613. Next base: position 198,580 of record NZ_CAWUDE010000004.1, read on the forward strand.
GTTTCGTTAGTAAAAACCACACTTGTTAATAGAGTTCCCGTTGCCGTCCAAATTTTGCCGACATGATTTCCTGTTTCGCTAGCAGCTTTCCAGAAGCGGATGGTGGCAATTCGTCCGCCTTGAGCGCTGCGGAATTTCATGCCTAATTCATAAGTAGGGTTATAATCTGTAGAATTTGGCAAATCTGGGACTTGATTTGTAAACAGAGTTTGAACCTCTCCTGAAGGACTGGCATTGGCAGAAAAGATAGCGGAAAAGATAGCGTTCCCTATGTCTGCTGTGGCAGTCACATTATTAACCACAGGACTTGTAGCGCCAGGATTCGCTCCAAGGGTTAAGGTAGTACTAGCCTGACCATTTGTATCAGTTAATGCACTTAAAGGTGATACTGACCCTCCACCACTGGTAACAGCAAAGGTCACCGTAGTCCCTGATATGGGATCGCCATCTGCATCTTTGACCTGAACAACCAATGGGTTGGGTAAGGGAGTTGCGGCTGCACCAGTTTGATTGTCGCCGCTAATCTTTGTGATTGTCGGTTGGGGAATAGCTACAAAATCGATGTCACGAAAATAGTTCGTATTCTGGTAAGAAACAGTTGGAAAATCTCCTGGAGTGAAATTGAAAACCCCGTTGTTACCGTCTGCCACTGAGCTGAGAGGCCCATTGATAATGGAGGTGCCTAGTTCATCGTTAGTGGCGACGTAATGGGTGTTAACGTTGACAGAGACTACATAAGTGGTGTCGGCTTGAATGATCAGTGGCGTGTCCAGAGTTTGTTGCTGCCAGCCAGAAGTCGTCTCATTGGTAAAAGTGGTGCTTGCTAAAAGAGTTCCGCTTACTGACCAGATCTTGCCAATATGAGTTCCTGTTTCGCTGGGGGCTTTCCAAAAGCGAACGGCGGAAATCTCTCCTGCCGCGGTGCTGCGGAATTTCATCCCTAATTCGTAAGAGCTATCGCTGTTATTGGGAATGCTTGGAACTTGATTGCTAAAGATAGTAACCATACTTAGTTTCCCATAAGGTTTAATAATTACGAAAGATAAAAAGTAACTTCCTTAGGGACTTACAAATAAAAAAATAATCAACTACTTCTTGTGGGGTGGCCAAGCCACGGATGGACAATATGTACACCCCACAACTAGTGGTAATTAATTTCTGAGAACTCCCTTAAACCTGAGAAGCTACTTTCAAAACTTCCACCACATAGTCCTGTTCCTGTTCAGTCATTTGATGAAACAGGGGTAGGAGGACTGTATGGTCTTGTGCCTGTTCACTCTCAGAAAGGCGATCGCACTTTCCAACATCACACTCACAAGCTTTTGGCTCAAGTCCACATGACCAAGCTTCAATTTGATAAGCTGGCTCCCGATGAGCGCACATAATCCCGCGTCGCGTGGCAATGCCAGCATCTAGCATTCCCTGCATGACTTGTAGCTGGTCATATTTCTCTGTTAGCCGTACACAAAAACTCTGCCAGTTACTCTTTGCCCAATTTGCCTGAGTGGGTAACTTTAATCCCGGTACATCTGCTAGCTTTTCCTGATATTGCTGTGCCAAATAACGTCGGCGTTCCACAATTTCTGGCAGACGTTTGAGTTGTTCTCGGCCAACTGCTGCTTGAATATCAGTCATGCGGTAGTTGTAACCCAGCATCGGATATGACTCAAATATTACCTGTTTCGCACCGTGGCGTACAGTATCAGGGACACTCATTCCATGTTGTCGCCAAAGGCGAAACTGTTTATCATATTCGGGGTTATTTGTGGTCAGCATCCCACCGTCACCAGTGCTGATTACTTTGCGGGGGTGAAAAGAAAAGCAAGCAATATCTCCATGTGGCTTACCAATTTTCTCCCACTGCCCATCCCAGAGAATTTCACTACCGATCGCACAAGCTGCATCTTCAATTACTGGCAAATCGTAGCGGTGGGCAATATCGAGGATGGCTTTGAGGTCGCAAGGCATCCCGATTTGGTGGACGATCAGAATGGCACGGGTGTGAGTTGTAATCACATCCTCAATTAACATTGGGTTGATGTTGTATGTTTGTGGTTCAATATCCACAAACACTGGTTTTGCACCGCAGTAGCGAATACTATTGGCAGTGGCAATATAGGAATGGCTGACGGTAATCACTTCATCCCCAGGTTGCACACCTACAGCTAAGAGCGCTAAATGCAGTGCAGTAGTGCAATTAGATACAGCACAAGCGTAGTTTCCCCCTATATAAGCTGCAAACTCTTGCTCAAAGGCGGCGACTTCTGGCCCTTGTGTTACCCAACCGGACATGATCGCGCGGCTAGCTGCTTCTGCTTCTGCTTCACCCATCCAGGGTTTAGCGATGGGGATAGACTTGATTTTCTCAGACATTGCTTGTTTCCTTTGCCAATTTCTGTTCACGCCACCAACTTACTAGCCGACGTAATCCTTCTTCTAGAGATATCTGCGCCTCAAAACCCAGCAATTGTTTGGCTTTGCTCACATCTGCCAATCGGCGGGCTACGGGGTTGACTTTGCGTTCTGGACCATATTCTGGCTGTAAATCTGACCCCATTACCTTAGCCAAACTATAGGCTAGGTCGTTCAGGCTGCTTTCCACATGACTGGCAATATTAAACACGTCATCAGTAACATCGGCTTTGGCAGCCAAGATATTTGCTCTGGCAATGTCTTCGATATACACAAAGTCCATTGTCTGTTTGCCATCACCGAAAATCAGTGGTGGCTGACCTTTAGCAATGCGCTCCATCCAGCGAATCAGTACTTCAGTGTATACGCCGTAAATATCCATACGCGGGCCGTAGACGTTGAAATACCGTAATGCTACATAGTCCAGCCCATACATATCATAGAAGCTGCGTAATAAACCTTCATTAAAGACCTTTGCCGCACCGTAGAGAGTACGGTTATTGTAGGGGTGATGAGATTCGGTTGTTGGGAACTCCTCTGCCATACCGTATATTGAGGCTGATGAGGCAGCGACTACCTTTTTTACCCCAGTTTTGACTGCTGCTTCCAACACATTGAAAGTACCATCTGCTAACACTTCCAAAGCTAGACGCGGTTCTTCGGCACATTGGGTAATGCGGATTGCTGCTTGATGAAAGACTATATCTACACCTTGCATGACTTCACTCAGGAGTTTTTGCTCCCGGATATCACCTTCTACAATTACCAGAGGGCCATGCTCTTTTGCCCAAGCAAGGTTTTTCAATTGTCCACGAGTGAAGTTATCTAGAACAATAATTTCTGAGACTCCTTCATGTACCAACAAATCGGCAATATGGGAACCAACTAAACCTGCACCACCTGTAATTAAAATTCGTTTATTTTGCATATTCTGTACTCTTTAATGGTTCATATCCTTCCCGCCAGCGTAAAAACTTAGCGGGGACACCAGCGACGATCGCAAATGGTGGTACATCCTTGGTAACAACTGCTCCAGCACCAACAATGCTGCCTTGGCCAATTGTTACGCCAGGTAGGATCACTGCATTCATCCCGATATCAGCTCCTGTTTCCACTTTTACTGATTTAATTTCTAGGTCTGTTTGGATGATGGGAACATCAATCGGCAAGCCAGTGTGTGCTGAACCCAGTACTTTTGCACCTGGGCCCCATCCTACATAATCTTCAATAATCAAATCACGGGCATCAAAATAACTCTGTGGGCCAATCCAAACGTGGTTACCAATAATGCAAGTACCATCGAACCTTCCTTGAATATAGCTTTGTGAACCAATAAATACTTGATTCCCAATCTCAAAGGTTTCGAGATGTTTAAAGCCTACACCATTGCCAATGCGAACGTTATGCCCGAATTTGTGTGCTACCGCGCGCCAAATAGCTCGCCGCATTAGCCCGTCAAATTCGCCGTCACTTGTAGCAAAGCGTGCGTATAATTCGATTAATGGTTTTTGTTCATACTGAGTATTTAAATATTCTGCTAGCTGAATTTCAAAGTCAGGGTCTAGCTTTTCTGATTGTAAACCGTGGATAGCTGTGACTATCTTAGTCTTACCTGGATCAGACATTGAATTCCTTGGTTATGTTAAGCTAATTACCGCCTTGGCAACCTGAATCTGTGACTCTGTGCTTAGTTCTGCATACATAGGCAGGGATAACACTTCCCTAGATGCTGCTTCTGAGTGTGGAAAATCTCCAGGTTTATAACCAAATTCAGCATAAGCTGGTTGGAGATGCACTGGAATTGGGTAATGGATGCCTGTCTGAATTTCCTGCTCTTGCAGACTTTGTTGTAGGGTATCTCGCTGAGGCGATCGCACGGCGTAGACATGATAAACGTGACGGCTATAAGGCATCACATCTGGTATGCTGACACCAGAACCTGCCAAAAGTTGATCATACTTTGCTGCGTGTGTTCTTCTTGCTTCTGTCCACGCTTCGATGTAGCCTAACTTTACCCGTAAAATCGCTCCCTGGATGCCATCCATGCGATAGTTGTAACCTTTGAGGACATGGTGATATCTGCGCTCTTGACCCCAGTCACGCAGCATTCCCATAGTGTGGGCATATTCAGGATTATTGGTAACTGCCATGCCTCCCTCACCATAAGCCCCTAAATTTTTACCAGGGTAAAAGCTAAAACAACCAATGTCACCGATGCTACCTACCCGTTGCCCGTTGTACTCAGCCCCGTGAGCTTGAGCTGCATCTTCTATCACAACCAAACCATGACGGCGGGCAATGTCCAAAATTGGTTCCATGTCTGCTGGTTGACCGTATAAATGTACCGGCAGAATGGCTTTGGTGCGCTCAGTTATGGCTTGTTCAATTTGGGTGACATCTATTGTGTAGGAAACAGGATCAATATCTACGAAAACGGGTGTGGCTCCGGTATAACAAATTGCTGCTGTGGTGGCAACGAAGGTGAAAGGCACGGTAATCACTTCGTCACCAGCACCAATACCTGCTGCTAGTAATGCTAAATGGAGGGCGCTAGTACCTGTATTGACAGCAATGCCATAATCAGCGTTACAGTAATCTGCAAACTCGGCTTCTAAAGCCTTGACTTCATTCCCCAGAACAAATTGCGTACTTGCAAGTACTTTCAAGACGGCGGTATCAATTTCGTCTTGCGCTGACTACCACCAATCAGTGTGCGACGAACTTTTACCGGTGCTAGCCAATTGACATGAAGATGAGCAATCAAGCTATTTTCAAAGAATAAGGTCAAGTAGGCAATATTTTCTGGTTCTCCAGGAACATGGCTGATGCCTGTCGCTGACACAGCGTAAGGCTGGGATGGTAATACATAGCTCATGATTGAGAGATCGTGAACTGCCAAATCCCAGATGACATTGACATCATGCTGAAAAAGTCCCAGGTTGACGCGGACAGAATCATAGTAGTAAATATCACCCAAGGAATTAGTGCCGATTAAATCGTGCATCTTGCGGACAGCACCTGTATACACAAAGGTGTGATCGACCATTAACACTAGGTTACGTTTTTCCGCCTCTGCAATCAGCCGCATTGCTTGAGCGGAGGTAGTTGTCATTGGCTTCTCCACCAAGACGTGTTTACCAGCCTGCAATGCTGCTAAAGCTAATTCAAAGTGAGTTGAAATAGGTGTGGCGATGACTACAGCATCAATTTTGGGATCTGTAAATATGTCTCGGCAATCTTTAGTGACTTTAATTTTGGGATACCGAGCCTGCACCTTTGCCAAGAGTTCTGGGTTAAAGTCACTGACTGTTCTAACTTCAACTTCTGGCATCTCTACAAAATTTCTTACCAGATTTGGACCCCAATAACCATAGCCGATGACACCGATATTAATGATGTTTCCCATTGTGTTTCAATTAATGAAAATTTATTTTTTATGCACTATCAACCAATGCCAATAAAGGTTAGTAATAGTTGCTGTTTCTATCACAAATCACTTTTTATTTGACAGAAAAAAGCTTGATTTTTGCAGGACTTAAAATTCAGAAATATCTAAATATAAATAAACAAAAATCTTACAAACTGCTAGCTGACATTTCCAAGTGATGAGAGCGATCGCGCACATCCCCAATTACACGAGCAGGAACTCCCGCTACGATTGCATAATCGGGTACGTCGGTAGTCACTACTGCTCCAGCCCCAACTATGGCTTTTTCGCCAATCGTCACTCCTGCTAAGATCGTGGCGTTGCTACCAATAGAAGCGCAGCGTTTGACTCGTGTCTCTGAAACATCCCAGTCAGCATCTGTTTTCAAGCTACTATCTTCATTAGTGGCACGTGGATAAAGATCGTTGGTAAACATAACGCCATGACCAACAAATACTTCATCTTCAAGAATGACTCCCTCACAGAGAAAGCTGTGTGATGAAACCTTACACCGACTGCCTACGATGACACTTTTCTGAATTTCCACAAATGTGCCAATCTTGGTTTCACTCCCAATAGTACAACCATAAAGGTTTACAAGTTGGGGATGAAAAATTTTCACATGACTACCTAACTTGACATCATCATTTATTGGCATTATTTATCTCCCTCAAATTGATTAATATTTTTCTTCAGTTTTCCAAACCGCATCTTCTAAATAAGTACATTCATCAGGTTGCCACGGATAATCTAGTCGTTCAAATTCGTGCATACTTACTTCAAACGGGCAAATTTCTCGGAGATTTTCTAACAGGGCTTCGCTACGTCGTTCCGCAAACCATGTCGTTAAGGTATAAGAACCCATGTAAAGCCGCAATTTGGGTATCTCACACCGTAAGATGTGAGTTCCTGGTTCCCGATGGAAAGGTGCATCAGATTCAAAAAAGTAGAATATACCAATGGGCTGTTGCAAGGCGCTAACTATTTGAAACGAAAAACGCAGACTTTCATGGGGTTTTTCTATATGGAGGGCAAACTCAACGGTAATAGGTTTCCCCCAGCAGTGAATTCCTTGTCCCTCTGAAGTATGTATCTTTGCCCAAGCTATATAATTACCTGTTTTACTGTCTGGCGCTTGATAAACAGCTTGTGCTTCCACCTCTTCTTTCTGCCCAGCCAGATATAATTGTATGGCTTTGCTGGTATTACCATCAAACTGAACATTACCTTTAGAAAGCAGGATACAACGTTGGGTGAGTTGGGCGATCGCTTGCATACTATGACTGACAAATAAGACTGTGCGTCCTTCTTTAGTTGCTACATCTCCCATTTTTCCTAAGCACTTCTTTTGAAAAGCCGAATCGCCCACTGCCAAAACTTCGTCTACAATCAAAATCTCAGGTTCTAGGTGAGCCGCAACGGAAAAAGCCAGACGGACATACATTCCAGAGGAATAACGTTTTACTGGAGTATCTAAAAATTTCTCGACTTCAGCAAAGGCGACAATTTCATCAAATTTCTGTTTAATTTCAACTTTACTCATCCCCAGAACAGAACCGTTGAGGTAAATGTTCTCTCGTCCAGTGAGTTCAGGGTGAAATCCTGTTCCTACTTCAAGTAAGCTGGCTACCCTCCCGTTGATGGAGATACGTCCTTTGGTGGGTTCGGTGATTCGACTCAGAATTTTGAGCAACGTTGATTTGCCGGCACCATTGCGTCCAATAACTCCTATCGCCTCACCTTGTTTAACCTCAAAAGAAACATCTTGTAATGCCCAAAACTCTTCCCGCCCTGGATTAGGTATTTTTTTGCTCCCAGGTTTAATAAATGTTTTCGCCAGAGATTTAGCACCATCAGCAATGACATCTCTGAGAGCTTTATATTGATAGCGATCGCCTCCCTCACGTTGATGAGAAATAATATATTTTTTGCTTAAATTATTTACACAAATAATCTTCTGAGACATTGGCAAATACCCTAACTTAAATCACATCAGCAAATGTTCGTTCCGTTTTGCGGAAGTACCAAATGCCACTGATTAATAAAAATAAAACTAACCCTATAGATAGAATGAATCCAGTCCAGTAGATTTTTGCATCTCCACCTAAAATTGCCCAACGAAAGCCATCAATTACGCCTACCATCGGATTTAAATAGTAAAGCAAACGCCACTGCTCTGGCACAACGTTGCTACTAAAACCAACAGGCGATATATATAAGCCAAACTGGACAATAAACGGCACTATATAGCGAAAGTCTCTGTACTCTACATTTAACGCTGCTAGCCATAGACCTGCTCCTATGGAAGCAGCAAAAGCGATGCCAATGAATAAGGGCAAGGTCAAAATGTACCAGTTAGGAACATAGTTATACCAAGCCATCAGCGCCAATAAAATTATGCCAGAAATCATAAAGTCTACAAAACTGACTATTACGGCGCTGATGGGTACAATCAAACGCGGAAAGTAAATTTTAGAAATTAAGTTGGCATTAGCAATTAAACTATTGCTGCACTCACTCAAGGCAGTAGAAAAGAACTGCCAGGGCAACATAGCTGAAAAAACTAGAATTGGATATGGGACTCCTCCTGAAGGTAAATTAGCAATTTTGCCAAAAACCACGGTAAATACCACCATTGTCAAAAATGGTCGAATTAGCGCCCAAATAACACCGATAGCCGTTTGTTTGTAGCGTACTAAAATGTCTCGCCAAGCAAGAAAATAGAACAGTTCTCGATAGCGCCATAAATCTTGCCAATACTGCTGCTCGGAGCGTCCGGCTTCAATCACTAACTCCTGTTTGGAGACGATATCTCGACTGTTCATATTTCTTGATACTTAAACCACAAATTTAAAATCTTTGATGCTATGGTTGCTAACCATTCGTGAATGTCGGCGGGTAAATTCTCCCACAGTAGGATTACCCCTGGGGTCAGTTACGCCTGTTACCTGTTGCCAAAGCTCTTGTGGTGCTGGTGTAAGTTCATAGACGTTATTACCTGACTTACGCACGTGATACCATTTTGTTTCCTGGCATTCTTCACACCAAAAAGCTTCTAACCATTCACCTTCTATGAGTACTGCTGTGTGAGTCTGGACTAGCATTAATGCACTACGCCGACTCATCCCCCGTTGCTGTAACTGTCCTGCTTGGTCAGCAAACATCGGATATTTCTGACTAACACTATCCAAATAACAGTTATGAATTGGGCAATAAATAGCCCTTCTTTTAGAACGTTTTCGATTTCGGTCACACCTTCTCTGCAATTCGACCTCCCATGTCAATCTACATACACAACAAATCGGGAAGGTTACGCTGGAGGGACTGAGATCACAAGACCGTCAAAGCCCAACTCCTGAGAGAACACACATTTTTTTAATGGAAACTAATGCAATTTTTTATTTTTTTAGCTGATTTCGGATTTCATCATCTATTTACAACTCTTAATTCAGGGCAAAAATTAATTTTTGGATATCAAGAATTGTAATCTCTGCAATTAATCTTGCAATGGTAAATTTATACCACGATGTATGGTGTTTTTTCACACATTGATTCATGCTTTACCTGAAATTTATCAAAGTTTAAATACCTTCATCATATTTACTTTTTAATTTTCTGAGGCATAATTCTTACTTTACCAGGGGTGATAGCTTGTTGTAAAACTTCAAAGTATTTTTGCGCTATCACCTTAGGTGTAAAGTGCGATCGCAAATAATCTCTCCCTGCCATGCCCATTTTTTCTCCTAGTTGTTGATCACGACTAAGTAAACGAATAAATTGAGCAAGTCCATGACTATCTCCATTATCAAATGTACCGCCACACTCGGCTTCAGAAATTAATTCCCGCAAATATGAATTAGGTGAACATATCACTGCTAAAGGTCTTCCCGCTGCTAAAGCTGAGTAAAGCTTGCTAGGAGCAACTAAATTTTCTGTACAAGCATCTACACTAACTAATGACAGATCACAAGCTGTTAGTGAATAGGGCAGATCTTTCTTGTCTTGGTATGGTAAAAATGTAAAGTTTTCTAACCCTAATTGCTCAACTTCTTCTACTAATTCATCACGCTTTGCCCCGCCACCAATAAATACAAACTGAATTGGTTCGTTTTGCAGTTCCTTAGCAGCTGCGAACATGGTGTCGATGTCATGGCAGCGTCCCATATTACCGGAGTAAAGAACAGTAAACTTATTTACTAAGTTATGCTTCCACGCAAACCAGTTTTCTGGTTTGGCAAGAGGTTTAATTAAATCAGGGTTAGCCCAACTGTGGATTACAGAAATTTTCTCAGCCACTTGTGGACAATTCGCCACCACCTGCTCCTTCATGGCTGGACTTAGCACTATGATCCCCTTGGCATTTAGCCAAACCTGTCTGTTGATGGCGCGCCACATTCGCGCTAACCAGCTACGAGGAGACACCACTCCCAAGGCGATCGCAATATCTGGGTAAAGGTCATAAAGTATGCATACATAGGGCAATCGGAACAATACATAAGCCAAATACCCTATTAATGGTAAAAATGGGGGAGCCGTAGTCACTAGCATTAAATTACTGCGCCGCCAAGCTCTGAGCAAATGCAATGCGGCCCGCACAGTGTATAAAATACCATTTACGGCTTTACCACGAATCCTACCTGGCCAAAGTTGAGCCGTGCGCGATCGCTGAATTTTGATTCCACCAGAGTATTCAAATGTTGCCGCACTATCCGACCTAAAGGCATATCCAGGTTGACTTGTAAAAACTTCTATATCAACCCCTTGTTGCTCTAACTGTCTTACTAGTTCTTCTATTAACTGGCCTGTGGCTGCATAATCTGGAGGAAAAAATTGGGTAACTACAGACAATTTGATCGCTTTGTATGATTCTCTATAATTCTCGTTCTTGGTGTTTGTCCGAGTAGAAATGGATTGCAATAATTTGTGATTAATCCATTCATCAATTTTCATCGGCTTTCATCCTAATCTTGGAAAAATTCAAAAGTTTTAATTGCAAACAAATATTATTACTGTACTGCCCTAGCCATTAATGTGTAATTTGCACTGGAACACTAATAATTAATTTCTACTAGCTTTGGTTTAGCTACTAAATTATATCAACATAGGTATTAAGTATACAGAGAATTACATAATTTGCAGCACACTCTATGGATAAAGAAAATATTAAATTATCTATCAAGAATAAATGTGTTACACCCATCCAAAAATTCTCTATCTAACTTAAAACTAATCTTAATAAAAGGAAACACAAAAATGGTGAAGATAAAATTTAGATAGATTACTAACTACATGTTTTTATTATCTGCGTAGTCTGCTAGGAGCAAATAGTAGAACTAAAATTTTATAACAAATCTACAATAAGTGAACATTGTTAAAACTTTTACTTAACTATACAACAGCAGAATTCCTTAGTTATTTGTACTTACGTATATTATTCCTGTACAATGTAATTTATTTTACTGATTTGCTTACATAAGCATTTACTGGGTTTTATTTAGCAAATTTAGAATATCATATTTGTATGTTACCCAAATTACTTTACAGTAAATTTATATTAGGTGATAATTTTTTAAGTTAAGCCCTCAAATTCTTCATCAAATCAACATAACAATGTAATAAAATCTTAATTCTTTGACAATCTTCAACCGTGGTATAAACTATATAAATAAGTTATCATTAGATACATTGGCTTATGTAATAGTAGTTAAATAAATTAACTTATACTTTATGCAATGCCCATTCATCAAAGTCAAGCACGTAAGTATTATCCTTAGACTCAACTGAATTTACGTAAATAAAAAAATATAAATAATCTTAGTAACTTAATTTATTTCTTTTTATTAGAAAATTAGGGTCAATATCATGTTAATACCTTTATTTTTAACTTTAATATACCTTCGCTTCTGAATTAAAAGTTCTTATTACTGAATCCTACGTGAAACACTACCAAGTATTAATAGATGATGAAGAATCATTCTTCTCAATTCTCAAATTCTAATGACGATAGTCAATTTATACATGTATTTCCTCAGTCCCAGCCTTTACCAATGGATGACGGAGAAGGAAATGACGGCGATTTTTCAGGATTGTTGGATGTTGTCAAACGACGAGCGCTAGTCATAGCAGGGGTAAGTATTGCTGTGATGACTGCTGTGATTGCCAACTTAATACTGAATCCCCAGCAACCCGAATATGAAAGTTCTTTTGAGATGTTGGTAGAACCTTTGGATGATGAAGTTGTAAATATTGTCGAAGAGCCTAATAGGAATAATTCTGCTTTAGATTATGACAGTCAAATCCAAGTTCTGAAAAGCCCTGAAATGTTGGGAAAGATTGTTCAGCAGCTACAAATAGATTATCCAGACCTCACATACGGTTCGCTGATCAATTCTCTAAATATTGCTCAGTTGGATGAAACCAAAATTATCAGAGTCACCTATCGAACTCAAGATGCAAATAAGACTCAAGAAGTACTAAATAAAATTGCTCAAGAGTTTTTAGAATACAGCCAAGAGAAACGGCAAACCAAATTGCGTCAGGGGACTCAGTTTATTGACCAAGAACTGCCAGACATCCAAACTCGCGTTGATAATCTGCAACGAGAACTGCAACTTTTTCAACAAAAGCATGACTTGAGCAATCCAGAAAGTCAGGCTGCATCACTTGCGACTCAAACCACCGCATTGTCTGAACAAAGAGGAGTTATTGATCTCCAATTATCACAAGCCCGTGCTAGTCTCGATTTTTTACAAGAGGCAAGTGGCCGAGAGACAGTGTTAAATAGTTCTCCGTTGTATCAGCAATTACTCAGCCAAATTCAGCAACTTGATGTACAGATAGCTACAGAGTCAGTTCGTTTACAAGATGCTAACCCAAGTCTCCAAAAATTGAGAGAAACACGAAGTCGCTTATTGTCTGTGCTACAACAAGAATCACAGCGAGCTTTAAATACAAGGTCGGCAGAATTATTAACTCAGCTGCAAAATCTAGAAGTACAAAGTCGAGAACTTGCCAAATTAGAACAAAGTCTGGAACAACGACGCCAGCAACTACCAGTTTTGTCTAGGCAATATACTGAAATACAACGCCAGTTACAGGTAGCAACTGAAAGCTTGAATCGGTTTTTATCTACCCGCGAAAATCTTCAAATTCAGAGATCCCAGACAGAATTGGGGTGGCAATTGATTCAATCACCTGAAAAACCAGTGAACCCTGTTAACTCTGCAAATATGACACGTAGTTTGTTCACAGGATTGGTTGCCAGTATAGTCATAGGCATTGGTATTGCCTTTTTGATGGAAAAATTAGACAGTACTTACCATACAGTTAATACTCTCAAGGAAAAGGTCAGACTGCCAGTCTTAGGTAGTATTCCATTTGAAAAACAATTGGAAAACAACCGTGATCACACGACAAACAAAAAAAATGCTTGGGTTAAAGTACCTATTTCTCTAGCTAGCAGTATTTCTGGCTTACCTTTCTTTACCAATGAAGAACACAGCGGTTACTTTTCAGAAAAATTCCTAGAAGCTGTGCGGGTACTTTATACAAATATTCAATTGCTCAGTTCCGATCGCCAGATTAGTTCTATTGTCATTAGTTCAGCACTACCTGGTGATGGTAAATCTACCATTGCTTTTTATCTAGCTCAAGTAGCTGCCGTTATGGGACAACGAGTCCTGCTGGTAGATGCAGATCTTCGCCAACCAATAATTCACACTCTATTAAATGTCAATAACCTATGGGGATTAAGTAATTTAATTTCTACAAACTTGCCCCTAGAAGAAGTGATTAAAGAACTGCCCTCAATGAACCAATTATCCGTGATCACTGCTGGACCGATACCACCCGATCCGACAAAGTTGCTCTCATCTGAAAAAATGAAGAGATTGATGGTAGATTTTCACAGCAATTTTGATTTAGTGATTTATGATGTTCCCCCAGTCTTGGAACTTGCTGATGCTAGCTTACTAGCACCTCAAACAGACGGCATTTTGATGGTAGTAAAAATGGACAAAACAGATTCTTCCATACTGAAACAAGCTTTGGATAGCCTCAAAACTTCCCGTTTGGATGTCTTAGGTATAGTTGGTAACGGTGAAAAACGTAACTATAAGAATTATTCTTAGCTTGACCAAAAGAATGGGATTCAAGCCTCGCCCTTCTAGGGCGACTTTTGATTTTGGATGTATTCTTTTAGAACTTCAATAGGTGCGCCACCTACAGAACAAGCAAAATAAGAAGGACTCCAAAGGTGTTCAGCGTGGGGAGAGTCTGCAAACTGCTTGCGGTAAAGCCTTGATGATACGCCTTTAAGGTGGTTCACCAGCTGAGATACAGAGTACCTAGGTGGATAATCAACCAGCAAGTGAACGTGGTCGCCTTCCCCGTTAACCTCAAGAATACTAAAATCCATCTTCTTTGCTACTCCCTCAAATGCTTGGATTAAGACATCCAGACGTTCGGCATCAAATATCTTTTTACGGTATTTAGTAACAAAGACCAAATGAGACTTAAGCGATGTAACGCTGTGTTTACCGCGTCCATATTCTTTATTCATAGTGGTAGACCAAATGGTATAATTTTACCCTTCGGGTTCGCCAGTTGCTCTACTTGGGGAAACCCCAAGACCGCACTGGACTCACTATGAAAGCACGTTATCGTTACCGAATCTATCCGACTGATGCCCAGCAGCTGCTATTAAGCAAGTTGTTTGGGTGCGTTCGTGTGGTGTGGAACGACGCGCTTGCTCATTGCAAGACTGAATATCTTGGTGGCAATAAAAAGCCTTCATGTGCAGACTTGCAAAAGCTGTTCATCACTCAAGCCAAGAAAACAGTTGAAAGGGAGTGGTTATCTGAAGTATCAAACATCCCCTTACAGCAATCTCTAAACGACTTAGAACAGGCATATCAAAACTTCTTTAAATCATGCAGGAAGGAGCGCAAAGGTAAACCTGCTCGACCTCCCAAGTTGAAAAAGCGTCGCGCTGCTCAGTCTGCTCGTTTTCGGAAGGGTGGTTTCAAAGTATGCCAAACATCGGTTTATCTTGCCAAGATTGGGCAAGTAGAAGTTGTTTGGTCAAGGCAGCTACCTGCCGAGCCATCATCTGTAACTGTTGTCAAAGATGCTGCGGGGCGGTACTTTGCTAGCTTTGTAGTAGAAATTCAGTCCTCGCCCTTGCCGTCGCTAAACAATGCTGTTGGAGTAGATTTAGGTATAACAACTTTTGCAACTCTCAGCACTGGCGAAAAGGTAGACGCACCAAAACCGTTAAAAAAGCGTATTGGGAGACTGCGGCGACTCAGCAAAAACTTATCTCGCAAAACAAGAGGGTCAAAACGATACGAAGTAGCGCGTAAACGCAAAGCTAAACTACAAGCCAAACTTAAGGACACTAGAACAGACTTTTTACACAAGTTATCTACTAGGTTAATTCGTGAAAATCAAGCGATTATCTTAGAAGATTTAAATGTTTCAGGAATGCTCAAAAACCGTAAACTTTCCAGAGCAATTAGCGATTTAGGGTGGAGACAGTTTAGAACATTTTTGGAAGGTAAAGCCGAAAAATACGGGCGCGAATTTCGCATTATCAACAGATGGGAACCAACGAGCCAAGCTTGCTCATGCTGTGGATTTAGAGGCGGTAAGCTCGACCTTTCAATTCGTGAATGGATTTGTTTAAATTGCGAATCTACACACGATAGGGACGTGAACGCCGCGACTAATATTAAAGCCGCCGGAGGATATTCGGAGGCTCAAAACGGACGTGGAGGAAAGCGTCAGACTACGACAAAAGTAGCAGCATCCTGCGAAGCGTCAACCCGCCAAGAATTCATTCAGTGAGTCCACTTGCCGTCTTGGCGCTTTGCGTCGATGGCAAAGTGGCGAACCCGAAGGGTTAAGTCTGTTTGATTAGATTGGAATCACCGAGGCTTCAGCCCGGTGAGGATGTCAAATTCTACCACTGAATTACACCCGCAAGAATTCTTAACTAAAATAAGTTTAACAACTATAATAGCATCTTTTGCGAAGGCACACGCGGTTTATATTGAAGTCACAAATCTTGTGTATTCAGATCACCGCTACATAGTAGATGAGTATGAAATACTGAGACAGGTGCAGCTTACGGCGTAAGTAGTTCACGAAAGCATGGCCTATGATTATGAGCAAGTATAAAGGTAACTAGCACCCATACCGATACTTAAGTTACAAAGGATAAATCTGCATTGTCTCCAATCTAGTCAGGGCAAACATGATGATGCAATTTTGACGACATTACATAAATAAATCTTATCTATCTGAGCCAACAATATGTTCAATGCCACTGAAATTTTAATTGATGCCTTTGTTAAGCAAATTCGAGATGGTTACAGTCGCACATACGGCTGCTTAAAAAATGATTATCAAGATATCATCGCTTGGGCTGGGAATATGGCGTTGGAAAACATTGCCAATAGCGATGCTCTATATCACAATGTTGAGCATTCCGTTTTAGTTGCCCTGGTAGGACAGGAAATTTTACGCGGTAAACACATCCGGGAAGGTGGTGTTTCTAGTGAAGACTGGTTGCACTTTATTATTTCCTTGGTATGTCATGATATTGGCTACGTCAAAGGAGTTTGTCGCCAAGACAAAGAAGCAGCAGGTTTGTATGCTACAGGACAAAACGGCAGAATGATTTCTTTGCATCCAGGGGCATCTGATGCTAGTCTCACTCCTTATCATGTTGATAGAGCTAAACTTTTCATTGATGAGCGTTTTGGTGGTCACAAGTTAATCGACGCTGATGTCATAAAAAGTAATATTGAATGGACTCGGTTTCCTGTGCCTGTAGCAGAAGATCATCAAGATACCACTAGCTTTGCTGGCTTAGTCCGTGCAGCGGATTTGATTGGGCAACTAAGTGACCCACGTTACTTAAAGAAAATCACTTCTTTATTCTATGAGTTTGAAGAAACGGGGATGAATAAAGTTTTGGGTTACGAAACACCTGCCGATTTACGCAAGAATTACGCTAAGTTTTACTGGCATGGCGTACATCCCTATATTAAAGATGGACTGCATTATTTGTCTTTGACACAACAGGGTAAACAAATTCTGGCTAATCTCTACTCGAATGTTTTTGTGGTAGAACATGAAAAAAGCCAAGAAGAACATCTATATTTAGTAGAGCAAAGACATGCTTAGATATTAGTCATTAGTTTATTTATCGAATGACTAATCACAAAAGACTGATGACAAGGGACAAATAACTATGAATTGGTGGCAAAGACTTCAGAAAAATCCTTTGGCGCGATTTGGGGCAATTGTGCTGTTAATTTTCTATGTGGCGGTAATTGCGGCTGATTTCGTCGCCCCGTACAACCCTCTTGCTTCACAGCCAAATGCTTCACTGTTGCCACCAACTCGGGTTTATTGGGTATCTCAACAATCAGGAAACTTTATCGGGCCGCATATTTATCCGACAACCCAGGGAGATACTGATTTAGAAACAGGCGATCGCCAACTTATTGTAAACTTTCAAAAACCCTCGCCTCTGCGTTTATTTGTCTCTGGGCCTGAATACCGACTGTTTCAGTTTAGTTTACCTCTACCTCCGACCTGGAATGAAGTAACTATTTTTCCCGGTATACCTTTAAATTGGCATTTGTTTGGCAGCACTGGTGAAGCTCAATTCAATATCTTAGGTACTGACGACCAAAGCCGCGATCAATTCAGCCGTTTGGTGCATGGTGGTCGTATTAGTATGTTTATTGGGATTATCGGGGTGTTGATTACTTTCCCCCTAGGTTTAATTATCGGTGGTATTTCCGGCTATTTTGGAGGTTGGACTGACAGCGTGATTATGCGCTTTGCCGAAGTGCTGATGACTTTTCCTGGGATATATCTATTGGTAACCTTAGGTGCGGTGTTACCACCTGGCTTAACTAGTACCCAACGCTTTTTACTGATTGTGGTGATTACTTCGGTGATTAGTTGGGCTGGGTTAGCACGGGTAATTCGTGGACAGGTACTCTCAATTAAAGAGCGAGAATTTGTCCAAGCAGCAAGAGCAATGGGTGGTAAGCCAATTTATATTATTCTCCGCCATATTTTGCCCCAAACTGCCACTTATGTGATTATCTCTGCTACCTTAGCGGTTCCCGGCTTTATTGGTGCGGAAGCTGTATTAAGTCTCATTGGTTTGGGAATTCAACAACCAGATCCTTCTTGGGGTAATATGCTTTCTTTAGCTACCAATGCTTCGATTTTGGTGCTGCAACCTTGGTTAATTTGGCCCCCAGCGGCGTTAATTATTCTGACTGTGTTGGCTTTTAATTTATTGGGTGATGGTTTAAGAGATGCCCTCGACCCCCGCAGTTTGCGAAGATAGGTAAAACTTGATTTTAATGGAGGTTCTACCTACCTCCCAACAGTCATTCTTATGAGGCGAGGAAAGAGGTAAAAAACAGCAAACTGTTGATTATCTCTCCAAAGCAGCTTGAAAAACTTGTTCAGCAGTCAAATTTAGCTGTGGGAAAGCGAGTGATTGAATGCGGTCATTGCCACGAAACTGAGTGATTTGATACTCTCCTTCAACTAAACTATAAACTGATATTGTTGGTTGTTTAGGGTTGCCAATAAACCGCTTTCCGCCAAGAGCAGCATAGTCGACAATCCAATATTCAGGAATACCAATTTCTTCATACTCACCAAATTTGAGAAAATAGTCATCACGCCAGTTAGTACTGACAACTTCCGCTATTAATGGAATTGATTCTGCTTGAACAACAGTAGATGATTTTTTCCAAAGTGGTTCATTAACTAAGTTAGGGATATTTAATACTAATACATCGGGAATGTAACCAGATTTTTTATCTACTGCTTTAACCAATGCTTGGCTAGGAATTGAATAAGCAAGATTTAATCTGCGAATTTCAAAGTTGAGTTCTCTAATCAGAAATGCTCTAACCAATTCAGGGTCTCCTGTCGGCTGCATTTCGACTATGATTCCTTTATGTAATTCATATCTACCATTTTCTGGTTTCCACTCCAGAAATTCTGTAAAAGTTATAGGCTCAACTAAAGGTTGAAACATGATATTGTTTCCGCAATTGCTTGTTTAATAACAATTTTGGCATTACTAAATCAAAGTATATAGCGTGTCTCATGGCAAAAATTTAGAGGAGACAAGGAATAAATGCATCTATTCCCCATCTCCTCCAAGTTTTACCCTAATTTATGTTGTGATTAGGGTGCTAAAGCGTTACCGCGAATTAAGCTACCAAGAGTTTTGGCAGTAATTTTTAGTTGGGTGATGGGGTTGGCGGGGACAACTGTCTTATATAGATAGCTATCAAATGTTAGCTTTTGGACATCCATATCACCACACATTTCTACAAACGCTTCGCGGGTAGCGTCGGAACGGTAGAACACACTTTGCAGAATGTCCAGCACCTTATAGGTGAGTCCGTATTTTTTATCCCAACGCTTCAAATAAATCTTGAGTTCCTTTTCTGTGGGAATGCGCGCACCACTGTTAGACATTTCGACAATGGTTTCGGCACACATGCGCCCAGATTTAGCAGCAAAGTAAATACCTTCACCAGAAGACTTGGTGACGTAGCCAGCCGCATCTCCTACCAAAGCAATTCGTCCGACAACACGCCGGGGACGAGGATGTTCGGGAATGGGATGAGCTTCTACTTTGATGATTTTACCGCCTGCTAGCTTTTCGGAAGCACGGGAACGGATGCCAGCTTGTAACTGTTTAATACTGGCTTTGTTGACGTGCATTGTGCCAGTACCCACGGCTACGTGGTCATATTTGGGGAATACCCAGGCGTAGAAGTCGGTAGAAACGTCGTTACCAACGTACATTTCGGCCAGGTTGTTATAATATGCCATTTTGTCTTCGGGGAGGCGTATGCGCTCTTGGAAGGCGATCGCATAGTTATAATCCCCAGCATCCATTTCTTTGGCAATTCGGGAATTAGCCCCATCCGCCCCAATAATTAAATCCACTTTTAGGGTTTTAGTAATACCCTGTGCGCCGCCGTCTGTATGGTCAACGTAGTGAATTGTATAAGGATCGGTGTTGTTTGTGGGTATATCTAGTTTATGAACAGTGGCATTAATTAAATTTGCTCCTAGTTTTGCCGCGCGATCGCGCATGAAACCATCCAGCACCTCACGGCGGCACATTCCTATATATTCTTCTTTGTTTACCAGATTAATATCAACTTCACGATTGGAAGGCGAAATCATTTTCATCTTCCGTACTTGACGGTCAATAATCTCTGGGGGTAGGTCAAATTCACCCACCATACATAGGGGAATAGCACCCCCACAGGGCTTTGCATTGTCCAGTTTCCGCTCAAACAGGTAGGTTTCAATTCCAGCCTTTGCCAGTGTTTCAGCGGCAGATGAACCAGCAGGGCCTGACCCAACAACAGCAACCCGTAGTGTCAAAGGTCTTCTCCCAATTTTTTGATAAAAACATTTACCGAAAGCATAGTACCACGGAGTTTTGGCTGTTTTCGCGCTCTACCTTCAGGTTTTGACTTAAATGCAACATTCCTTAATGTTTCGATACAAAAATGGGTACTAGTACCGCCGTGAAGTCAAGTTGTCTTCCTTAGTCCGAGAAAATAAATGTCTAATTTGAATTAACTCAAAAGATATTAATGTATGGTATATATAAAGCACGGTAACCCTAGCGAAAAGCCGTAGATAGAGTTGCAGAGGAATAGCAGCAGTGGGCATAGTAGTTGAAAATGTATCCAAAAATTTCGGGAGCTTTAAGGCTGTTGATGAGGTCAATCTCGAAATCAAAAGTGGTTCATTAGTTGCCTTATTGGGGCCATCGGGATCTGGTAAGTCCACGTTGCTGCGGTTAATTTCTGGTTTAGAGATGCCAGATAGCGGCAAAATTTTACTTACTGGCAAAGATGCTACATATCAAAGCGTCCAAGAGCGAAATATTGGATTTGTGTTTCAACACTATGCCCTATTTAAGCATCTCAATGTCCGGCAGAATATTGCCTTTGGTTTAGAAATTCGCAAGGCACCCAAAAAAAAGATTAAGGGAAAGGTAGATCAGTTACTAGAGTTGGTGCAATTGAGTGGGTTAGGCGATCGCTACCCATCACAACTTTCTGGTGGTCAAAGACAACGGATAGCATTAGCTAGGGCCCTGGCTGTAGAACCTAACGTATTATTGCTAGATGAGCCATTTGGCGCACTTGATGCTAAAGTCCGTAAAGATTTGCGGGCATGGTTACGCCGCCTCCATGATGAAGTACATGTTACCACTGTTTTTGTCACCCACGACCAAGAAGAAGCAATGGAAGTTTCTGATCAGGTCGTAGTCATGAATAAAGGACGTGTAGAACAAATGGGGACACCGGCAGAAATTTACGACAACCCGGCATCAGCATTTGTCATGAGCTTTATCGGACCTGTGAACGTTTTGCCCAACACCTCTAGGATTTTTCAAGGCAGTGGTTTCGATTCCCCAAATCCCCAAATATTTTTGCGTCCGCAAGATGTGCTGATTGAAAGACAAGCTAATGGTACTACTACCCCGGCTATAGTGAGTCGGTTGATACATTTGGGTTGGGAAGTTCAGGTGGAATTAACTTTGGATGATGGGCAAGTAGTGGCAGCACATTTAACACGCGATCGCTTTAACGAGTTACAGTTAGAACCACAGCAACGGGTGTATGTGAAGCCCAAAGATGCAAAATCTTTTCCTTTGTATTATTCCATTTAGCTGTTTCATGGCGCTGATTTCCACCGATATTCAGCAAAATTGATATTGGTTGTCAAAGAATGCGTTGACAAAAAATTTGAGTTGCAAAGTTTTAGCAATCACCTAAAAGATTCACAGTGTTCAATTTTGAAAGTTGTACACACACCATTTTTCTGGTTTGTCCTTGATGGTAATATCACCGCTATGTAAAGTTAAGTCTTTACATCCATCAAATAACAGACTGGACTAAAAACATACATGGATGCACTACCGATGGCCAAAAATATAGTGAGTTATTCAATACAGGCACAAAAACTCACACAAGCTTTAGAGAGTAAAGCAGACATAATTTATCCGAGTATGGAAGTTGATCAATTAAGGCATACAGCAAAAAGCTATATGTGAATTTTTGATCAAGAAATAGTCAATAGCATCATATTAACCGAAGCCGTCAAAGCTTCTGTTGTATAGATACGCAAAATATCAATCAGCCACATAGCTTGCTAGTGTTAGCAACGCTGAATTTCTCGTGCGGGTGAAGATATATTTTGAACTATTCATCCTAGTTGCAACCAGAGTAAGGCTTATCCCCAGGTACTGATGAGTAATCAATAGCTAATACTTAGATAACATGTAATATCTAAGACTACAAAATCACACCATCAAATAGATTCTGATCTCAGTAATGTTACTAAAAGTAACACTCTAGTTAACATCAGTTCAATTAATCTCTGCCTCCAGTTCAGACGGGTATAAATTGGTTGAAATACAAGGATCAATTATGAGTAGCGATCGCAAAATCAATTGATAGAAGAGTGGCATTGGGAACTCAAGCAATGCAAGAGTGTAAAAAACTTAGAGTGTTGCATTCCCTTTACAATTCATGAAAATTTTACTGTTTGTGTAAATAATAGTGCGTGATAACCGCTAAAAATAAACAAAGCAATTGTTACTTTTTATTTATGATATGAATCTCAGTCAATACTTACAAAAATCAGTATTATTGCTTACTGACCCTAAAAATGGAGGAAAACAAGATGAAGATATTTATTCACTGGTCTAGCGCCTTCGTGTTGCAAGTCTTGGCACTGATAGCAATGTCTTATGTGGCCATTGCCAAAGAGGCCCCGACGACTCTTCAACCAAGAACAAACCAGAGGCTTTGCTCTGTAGATCCAGTTGCAGATTTATTACCACCACTACCAAATAAGCCAAGTAACTCCTTACTGTCCTATCTCGCTCAGGAAGGTTTTACACAAAGCCAAGATGGTGCGTGGGTCTGTTATGTAAACGACCCCAAAAGAGAAGAACGCTATTACACCTTATTTAAGGTTCAAGAGATGAACGGACAGCTGATAGCCAGTTCTTTTCTAGATGGCGGTAACTTCATTGAAGGACAGGAATATCAAAGTATTGACTTTTTTATGAAGCTGGTTGAGCGTCACATGAATACCAGTCAAGAGAACCGTCAAAGTGTCCGCAGATATTTAGAAACCTTTGTAGATCTGGTAAAAGAAGGCAAAATACAAGCTTCCCGGCGGGGGTTTTTCTTTGACCAACCCAACCGAGCATTAGTTTTGTACCAAACACTCTCTACAGGAGATCTCAAAGGCTCGGCTATCACCATCAATATTCAAGCACCTGAAAACTTAAATACTGGAGCAACGCCCAGGAGATTACAACCCTCTGTGAGAGAGAGATTAAAACTTAATCGTTAAGCAATGCTCAGTTTTTCATGATGTTCGGTAAGCGTTCTGTGTGGTTTTGTTGAGGTGTATCTTGTTGAAGTCAACGTTTAAAAATATTGCAATCTTCTTTTCGTCTTTGGTGGTGGTGCTGACAATAGGTGAATCAGCCACAGCACAGCTACGTGTGAACCAGCGTGATTCTATTCCTAAAGGACAAGAGTCGCAGTATTTAGAGTACCAACGTCAGAATAATCAGAATCTGCGCCAGATGCGAGTTATGCCAGACTGTAGTCTGGGTGATGGTTTGGGCTGTAACAAAACAGGAACAGTAGTTGAACAAATCATCAATCAATCTCATGGTGCTAACTACTATGACTTATTGATGCGAGCTACTGGTGGTCAAGATAACTACCGTAACTTTGCGGCTTTTTATAATAACAATCCTCGATTACCGACAATTCCCTACGCCTCATTTTGGCGGAATGAAGACCCTTCAATTTTGGATGGACATCGGTATGTGTTGGGTCAATCTGTAAGTCGTAATCCTGTAACTGGTCTTGCAGATGTCACCCGGAATTTTGCTTGGTCACCCCTATCAAGAGGGAGAGAAATTAGCCCTCGTGATGGTTTGTTGGACTTGAAATACTCTTACGGGCGCGTTCTCTTAGAAGAAGTAGCCAAAATTCCTAACCTAGAACAGCAGGTTACTTCTCTGGATTTACCTCCAGATATGACCGAATTTTACTTATCTAACATTTCTCAAGGGTTACGCGCATTAAATATAGGTGACGAGAGAGGACTCAGACAAAGCGTGTTGAGACTACTTTCCTTTCCTTACTCACCGGGCGTTAGAGATGACGGTTGGTATGGGCGGAAAATAGTTGACGTTCCACTCACAGATCAACCAGAATTACCAACATTGCCTGGTACAGCTATTGTCAGTGAAAATCCACTACCGGTAGGAGAAGAGATGACGGTTGCTCTAGATGTACCTTTTTTGAATGAAGTTGTATTGCCTTCAGGGGGTAATTATGGGTGGCTTTATGGTTTAATTCCTCTTATGGCTCTATTCTTACTTCTGGAAGGAGATAGTTCTTCTAGCCAACCACCTACTCCTGTCGAAGCGATACCCGATACTTTGCCCCCCTTAATTGCCGTCGATAATGGAGGAGAATCACCTACAAGCAATACTTTTGTGCCACCCCAAGTCAGAGAAGTACCAGAACCGTCAGCGCTCAAAGCTTTATTGCTGTTGACTATAGTATTGGGTACACTCAATTACAAACAGAGGCTAGGGGCTAGAGGCTAGTACCGCTACCTTGAAAGTCAAAAGTCAAATCTTCTAGACTCATCACTTGATCAGTAAGTCGGCTGCTATTATTTGGCATAGTTTAATTATTCATGCCCACTAGCTGATCAAGCTGCGATAGGCATAAAGCCCTAGCGGGCATAGCTGCGCTTACCGCGGTAGCGTGCCGGAGGCTCTAGTCATGCTCTCCGGGCTTATGGCCTCAACAAAAGTGGATAAAAAATCCCTCGGTAACTAGTCGAGGGATTTCAATCTTTAGTACTTTGCACATGAAATGTATCCCACTTACACAGTGTATCTATCCTTTTAAAATTAAGTGTGCCAAAATGCCAAATTAACGTGACATACATGATTCCATGTGGCTACCTGTACCAGCAGATTTAACTTTATTGCCGAATGATGTTCATGTTTGGCGAATTGACCTGGATGTACCAGAACCACAATTACAAAATTTACTCGCAACCCTCTCTAGTGACGAAATCACTCGTGCTAACCGCTTTTATTTTCCGGAGCATCGGCGGCGTTTTATTGCCGGTCGTGGTAGTCTGCGGAGTATCTTGGGGAGCTACTTGGGTATGGAGCCACAACAAGTCAAGTTTGATTATCAACCCCGTGGTAAACCAGTATTAGCTCCTAACTTAAGTAATAGTGGCATCGCTTTTAACTTGTCTCATTCCCAGGGATTAGCCTTGTGTGCAGTGAATTATCATCGACCCATTGGCGTAGATTTAGAATGTATCCGCCCCATGTCTGATATTGAAACCCTGGCCCAAAGGTTCTTTTTACCCAGAGAATATGACGTAGTGCGATCGCTGTGTGGTCATCAACAGCAAGAAATATTTTTCCGTTATTGGACTTGTAAAGAAGCGTATTTAAAAGCCACTGGGGAAGGACTCGCCCAGTTAGAACAAATTGAAGTCATGCTAAATATTAGCGAACCTGCCAAGTTGCAAACAGCTGAAGATTGGAGTCTCTTTGAGTTAACGCCTACTGAAAATTATCTGGCTGCTGTTGTGGTCGCAGGTTTTGATTGTTCGTTGCAATGCTGGCAATATTCAGCTTTTCCATATCAGCAATAACATATTTGGCCACAGGAACCAAGAATAATCCTTTGTGATATTTGGTATTAGTCAACAGGGAATACTAAAGCAAATCATACCTGTGAGCATTGCTGTAATGTTAGCGTTATCCAACATAATTTTGACCATTCCGGGATATTCCATTACCGAGCAAATATATTCTGGTAGCAAAACCTTAGTTTATCGAGGCATCAGAGAACAAGACCAAAAAGGCGTTATCATTAAACTGCTGCGGAATGAATACCCTACATTCAGTGAAATTTCTCAGTTCCGTAATCAGTACACTATTACTCAAAACCTCAACCTACCTGGCATCATCAAACCCTTGAGTTTAGAAAACTACGGCAACAGCTATGCATTGGTCATGGAAGACTGTGGTGGTATCTCCCTCAAAGATTGGCAACAGGCGAAAAAGCACCAAAATGGAAATGCTATCACCCTACAAGAGTTTTTTCACATCGCCACAGAAATAGCATCGACTCTAGAGGGACTGCATCGCGATCGCATCATCCACAAAGACATTAAACCTGCCAATATTATTATTCACCCTACCACCTTTGAAGTCAGACTGATAGATTTCAGTATTGCCACCCTGTTACCTAGAGAAATTCAATTCCTGACTAATCCCAACGTTTTAGAAGGCACATTAGCTTATATTTCCCCCGAACAAACGGGACGGATGAACAGAGGTATCGATTACCGCAGTGACTTTTATTCTTTGGGTGTCACCTTGTTTGAACTGCTAACGGGAGAATTGCCTTTTGTTACCGCAGACCCCATAGAGTTAGTTTACTGTCACATTGCCAAACATGCGCCAACAGCTAGCCAAGTTAACTCGAACATTCCGTCAGTATTATCTGCCATTATTAGCAAGTTGATGGCCAAAAATGCGGAAGACCGCTATCAGAGCGCCCACGGACTCAGACATGACCTAGAAGAATGCCGTCAACAATGGCAACAAACAGGAAAAATTACAAACTTTGAATTAGCCCAAAAAGATATTTCCAACCGTTTTTTGATTCCAGAAAAACTCTATGGTCGCCAAAGCCAAGTAGAAAATTTATTGGCTACTTTTGCACGTGTTAGTAACGGTACCACAGAAATGATATTGGTAGCTGGATTCTCTGGCATTGGTAAAACGGCTGTAGTCAACGAGATTCACAAACCCATTGTCCGGGAACGTAGCTACTTTATTAAGGGAAAATATGATCAATTTCAACGAGATATTCCCTTTTGCGGATTTGTACAAGCTTTTCGGGACTTAATTGGGCAAATTCTTTTAGAAACAGATCAGCAAATTCAACAGTGGAAAAATCAAATATTATTGGCATTGGGTGAACAAGGCCAGGTAATTATTGATGTGATTCCTGAATTGGAATTAATTATCGGTCAGCAACCAGAAATAATAGAACTTACTGGTAGTGCCGCCGAAAATCGCTTCAATTTATTATTGCAGAGATTCATCCATGTTTTCATGACGAGAGAACATCCCTTAGTAATATTTTTGGATGACTTGCAATGGGCAGATGCGGCTTCGTTAACATTAATGCAACTATTAATGAACGAAACCAATAAAGCCCCGCAAAACATGGCTTTATCTTCTGGGTATACAAGTGATAAAAGTCTGCTCATAATTGGTGCATATCGGGATAACGAAGTAGCCGAAGGACATCCACTGTATTTGACAATTGAAGAGTTGAAAAATACCAAAGCTGCGGTTAACACCATCACTTTAACACC
Organism: Anabaena sp. CCY 9613; assembly: GCF_963920895.1. NCBI lineage: Bacteria > Bacillati > Cyanobacteriota > Cyanophyceae > Nostocales > Nostocaceae > Anabaena > Anabaena sp. CCY 9613. Next base: position 225,971 of record NZ_CAWUDE010000004.1, read on the forward strand.
CTTAACGGAAAGTGATTTAAACTGCTTGATTGCTGATACTTTACGCTGCCCAGAAAAACAGGCGATAGCGCAAGCGCTGACTTGTCAGTTCGCTCTGACTAGAATTATCTTTGCCAAAACCAAAGGCAATCCTTTTTTTACTCATGAATTTCTCAAGGCTTTATACAAGGATGGTATATTTGAATTTAATTTTGATTTAGGATCTTGGCAGTACGACTTAGGAAATATTCAGGCATTAGCTCTGACAGATGATGTGGTGGAATTTATGACAACTCGACTCATGAAGTTGCCAACACCAACTCAAGATGTCCTGAAATTAGCAGCCTGTATTGGTAATCAATTTGACCTAAAAACCCTGGCAATGATTTATGATAAATCTACAGTCGATACAGCTTCAGATTTATGGACTGCCTTGGTTGAAGGGTTAGTAATACCACAAAATGAATCCTACAAATTAGTCGGCAAAGAAAGTCCAGAAACAACAAAATACTTGGAAGAAAAAGAATCTACACATGGCAACTCCCAATTACCTAAGTATAGTTTTATTCATGACAGGGTACAGCAAGCGGCTTATTCTCTAATTCCCAAACGAGAAAAACAGTTAATTCACCTAAAAATAGGACAATTACTGTTAAAAAATACCTCAGTTATTGAAAGAGAAGAAATAATTTTTGAACTAGTAAATCAGTTTAATATTGCAATTCCTTTAATTAACCTATCAAGCGATCGCCTTCAATTAGCTGAGATGAATTTGCTGGCTGGACGTAAGGCTTTGGCATCCACAGCTTATCCGACTGCACTCAAGTATTTCACTACAGGAATTAAACTACTGACAGATGATAGCTGGGAAACACAATATGAGTTTACCCTAACTTTCTATGAAATAGCAGCAGAGGCGGCATACTTAGCGGGAAATTTTCAGCAAATGGAAAAATTAACAGAGGTAGCACTACAAAAGGTGCAATCTCTGTTCGAGAAAGTGAAACTTTATGAAATTAAAATTCAGGCTTATGGAGCGCAAAATCAAGCATTAGCAGCAGTCAATATTGGACTATCATTTTTAAAGTTATTGGGGGTAGAGTTTCCCGAAAATGCCAGCGAGTCAGATGTACAGCTAGCAATGGCAGAAACAACATCAAATCTCACAGGTAGGCGCATTGAGGATTTTATTGACTTGCCAGAAATGACAGCAGTCCAAACAATGGCAATTATGCCTATCTTATCCAGTGTCAGTTCTTTAGCCTATCAGACTAATCCTCATCTGTTTTTGTTGATTATTCTCAAACAAATCAACTTATCAATCCAATATGGCAATATGCCGTTGTCTGCATATGTCTATGTTAGCTATGGGTTTCTACTCTGTTCGCTGGGAAACATTGAGTCTGGTTATGAATTTGGTAACTTGGCTTTAAATCTATTGATTAAGCAGAATACGGAAAAATTTACCGCTAAAACCGTAGTGGTATTTAATTCAGCTATCCGACATTGGAAGGAACATGCCAGAGAAAATTTTCAACCTCTATTAGATGCTTACGCTGCTGGATTAGAAACAGGAGATTTAGAACATGCTGCCTATGCATTGTTTAATTACACTTATGGTACATATTATATCGGTAAAAAACTGGCAGGTTTGCAACAAGAAGTAGCAAATTATAGCCATGCCATCTGTCAAATTAAACAACAAACAGCATTTTATTGGCATGAAATCTATCGGCAAAATATCTTGAACTTGGTAGATTCGGCGGAAAATCCTTGTCGTTTAGTCGGCGAAGCCTACGATGAAGAAAAAATGCTGCCGATTCACATCCAAGGTAACGATATCATGGGACTGTTTCATTTATATGTCAGTAAATTATTTCTATGTTATCTATTTGAAGATTTCTCTGAAGCTGTGGAAAATGGTGTGTTGGCAGAAAAGTATTTAGATGGTGGTGCAGGACAACTGGTTGTGCCTATTTTCCATTTTTATGATTCTTTGGCACATCTGGCAATTTATGCAGATGCAACAGATGAGCAGCAAAAAAATATACTAGCAAGAGTGCAAGTTAATCAAGAAAAAATGCTGCACTGGGCAAATCATTCCCCCATGAATTTCTTGCACAAATATTATCTTGTGGAGGCTGAAAGGCAGCGACTTTTTGGGGAAAATTTAGCAGCAATGGATAATTATGAACGCGCTATTTCTCTAGCCAAAGAAAACAAATATCTCAACGAAGAGGCGTTAGCTAATGAATTAGCTGCTAAATTTTATTTTCAATGGGGCAAAGACAAAATTGCCCAACTTTATATGAATCATGCTTACTATGGGTATATTCACTGGGGAGCATTAGCCAAAGCGGAACACTTACAAACCAACTATCCCCAATTACTTGCGCCTATTCTTCAGCCAGAAAAATTGAAACTCTCAGCCAGTAATAGTCAGATTACCGATATCAGCATATCTCAATCTATCCCCAGTACTAACGAAACTGTCATTAGCTCTAACGCTTCTCAAAGCAGCGTTTCCGATATGCTGGACTTGGCATCTGTCATTAAAGCCTCCCAAGCATTATCTGGAGCAATTGAGTTGGAGCAACTACTTTCCACCTTAATGGCAGTTGTAATGGAAAATGCTGGCGCTTCTAAGTGCGTGCTGATTTTGAGTGAAGGTGATCATTTAAATTTAACTGTAACCGCAGTTAGTTCTAGCGCCAATTTGGATTGTATCTCCACAGAGTTTCCATCCACTCAACTAGAATCTAGTACTGATGTTCCCATAACTTTAATTAACTACATCAAACGTACCAAAGAAATTTTCGTGATTGATGATGTCAAAACCGTGGCTTTTCTCACAGGCGATCGCTACATTGTGCGTGAGCAACCCAAGAGTTTGTTGTGTGTTCCGGTGATTAATCAAGGTAAATTGTTAGGTATTCTTTATTTAGAGAATAACCTGACGACAGGAGCATTTACCCGCGATCGCGTCGAAGTTTTGAAGCTGTTGACTACCCAAGCGGCGATCTCCCTAGAAAATTCTTTGCTTTACACAAATTTAGCCAGCGCCAATCAAACTTTAGAGGAATACAACCACAATTTAGAAGAAAAAGTAGAGCAGAGAACCCAAGAAATCAACGAAAACAATCAACGCTTGCAACAAGCACTCCTAGAATTACAAAGTACCCAAACTCGATTAATTCAAAGTGAGAAAATGTCCTCTTTAGGGGAAATGGTGGCAGGAGTGGCTCATGAAATCAATAACCCCATCAATTTTATTCATGGCAATATTAATCATGCTAGTGATTATGTCCAAGATTTGCTAGATTTAATTGTTCTCTATCAACAAGAATATCCTGATACCTCAGACATAATTGAAGAAAAAGCCGCAGAAATTGATGTCGATTTTCTCGCACAAGACCTGCCGAAGATTCTCAATTCTATGAAAGTCGGGAGTTCACGCATCCGGAATATAGTTTTGGGTTTACGTAATTTCTCTCGCCTCGATGAATCAGAAATGAAGCCTGTAGATATTCATGAAGGCATTGATAACACCTTAATGATTTTGCAGCATCGACTCAAAGAAAAGAGCGATCGCTCAGAAATTGCAGTGATTAAACAATATGCAGAGCTACCCCAAGTAAATTGTTACGCTGGCCAACTCAATCAGGTATTTATGAATATCCTCAGTAATGCTATTGATGCTTTAGAAGAATCAATAGTGAATCAAAAAATAACTGACAAACCACAGATTCACATCAGCACTGAGCGAGGAGAAGCCAATACCTTGAGGATTCGCATTGGTGATAACGGTTATGGGATGAATGCCCAGGTCTGCCAGAAAATTTTTGACCCATTTTTTACCACTAAACCCATAGGTAGTGGGACAGGATTGGGGTTATCAATTAGCTATCAAGTTGTTGTAGATAAACACAAAGGTCAGTTAACTTGTAATTCGACTCCTGGAAAGGGGACTGAGTTTGTCATTGAAATACCAATGCAAAAATAATCAATTGCTTTTGAAGTTGGCGAAGCAGTAGTTAGAGTAAAGCAAAAAGTTGGACATGTCCTCATCTCCCTCATTTTCCCTCTCCCTACTCCCCAGCAAATTAAAATGCACGAATTAACCTTAAGCGGTGTGTGCAGTTGCCATATTTACTGGAGACTCCGGACGCGTACGCCTACCTGTCATTACCATTTTTACGCCATTAGCAGGTGCTAGTGTCACCGCTTGGCGTTCAGGTCGTTCTGGTTTGCGATCGGCTAGTTCAAGTTGATAATTAGACAAGATTTTGGCGAAAACCAGCTTGATTTCATACATAGCTAAAGCTTCGCCAACACAGCGCCTGATAGCACCAAAGGGCATAAATTCATAAGGAGAAAATTGTTTTTCTAGAAAGCGTTCTGGCTTGAATTCCTTGGGTTGGGGATACAAATCTTCTCGCTGATGCATCAGATACATGCAACCAACAATTGACGTACCTGGCTCTAATGTATGACCTAGTAATTCCACTGGCTCTCGCACTATTGTGGGAAACGTCAGCATCACAACCGGATGAATCCGCAGGGTTTCATTACAAACAGCTGTGAGATAAGGTAGCCGGAAAATGCTCATGGGGTCAGGGGAATCACCAAGGCTATCTAATTCTTCCAGGAGTTTTTTCCGAACTTCTGGCTGGCGATGAATCCAATACAATCCCCAAGACATGACGGTTGACGTGCTTTCATAACCTGCAAACAGCAAAGTTTTCATTTCATCACGCAACTCTTCATCACTCATACCTTCTCCAGATTCATCCTTAGCTGACATCAGCATTGATAGGATATCGATGCGATCTGAATTTGGTTGAGAACGGCGTTCAGTAATTTCGGCACAAAGCAATTCATTTACTTCCTGTTGTTGGCGAATAAACTTTCCCCAAGGACTCCAGACACCTAAATCTTTTTGGAGAGGAGGTAATAAAAGAAAACCCGCAGTTAGAGGTGAGCGAAAAAAATCCAACAACGACAACCATAGCTCTTGGAGTCGTTGATAACGTTCTCCCTCGTACAAGCCAAAGATAACTTTTGCAATTACTTGGAAAGAAATTTCTTGTAGAGGTTTAATAGCCGCAAAGGGTTGGTCAGTCGGGAATTGATTAAAAACTTTTTCGGTGAGATCACTAATTAGATCACCATAAGTTCGCATCCGTTCTCCATGAAATGAGGGTATTAACAGTTGTCGCCGTTTTTTGTGGCGATCGCCTCCCAACATGACAAGAGAATACTCCCCTAGTAGCGGTTGCAAAAATCTGTTATTGTCCCCAATGTCTGCAAATTTTTTTTTCTCGCTAGTTAAAATCTTTTGCATTACTTGGGGATTATTCACAAATACTACGGTGTTCCCAAAACCAATTATCTCAGCAGTAAAAAGATCAGGATATTTCTGAGCTGCACTCTCCATAAATCCCATAGGGTCAACCACCCATTGGATATTCTGGATAAAACGAGGGGCTTTAAGGCGATTAGGTAGTTGCATTTGACATTTTTCCTTGCAAAATTTACTGTCTTTATACGTTTATTTTTGGAGTAATACCAACAGCTAAATCCAATCTTTCAGTAGATTGATAGCGGCCAGAACGAGCAGACCAATCCAAGTTGCCACGTATCCAACTATGCATTCCTGATATATATTTTGCTAGTTGACCATCTACTTCTTCACCAAAAGAAGGAAGAGAAGCTTCTAAGTTCAATAATGCTCTTAATTCTTGATCATGCATTTCGGCAGCACGATGAATTGCTTGTTCCCAAGGAAGTTTTTGTTGATAATGCAGTACCAGTACTAGATTATGAACATCACCACTTGCCATTTCTCTGGGTGCAGAAAAGATATCATTACACCATGCCAGAATGTTAATTGTCATCTCTTGAATTTTCTTGACGCTATTGTGTTTGCGTAAAACATCGGGAATGTTCAATTGATTGAACAATTCAATCCATAAGATAATCAAGTCTCCTGCCACACTTAACTTACGTAGCTCAATATAAGTTTCAACATCAGGTATATTTCCCTGAGCGCGGTTAGTTGTTTCCAATACACATCCATAAAAGAAGTCTTCAAAACTGTAAACAACACGATGCAATAATTTTGCACTTCCTGTTTGCAGCATTCTCTTGCGGATATCACTTAAGGCATGAGTTAGGGGAATATCCTTGCTCGTCAGTTCTGCTCCGTTAAATATTTCCAGAAATCTTCTGTAATAAACTTTCAGCAATTCAGGTCTTTTGCCTAAATCCGACATATCCCATTGATCATCCCAAATAAACAACCAACTCAACCAGTCAGTTGCAATCTTCAGTTCTTCAAGTTGACACTCAGGATAAGTACTTGCGGCCAGCCAAGCAAATTTTGCCTTACTGAAACGCTGATAAACTGATTCATTTTCCAACAGATCAAAGCGCAGTACCCATTCAAAAGCATAATCTTCTAGAACATCTGCATACTTACTAATTTGAGATGGAAATGGACAGTATAATTCGGGCAAGACAAGGTTTTTCATGAATACTCCAGTGACTTATGAAATTAAGCAATATCAAACCTGAAAATTGATAGCTAAAAATATGGCAATACAACATTTGAGTTGTAGCCACAACTATCTGTCATGCAATTTCAAACAACAAAATATGACGGAGAAATAATTTTTTTAAATCTGCCAAAAGTGTGTAAAAATATTGCAGATTTAAAGAAACTAGTTTCTTCGAGAATGTATGCTTTTAGATGAATTAACTTGGGAAGAAATAATTAAACGTTTTACACAAATAGACAATGCAAAAAATATTTACAAGAAAATACTTTATAAAATAAATTTCACATTGAATGCAAAAACTTAACTTACTTAATTATTATTTAATATTTAAATTAAAAAAATAACCGTAAATATATGTAATTTTTATTAAAAACGACATTATTTAGTTTTGTAACCTGTTGTAAAATATACTATACTTAGTAATTTATACGTAAAAAACTAAGTATATTTACTGTAGCTACGTAGTAATACTTAGCCCCTTATTAAGCTAAAAATTATCAGATGTGATGGGTAATGGGTAAAGCCCTCAAATACGAATTCGGGGGATATGAGGAGGTTAGCGAAGGGGAAAAAGAAATAGAGAAAGAGGAAGATTTGGGTTTTGACACACAATGTTTCTTCTTCATTTGCCTTATCCTCCTCATTTCCCCAGTTCCTAACCTAAGCTACATTCGCCACATTCAAGAAACCAGTTTGAATCAAATAGGCTGTATAAGTCATCAACAATTGAGAATCTATGGTTGGGCAAACAATAGAACTACCTTCCAAAGCTTTCAAAGTAGCTTGACAACTAATATGAGGTCTTCTGGCTTTCAGATACAAATCTGGAATAGTTAACTGTTCATCAGACCAGCGTTCCAAAAGAAAAGGTCGCAGAGTATATAAAGGATTGTCTACAGAAGACGCATTTTTAATTAACTCTGCTTGCCATTCATCATAGGGCAACATTTTAATTTGATAACCAAAAGAGCGTATCCAGTCAACTAAGAAACTCAACGGTACTGGTTGGGGATGTTGCAAGTGGAATGCTTTACCGATAGATTCTTTTTGTCTGGATAGATAAACAACGGCTTTACTTACATAATCCACCGGAGACATATCCAACATATAATCTACATCGGGAAAACTGCCCATTTCTAGACAACCCTTGGTCATCAAATTGATGAAATCATGGGTATTACAAATACCTGTTTGACTATCTCCTGAAATTAATGGTGGTCTGTGGATAGTTACAGGTAATCCTCTATCACCGGCAACTTTAACTAACTTTTCTGCCACCCATTTGGTTTGAGAGTAGCCCAGAAAAATACCTTCCCAATGACTAAAATCGTCCTGTTCTTCGACTAAATGGCCAGCATAAGCAGGTGATTCAAACACAGCTACACTAGAGACGTAATGTACAGGCTTGACTTTGGTTTGACAAGCCAATCGCAAAACTTCTTGAGTTCCTAAAACGTTAGCAGCTTTCAATGCTGAATATGGATAAACATAATTCAGCAAAGCCGCACTATGGTAGATAGTATCAATATTAGTAGCTAAAATTTGAAATTGTTCGGAGGGAATACCCAACAGTGGTTGAGATAAATCACCCACAATAGGAATAATTCGAGAATTAAATTTCTCATCCCAAATTGCATACTGTTCCAAATTCTTTTGCAGTTTGCTTTTACCTTCTGTGGAATTAGCAGCCCGCACTAAGCAATATATATCGGCATCAGTTTCTTGTAGTAGTTCCCGGATAATAAAAGCACCTAAATAGCCAGTCCCCCCAGTTAAAAAGATATTCTTGGGTTCACCAATAAAGACGCTAGATGCATTGGCAGGATTAATAGTGGGGTCAAGCACAACCTCAGCAGCTAAATCTAGAACTGGGGTGTTAGTAGAATTAGTTTGACTATCTTGAACCTGTACACCTTCTTGTATTTCTTCTGCTAAACGCTGTGAAAGTGAGGCAATAGTTGGGTAGTGCCAAAGGAGAAGGGGCGATGGTTGAAATCCCAATAATTCTTCTAATTTACTGACCAAAGTCATGGCTTGTGCTGAATCCAAACCATAATTTTCTAAATTTTCATTGACATCTATTTCGTCGGCTTCTACTCCTAATAATTCAGCTAGATTAGATACCAACCAAGCTTGAATATCTGCTGCACTATAAGATTGTTTTAGAGTCATTTTTACATCTCCAATAATTGAGGATTTTCTGGGCAATACTGACTGTAATCTTCGGGGATTTGCATTCCTTGCATTTTCAAGCTTTGAATGCGATATAAGAAAGCTGCTCCTATCATGATGTGATAAGCAACATCAACTACCCGACGATTCTGTGGTTCAGCTAAGTAAGAACCCCGCACCCAATCATTAAAACCACCCATTGCTGGGCCACACCAAATTTGATAATCGACTTCTCTACCTTTTTCCCCAGAACTAGACCAACGGGAAGATAATCCTAAATACCAGCGAAAAATTAATGCCATTTTTAGCTTAGGATTATTAACTGCCTTGCCTAGCTTTTCAGGGTTTTTCTGGGATAAATAAGCTGCTGTTCCTTCCCAGACTTCGGCGAGAGTTTTGCGAAAAACTTGTTTTTCTAATTTCTGTCTTTCTGCCAGGGGAATGTCTTCAATGGAGTCATAAGTCCGGTATATTTCATACAACTTCTGCGCGCGCATGGGAAACATTGTGCCGCGTTTGAGAACTTGCAGTTTTACCCCCATTTCAAACATATCGGCGGCTGGAGCCATAATCATATCTGCCATTTCTGCTTGAGCTAGTAATTTTTTGGTATGTTCACAAGCTCCAGATTCAACGCAGGACTGATTAATTGAGCCAGTCATGATATATGCAGCACCCATCATAAAAGCTGCTAAGGCTGATTGTGGTGTGGCAATTCCCCCGGCTACACCAATTCTAATTGGTTGGTCGTAATGATATTGTTCTTGGATTTCATTCCGCAAAGCAATAATCGAAGGCAATAAACAGATAAGGGGGCGATTATCTGTATGTCCACCAGAATCGGCTTCGACGGTGATATCGTCAGCCATCGGCACTTTAGCTGCAAGTTTCGCTTGTAAGTCGGTGATTAATCCTTTTTCTAGGAGTTCTTTGATAATTCTGGGTGGTGCTGGCTGGAGAAATTTGGTTGCTACTTCTCGACGGGAAATTTTGGCGATGACTTTGTTTTTAATTTCGATTTGGTTGGCATCGTTTAAGCTGAGTCCGGCGACACGGTAGTAAACGATGTTGGGGGTTAAGTCGAGAAATGCTGAGGCTTCTACGGTTCTAACTTGATATTTGAGGTATAGTTCTACAGCCCGGCGTTCGATGGCCATGTCGTTGGGGCTATGAATTAAATTGAAGGCGTAGGGGCCATGAGGTAAAGCTTCTTGAATCCGTTTAATGGCTGTTTCTAAGCGTTCTGGAGGTAGTCCACCTGCACCGAAGGAACTTAAGATTTGGGCTTTTCCCAGGGCGATGACCATTTCTTCGGAGGCAATTCCGCCGGCCATTGCACCGGTGACATAGGCGTATTTAACACCGTGAAAAGCTAGGAAGGTGGGGTCTCCTAGTTGTTGGAGGGTGATGGGGGGAATGGAGGTGAGGAGTTGTGCAGTTGGGTTATTTTCTTGGCAAAGGTAGCCTTCGTTGGTGACACCAATTTTGTCGCCAATTTTGAGGATGTAACAGGGTTTATCTAATGTTTGTAGTTTGGTTTTAATGGTTAATTGGTCGAAGGATACACTATCTAAGCACCCTTGCCAGGTGAGGTTTTGGGTGTGAATGTGGGGGGAGAACTTCAGGCTATTATTGTGTTTGTTTGGTAGTGTATCTACGGGGGTCACTGTAGTTTTACCTCAAGTTGTTAATGATGAGTTATTAAGTGTTGAGGGTTGTTGTAACAATCCTTTTTTTTTAACGAACCGCCAAGGCGCCAAGTACGCCAAGAAAAGAAGGGGAAATTTTTACAAATGAAGAGGAATAGTGATGGTTGGCGTTGCTGAATCAAATAAAATTTCTTTGCGGCTTTGCGGCTTTGCGCGATGTAATTCATACTTTCAATCAGCAACGCCCTAAATTTAGTTAATTTTCTTCATTCAATAAGTTTTCTGCACAGGCTAGTTGTAATTGAATGATTTCACTCATTTGTTTACTAAAATCTTTTCTGGCTTGTAAGAAAGCAGTATGATTTTTGGTTATGCGGTAATTGTTTTCACTCAGTTTTTGATACTGAGTTTTGTTGAGTTCAGACATTCTAATTGTGTTATCAAGTTGATGATTTGTGGCTGGAGATGACACAATTGGTTGCAGATTTTGCTGTCCCAGGGCTGTTGACTCAAAAGATTGTAATTCTTCTGGAGTCTCAAAACCGTGTTCCATGATATTTTTTATTGGGTCTTCTGCTGGCTGAGTTGGTGTAGGTAATTGTACGTTTTGATGCAGATTTTTTACCCGATAATTGTTGAGGTTATTGGCGATATTTTGGAAGTGTTTACGGTGTTCTTCGGTCAATATTGCCGCAGCAATTGATTTGCCACCTAGGGTGATGGTTCTTAGGGTTAATTTGTTTTGTTTGGTAGTGGTGGTGAGGTTGTACAGTGGTGATAAGTCTAAAGTGACTCGGTGACTGACTAGTTTTGCTAAGGCTTTGACCATAGAGCTGTGGTCATCCATGCCTCTACGATTTAGGGATACTGTGAGGTGTTCTTTGTTTTCTAAGATTTTGCTAATCCATCGTGAACACACTCCACCGGCACCGGCTTCGATGAATATTTTTACGCCGTCGTCGTAAATACGGTTAACTAGTTGGGGAAAGTCCAGTTGTTGGCTCAGTCCGGTGGCTATGCTGCGCGCTATAACACCACTATCTAGGACGATGGGTTGGTATTCGGCTGCGGAGTAGAATGTAACACCTGGTAGGTTTTGGCTGGGTAAGGTGTTGACTTTGGCTATTTCTGCGTATTGCGATCGCATGGGTTCGCAATGTATGACATGATCGAAGGGTGCAGGGAAGGAGTTGCAGCCAAGGGTTTTGATGACTCTTTGACAAGCTGTTTTCTCACCAGCAATTAAGACTTCTTCTGGTGTGTTGATTTGAGTTAAATAAACTCGTGACTCATTTTTGAGAGCTTCTCTGACTTGAGAGGGTGTAGCCATGAGTACATAAGTACCCCAAAAGTTATCTTCTTGTAATTCTGTTGTAGTTAAGCCCCAATACTCACGTACAGCATTTTTCGGGCCTGATAGTTTATCGCCAAACAAGGGTGATGAGTTGAGGGTATTACTACCGCCTTCAAAATCACTCCAAACTCCTTGGGCTACCATCATGCTGGTTTCACCTAAGCTATAGCCGAAGACGCATTGGGGTTTGACTTGAAAGTCGTCTCGGAAAATTGCTGTCATGTATCTGGCGAAGGCGATTTCACTTTCAAACATCGCCAGGGAATCATCTAACAGTTGCTTTTCGAGGGTTTCTAGTTGTCTGGTTGTGAGTTTAGGGAAGCTGCGGGGATAAACTAATTTCTCTACATCGGCTGCACGGTTATAGAGATTGTTGCTTTTCAAGTCCTCGAAGACTTTGGGGAATAGGCGGAAGACTGTCCGGCCGATGCCAATATAAGAATTGACTGCGGCTGGATAGACGTAAGCTAATGTTCCGCGTTTACCCAAGGGTTTTGCTGTAAAATAACTACCTAGTGGTGTTTGCCAATCTGTACCTTTTTCAAAGGCAGTATTTACACCTTTACGGGCTGCATCGATTTGTTTGAGGAGTTCTTTTTTGTTACGTCCGGTAATTGCTAGGGCGTATTTAGCCTCAGTATGTTCTTTAAAAGTGCTAAAGGTCTGACTCGCTGTGGTGGATAAACAAGAACTATCTTCGATACTTTGTTGGAGGCTATTTAAAACCTCTTGTAAGTTGCCTTGATTCTCAGCTGTTATGGGGAACAGATGAAAAGGCATTTGCTGTAAATACCTACTGTCGTGTTCTTGTTGGTCGGGGTCTTCTGACAAAATGACATGGGCGTAGGTGCCATCTATACCGATGCTATTGAGGGCAGCTATCCGACGAGTACCGCCTTTATCGACAAACCAAGGTCTAGATTCTGTCGCTACATAGAAGGGACTACCTTCCCATAGTTGTGGTGTTTTAGCACCAGACCATTGAGGTGTGGCTGGAATATATCTGTAATAAAGGCAGAGGGCAGTTTTGATTAAACTGGCAATTCCTGATGCTGTATATGTATGACCGATATTGGACTTGACACTACCTATGGCACACTGCAAACCATTGCCAGTTTTGGGATAAGCCTGTAACAACCCTGTGATTTCGGCTGTGTCTTGTTGGGGAATACCACTACCAAATACTTCTACATAATTGACCTCTTGAGGTTCAATCTCTGCCATCAAGAAGGCTTGTTGACAAGCCTCTTGGATAGCTTGGGCATCAGATGTTGTTAATTGAGGAGAACTATTTTCTGCAAAACTGACGGCATCTAGTACAGCATAAATTCGTTGGTTGTCTTGTTGGGCAGTGTCGTGACGCTTGAGGACAACTGCACCAGCACCTTCACCGACCATCCAACCATTGGCATTTTGGTCAAAGCTTAAGGTATGAATACCTGTATTGACTTTGCCTAATTGACTACGTAATAAAACATTTTCTACACCACCGGCTAAATCTATCGCACCCAAAACTACAGCCTCGACTTCTCCAGATGACAGCAGCATTTGAGCAACTTCCAAGGCCTTGAGGGCAGAGTTTTCACCAGATGTCATGGTGAAGGCGGGGCCAGTGAAATTCCACAAAGCAGAAATCCGACTCGCCATAATATTGGCGATGTGACTGACATACTCGCCGGTTTCGACTGAATGGTGAATACTGTCTTTGACAACGCCTTCTAACTGGGAAAGGTCTGTATCTGGTAAAGCGATATTTTCGGACAGTAAGCCTGCTTTGACTTGCCAAGACAAATCCCATCGTTGTTGTAATTGATGTACAGAAAACTCTGTTTCCGCAGCCACAATTACTGCTACATTTCCCCCTTCCTTAAGTCCCGCGTCTTTAACAGCGCGGTTAGCAACTTTTAAAAGTAACAGTTGTTGGGGATTAAGTTTTTCAACTTCGTTGGGAGGAATTTTGCAAGCCAACGTATCGATGTCAAAGTCTTGGATGTATGCCCCTACAGGCGCTTTTCCATCTGTTAAACCGTACTCTTGCAGTAAGTTAGTTTGCTCGTCTATACCATGCCATCTAGAAGGTGGTAGGGGAATAAAATGCTGGGTTCCTTCATAAATGCTGCGTTCAAAGGCATCTAAGCCGTTACATCCACCGAAGAAGGTATCCATCCCAACAATGGCAATTTTGGCAGGTGGTGTGGGTGTTGTAGAGTTAGCATCTGAGGCTGTGATGCCTTGTTCAATAATTAGATGGGAATTAGTACCACCAAACCCAAAAGCACTGATGGCTGCCCGTTTAATTGATGTATTGTTGTTAGGCCAGGCTGTAGCTTTTCTGACAATATTTTCACTGGAAATGACATTATTGTCTGAGGCTAAAGGGACATCGACATTAATAGTAGGTGGTATGACTCCCTGAGACATACTCATAATGACCTTAGTCAAGCCCACCATACCGGCAGCCGTTAGTAGATGTCCGGTGTTGGCTTTAGCAGAACCTACCAATGGTGAAGCTTGATTTTGTCCAAAAAATGTAGCTATGGAATTAAGTTCAGTTGTATCGCCTAGTAATGTGCCGGTAGCGTGACACTCTAGATAATCAATACTTTGGGGACTAATTTGAGCTTCGTTATAAGCTCGTTCAAAGGCGAGGACTTGCCCTTTGGTATTGGGGCTGAGTAAATGCTTACCTTTGCCATCATTGGAAAGACCATTTCCACAAATAGTTGCCAGAATATTGTCACCATCTCTGACAGCATCGGCATATCTTTTCAGCATGACCATACCCACGCCATCACCAGGAATTAGACCTCTGGATGTCTTATCTAAGGGGCGACTTGTACCGTCTTCAGAAAAGCCTTGGACACCGGAAAATAGCATCCTTACAAATAGCGAATCGGCACAACTGATGGCTCCCGCTAACATCATGTCAGCCTTATGGGATGATAGATAATGGGAGGCTAATTTAATAGCATAAAATGACGAAGAACAAGCAGCATCTAGACATAAATTAATTCTAGATAACGATAAAGCTTGGGCAACTATAGAAGCTGGTAAGCCAGAAATCATGGCGTTGAATAAAGACGCTTTTGTTGTCTTTGGTAAACCAGCTAAATTGAAGTCTTCATCTTGTAGAAGTTCTTTAACAGCAGGTGCGATCGCCTGTTGGTAAATGGGGGAAAATAATTGATGGGAAAGTTTGGTGGGGAAGGAAAGATTACCGAGAATTACGCCGCATTTGGCGAGGAGGTTTTGATTTCCCCAGTAGCCGCTATTGGTGATGGCTTGTTTGGCGGCATACAATGACCATTTAAAGGAGTCGTCTAAACCAGCAACTAATTCTGATGGCAGGTTATATTCGGCGGGATTAAAATTAAAGTCCCGGATATATCCACCTTTGAGGGAATAGGTTTTATCTGGTGTGCCTTTAACTGGGTTGTAAAAAATGTTGGGGTCTACGCCTATTTCGCTAGTTGTGGCTGATGAGGTGGATTCTTTTTGGGCTATGAGATTTTGCCAAAATTCGTCGGGGTTTTTAGCGTCGGGGAATAGGCATGATAATCCGATGATGGCTATTTTTTGCATTTTTATATCCTCAACAGTTTTGGGGTATTTAAAGGTAGGTAGGATTTACGCTTTTCCCCAAATTTGAGAATTTTTATTTCGCGCAAAGGCGCAAAGACGCAAAGTTTAAGAGCGCAAAATTATTTTAAGGTGCTACCTAAACAAACTCTTTCTTGGCGGTTTGTTTTAACTTTTGAGTAATTTCATTGACCAAATAATGGCGTTAGCGCCTAACATTCGGGAGTATACTTTTCCTTGTTTATCGTGGATAATAAAGTCGGCGATCGCACTACTTGCTGTTTTGGTTTTTACTTCGCAGGATACGTAAAATGGTTCGTTGTGTGGGGTGGGGGCAAATTGTTCAAATTTCTCTACTTTTCCGGGTAAGCAACCTTCTTGATGAAAGTGTTGTGTCCAAATCCATAAGGCGTGCATACTCAGGTCTGTTGTGTAAGGATTGACCCATCGGACGGGGAATTGTCCTTCTTTTTGAGGGCTGAGTTTTGTCCACAAGCATTCTGTAGTGATTTTTTCGGGAGTAATATTTAAAACTCGTTGGACTTCTTGAAATGATGGACCATGAAATAGGGTGGCTCCTCCATTTTGATAGAAGTCTTTTTTGGTGGCTGTGATGATGTTATCTTCGGCTAAATTGATGGATTCATAAGTGGGGATAGGGGAAATTTCTCGCTGGAGGTTTAGTTGAGCGCTAAAATGATAATGGGTTTTGCCGGCAGAATTTTTACTCCAGATTTTAGCTTTAACTTCTACTTTTTCTAAGTTGATTTTGGAAACTTCTTCTATTTCCAAAATATGTTCTTTAGCTAAAGTGTCATTGAAAGTAATTCCCTTCAAAATTTTGAAATCTGTGTAACTAAATAATTTATATCCTGGATAAATCTCCTCACAGGAATTGATAATCCAGGACATAGCACAGGTAGCCGGTAATACTGGAACACCCGCAATTACATGATCATATAAGAAGGGATTGGCTTCTAGTGTCATCTGGCGACGCAGACGATAAGTTCGCAGTTGGGTGTCTAACTCGATAATTGGGGGAACCAATGGACTACCAATGACAACTTGTGCAGTGTCATTATGGGCTGGGTGTAGTTCGTTGACTAGCATTTGTGTACCTACATCCACAGGAATAATATCAATTCCCCTTTCTGCAAAAGCCTTTTTCAGTTCTGGTGACACCATCCCACTATCCCAAGCACCCCAGTTAATCGCCACTACGTGACACTGAGGATAATTTTGCTTAATCAAATGGGCAGATTTATTGAGAATTTCATTAGCGATCGCATAGTCAGATTGTCCGATATTCCCGTAAAATCCAGTTACGGAGGAAAATAATACTAAATGCTGGAGTTGCTCAAGATTGACGCAAGATAGCAGATTTTCTAATCCCTGCACCTTAGCTGTGTAGACCTTTTCAAAATCCTGGTCAGTTTTCTTTTCTATTAACTTATCAGCTAAATTTCCCGCCCCGTGGATAATTCCCGTAATTCCACCCACAGCCGCTAACTTCTGCTGCAAATCAGCAACATTGGTGACATCTACACTAATATATTCTGCTTGCGCGCCTGTTGCTGCGATCGCTGCCAGTGTTTTCTTAATTTCTCGACTAGAAATAATCTGGTTATATATCTTCTGTACACTGATGGGTGTCGGCTTCTCCCCTTGAGACAGAAGATTTTCCATGATGCGTTTCTTTAGTGCTGGTTCCTCGAAACAATCCTGCACAAACGCTGGTTCAACTTCCAAAAGCTGCGAACGACCAAGCAAAATAAACTTACAAGGCTGGTGCTGTGCCATTTTAATCGCACATTGAGCTGTAATTCCTTTCGCACCACCACTTACAACAAAAACCGATGAAGGACGAACCTGAGTCTGTGTAGTCATATTATTGGGAATTTATGATTAAAATAAACCGCCAAGACGCCAAAACGCCAAGAAAGAGTTTTTTAAAGATTTCTGCGCTCTTCTCTGCGCCTTTGCGCCTTTGCGTGAAACAAAAAACAATCCTGGAACGCAGAGGGAGATATATCTGTTACCTCCCTCCTCAAAATTACTCCTGCAAATCACCAACCAAAGTCACACGCCCTTGAGAGCCGTAAGCCACTTCACTGATGAGCAGATTCGGATCATGCAATTCAGCAATAATATATTCGGCTGATGTTTGAGCATCCACAGCCGGACTCAAATCAATGGCGCGAGTAAACACCTTGGGCCATTCAAACTTCAGAGTCTTAGTTAAGCCAAATAACCCTGCACCAATGGCCCCGAAGTTCACATTATGCTCTAACCCAAAAGCACCATCCAAACGATTCACAGTCAAGAAACAACTACGTTCGTAACCCGCCGCTTCATTGAGGGATTGCTTGAGATGTTTAGCCATAAAGAACACGTGCTTGACAATTGCCTTTTCTGCTTCTTGATAAGTGGGTGTTTGTTTTCCCTCAAATACCGGATGAATGTGGATAAAAGCGCCGACATTGCCAAAGTTAGTTGCGATCGCAGATAATTTATGTTGTAGTAATTCTTCTGTCATATCTGCGAGAACTACGCGATGCACTCCGACTGGTAAAGTTGATTGCTGAGGGACGATTGATTGGGGGAAACTTAAAACTACCACTTTCCAACCGCCATCGCTCAAGGATTGAGCTAATTGGGAGGTGGTGAGGGAACCATCGTCGGTGATTAAACCAACGTGTCCCTCTGGTAACGCGAAATCTAAACTATCGGGTGGTGGTAGAAACTGAAGTTTAGCAGGACGGCGGGTAATACCGTCAATTATCTGGACTGGCTGGTAGCTAAACTCCTGCTGGGGCTTTTTTTTTTCACCTCCAGCCAACTTCTGGAGATAATCAACTATTTGACCGATGGTGCGGAGGTCGCCCAGTTCTTCGATGTCTGGCTGGGGTAAGTTGGGGTACTTGTCTTGCATCGCGCCCAAAATTTCTACCCGTTTGATGGAGTCAATCCCTAAGTCAGCCTCCATGTCCATATCTAGTTCTAGCATCTCCACTGGGTAGCCGGTTTTATCACTGGTAATGGCTAACAGGGTTTCACCTAAGTCTGCGTAGTCGTCGGTGGGGAGTTGGGAGTCGGGAGTCGGGAGTGGGGTTTGGGTATATTCTACTGTTGGTTCCGGGGTGGGAATTGTGGGTGCTACTGATGGTTCTGTGGTAGGAATGGTGGGTGCTACTGCTTTTGGTTCTGGGATAATTGGGGTGGGGATATTAGTAGCAGGTGTAGCTGTTTCTACAGGAACGCTACCGGAAAAAAGGGATTGCAGATATTCTACAACTTGACCGATGGTGCGTTTTTCTGATAGTTCTTCTAAGTTTGGCTGGGGTAGATTAGGATACATATCCTGTAATGCACCTAAGATTTCTACTCGTTTAATTGAGTCAATTCCTAAGTCAGCCTCCATGTCCATATCCATTTCCAGCATTTCGACTGGGTAGCCAGTTTTATCACTGGTGATGGCTAACAAGTTATTACCCAAGTCAGCTAAGTCAATGGCGGGAACAGATATAGGTGCAGGTTGTGGTTCGATAACTGGTGCTACTGCTACTGGCGCAGGTGCAGGTTGTGGTTCGACAACTGGTGCTGCTGCTACCACTGGCGCAGGTGCAGGTTGTGGTTCGACAACTGGTGCTGCTGCTACCACTGGCGCAGGTGCAGGTTGTGGTTCGACAACTGGTGCAGGTGTGATTTTGTTAATAACTGTCTCTGTGGGTTGAGTAATTGCCTCACTAGAGATGAGTTGAGAATATTCTTCTTGTATTAGTTGGAAAAAATTCTTGGCGTATTCTAACTGTTCCAGGAGATATTGCTCATGGATGCGGAGGGTTTCACCTTGTTGACCGTGAAACTGCATCATGCCACGTTCAATACTTTCCTTGACAACTAACTTAAGTTGTGCAGTATCAGCGTCGGATTTAGTATTGGCAAATAAGGAATTTTGTTGCTGCATCAGTTGGAAAAACGCTTTGGTGTATTCCATTTGATGTTGCAGATAAGTGCCATGAACTTGTAAGTTCTCGGTTTGATTTTTCTGGAACTGAGTCAGCAGATATTCTAAACCTTCTAGCGTCCGTTGATAATTTACAGGTTTTTCTGGTGTTGGTTGCATCTTCGTTTCCTGGTCTATTTGAGTGGGAAGCGTGGCCGGATTCATTTGCGGCTGGGGTGGGGTGGTACTAGATGCGGTGGAATTATGAGAGTTATGTGATAATTCGGGCAAACTCTGTGCAGAATGGGCAACACGTCCATTACTGTTACTTTCTTGCACAGCCTGAGAAAATTCAGGTGTAGAAGTGATGGCAGGCGCAGCAGCTAAACTGACTGTATGTCCATTTTCCAAGGCTTGCGTAAAGGCGTTTTTGGTTTTGTCAGACACATAATTAATGCCTTTCAACCGCACATTTAAAGCCTTCTTTTTCTCAACGGGGGGTAGTGCAGGTTCAACTTGATAAGGGTCGAGGTTTTTCAAAGTTAAGCCCACCACACGCAATTGTACAGCGGCTTCTCTAAGAGAGCGATCGCTATTCTTTTGGGTGCTGGGGTTTAAGGAGATGGTAAGATGGGGGCGATCGCCTAGAATATCTTTCACTAAGTTGGTCAAAATCCGCCTGGGGCCAAACTCCACAAAGCAATAACCACCTGCTGCATAGATATTTTCAATTTCCTGTTTAAACAACACCGAGTTAGACAGGTGGGTTTCCAGGATTTTTTGAATACCTTGGGCTTCTTGGGGGTAAGGCTTACCGGTAACGTTGGTGAAAACAGGAATTTTGGGGCTGTTGAACTTCACCGACTTAGTAGCTATGGCAAAGGATTTTTGAGCAAAGGCAATTAGTGGTGTGTGGAAAGCAGCAGACACAGGTAACAATACAGCCGCACAACCTTGGTCATGTAAAGCCTGTCTCACCTTGGCGATTTCTGCGGTGGGGCCTGCCAAGACAATTTGGGTGGGAGAATTAAAGTTAGCAATGGTTACCTGGGGATAATTCCGCAGGACTACAGCCACTTTAGATAAATCTTCTTTCACCGCCAACATACTCCCAGCATCATGGTCTGGGTCTTCTGGGGCGGCCATGGCTTGACCCCTGGCTTTGACTAAGAATAAGTAATCTTGTTCACTGAGAACACCCGCAGCCCACAAAGCTGTCAGTTCACCGAAGCTGTGTCCAGCGACAAAATCAGATTTAAACCCGGCTTGTTGCAGGATGGAATAAAGACCTGCACTAAATACGCCGATGGCAGGTTGAGCATATTCTGTGCGTTGCAGTGCGGCAATTTGGGCATTTTTTTCTGCCTCATCAAATACGGGATGGGGAAAGACAATCTCTGACAACGGCTGCAAATTATCTTTGAGTAACAAACTATCCATACAGCCGTGTAGACGACGCATTTGAGGGAAATTCATCACAACTTCCCGTCCCATCTCTAGGTATTGGGAACCTTGTCCAGAGAACAAAGCCACAACCTTACCGCCCAAATTCATCCCAGAAGAACGGTAGTAAATACCTTGGGGATGATCCCAAGATGTGATTGAACCTTTATGCTTCAACCAGTCAATGCTAATTTGCATGAACTTGCAAGCTTCTTGCAGATTTTCAGCCACAAATCCTACTCTGGCTGCAACCTGGGGAATCTCAATTGATTGGGATTCCTGAACTAATGCTGCAAAATGTGTTTCACCGCCATCTGATTGCAACTTATCCAGAGTTTCTTCGCACTTAGTCAACAGTTGTGCTGGGTTGTTAGCAAACAGTAGCACCTCGCGGGGAGTGCTGTGTAAACGGTAGGGACGATTTTCGCCAGCTTCGTATTCTTCCAACACAATGTGAAAATTTGTGCCCCCAAAGCCGAAAGAACTCACACCCGCCCGTCTTGGCGCTTCTCCTTCTGCCCGAATCCAAGGTCTGGTTTCGGTATTTAAATAAAATGAGGAATTTTTAATGTCGAGTTTGGGGTTCGGCTCAGTAATATTAATGGTGGGGGGTAAAACCTTGTGATGTAGCGCCAAAGCTGTTTTAATCAAACTTGCCGCACCAGCAGCCGCCTTGGTATGTCCAATTTGGGACTTCACACTACCCAAAGCGATGTGCTGTTTTTTGGTATCGTGTTGGTTAAAGTAATCTCTTAAAGAACCAAATTCTGTGGGGTCACCTGCCATTGTACCTGTACCGTGGGCTTCCATTAAGCCAACAGTCGCCGGAGAAAAGCCAGCATCCTCATAAGCACGTTCTAAGGCTTTAACTTGACCTTCTTTGCGGGGAGCATAAATACTCTTGTAGCGACCATCGCTAGAAGTCCCAATGCCTTTAATCACTGCATAAATTCTGTCATTGTCCCGTTCTGCATCTTCTAGACGCTTGAGGACATACATACCCACACCTTCACCCAGCATCATCCCATCAGATTTAGCATCGAAGGGTTTGACATTATCACTAGGGGAAACAGCAGGTGTTTTGCTGAAAGAGATATAAGCCATGATGGTGTTATCAGTATCCACACCACCGGTCAACATCATATCAGCACGATGTTCAACTAGTTCGCTAATTGCTACCTTTAAAGCACCAAAAGAACTAGCGCAAGCCGCATCAACGACACAATTCATCCCGCCAAAATTCAAGCGGTTGGCAATTCGTCCAGCGACCACATTAGCTAACATCCCAGGGAAAGCATTTTCATCCCATTTGATGTAAGCACTTTTAATTTTTTCGATAATTTTTTGGGTATCCTCATCAGAAAGACCACTGCTTTTGAGTGCCTTTTCCCAAACAGGATATTCCAAACGAGCCGAAAGCGGGGTTGCTAATTGTTTAGCCATAGCCACCCCTAAAATTACCCCGACATTCTCGCGGCTAAACTCACGAGATTCACCATAACCAGCATCTTCCATTGCTTCTTTGGCAATCACCAAACCCAATAGCTGGGAAATGTCTGTAACTTCCAAAATGCTGGGAGGAATGCCAAACTCCATCGGGTTAAAATCTACTTCTGGGATAAACCCACCGCGTTTACAATAAGTTTTATCTTCAGGATTTCTAGGATTAGGGTCGTAATAATCTTCTATATTCCAGTGACTAGCAGGAACATCAGTAATACAATCAATTTTGTTAATGATATTTTGCCAGTATTCCCGTAAATTTCTGGCTTGAGGCAATAGAGAAGCCATACCAACAATGGCTATAGGATTTTGTTGTAATTGTCTGTTAATCTTGCTAATTGACATTGGTTTTTCCTTATTCGATTTCTTGTCCTCTATTGACCTCATCACAGTTTTTTGACAACTATTGATTAGGCTCTCCAACTCTGCCAAGGCAGTATCAATTGAATAAGCAGACATAAGGCATATACTGTTCTTAAGTACCGTGAATCGTGATAGCTTGCGTGGCGCAGCATAGCTACAGTAATTCCTGTTGCCCATTCAAAATGAGCTATTTTTTATCTACGCGTAACGTGACGCAGACAAAACTAAATGCTTGTCTTTAAACAACCGACACCACACGATACACACTGCCTTTCTACCTCCAGGCAATTTCCGAAAACAGCGATGGTCGCGTCAGAATTTTATCCAGCACTCGATTCTTGATATTGTGGTAATAGGTCAATGACGTTGTTGAAACTGGTAAAATAGTCTTGGAGTGCGTTAGCTGCTTGACCAGTAAATTCCATCCATTCGTAATGGCAAAGGTTTTGGGCCATTGTATCCCACTGGATCACTGGAAACTGAGGAGTAGCTACTAAGACAGAAACGCTTTTTTCTCCCAAACTTGTTTGAGTATCTAACTTAACAGCAGCAATATAGCTGGTGTTAATAATGACGTTCTGTATTTTGATAAATGCCATAGCCAGTTTCAACGTCCAGGATAATATATTTTAAGCAATTCAACCCAGAAAAGTTGACAAGTTCGTTACCGAAAAAACATCCCCCCTTATTCCGAATTCATGCACTTTTCTGAAGAAATACTCACACACTTAAAAGGTGATGCCAATGCGGTCAGGTTTAGTTTTGTTTTTTTCACGCTTAACAAAATAACTAAATTTCCTTGCCGCCTTGAAACGTTTGAATTAATAAAAAGAATAACATGATTCACAGAAACTAAATCATTTGTTTAAGGTTATTTTATAAAAAGCCTAAATTCTTGTCGGCGATTTTTTTGTATAAACCATACACCAAAAGTATAATTAATATCCAATACAACCACATAGAAATTAGCTAAATTCCCACTCTATCCTTGATTTACATATCAGTACCAGAGTCTATTGAATTAATTAAAATCTAATTAACACATAGGAATAAAACAGCAGTAAGTAGATGTGTTTCTCAGCAGAGCATCATAATTGAATCCAAATATTTAATGATTTTTGAATATTAAATAACAAAAATATCTAAACAGTTATTTATGAAGCAAACCTTAATTTAATAAATTGTGCATAATAAACAATACAAAATAAATTGTAATGAATCCCCAAGAATTTGATATCATCAACTAACATCTGATAACAAAGTTACAGAAATAGAAATAAATCCATGAATCCCACAAATAGCCATAAATACCCATATCACACTTAATAAAATTCTGATGCTAACCCCATAGCCAAAAAACTAATGACTAATAACTGACTTCCCACTCCACTGCTGCCAACGCCACAACCCCCGGCCAACCAACTCCGGATTTGCATCCCCAACAAAACAGATGCGCCCCAACCGTTCACAAGCCAGCAAAATCTCCCCATGTCCCATAAAAGGAGCTATCACAAAGTTATTCTGACTTGTATACAAATTAATTAAATAATTAACAATCCCTTCCACGCCCTCAATATTAATAGGAGCCTGCGGCCGAGATATTGATTGATGAGAAAAAATACCCATATAAACATTACCCAGCAGCAACTCATATTGAAAGGGCATTTGACAACGGCGATAAAATTCATAAATCTGACCTTCAGAACGCAACACCGCCACCACCCGCGCCTCATCCACCAAATAATCATGCTCCCAGGTAGAAGAAAGAGTAGCGATCGCCAAAGACGCATCTGAAGGTAACAAGTTGGTAAAATCTGAACTAGACGTATCGCCGCAATAGACTAAATGCCTATCCAGCAGCCATTCATCCCCAAGTTTCACTTGAGTATTTGCTGGTTCCACCACCTGTTTTGGCTGACGTAGACTCTGTTTCTGTGCCAACTTAGCAGCCCTTTGTGCCATAGCACTGTTATGGGCCACAATCTGTAACTCTTTTTGCTTCGCCCTCGCATCAACCATCAATTGAGCTAACCGTGCAGTTTCGGTCTCGTCTCCCCTAGCCTGGGCCAACTCCCAAGCCTGTTGCGCCGCTTCCGCCGCCGCCCGTTCCTGACTACCAGCCCTAGCTATCTTCAGTAACGCTGTAGGACTATCAGCAATAGGCGATCGCTTAATTATCTGTTTCACCTCTGGATGAATACTTTTAGCAATTTGCTTACCATGCTGAAAAGTGCGTTCCGAGTAACCCACTTCTCTAGCCAACTCCACCGTGCGCTTGGGAGGTGGTGAAATCATTTCACTACCTTTATGAGTATGTTGATTATCGCCAGCCTTCGCCCTCAGTCCCATGCGTACCAAAATTTGATCACGCTCAAACCACAGTTCCGAACGTTCCAACGGTTCCAACTCATTACGAATCAGATTTTCGTCAATTTCCGCCAACCGCGCTTGATCCGCATCTTGATAATTGACAATATTACACTCAACCGCCTCCAGCCCCAATAGCTTACAAGCAGTCAGCCGATGCAAACCAGCAATCAAATTCAGCTTTTGGTCTACCGTAATCGGATTCAATAAACCATTAGCCTTAATCGACTCCTTCAAATCATCAACCTTCTCACCCTTTACCGGACGGCGGTTTTGACCAATATGAATTTGGTCTATAGGCACGATGGGCATAATTACAGCTTTTTAGTGCAGTCAGTCAAAGAATCAGTATACATAATTTAGAGAAATGGGGAGATGGAAAGATGAGAAGAGTAACCAATGACTAATGACAATATCGTATTTTACGATACTGGATGCGATGTCAAATTAGGATAAAACTAAGAAAGATTTGAAGTAACGCCACTATCGATTTTGTTGCCAAGTTAGTAAATTAAGGTGGCTGTACAGACATACAAAGATTCCTAAAACCTACAAATACGTAAAGCTAAACTCATCTTTGCACCTTTGCGTGAGCTTTTCATATCTTAAATTCAGCACTACCAGAATAAGTCATATTGCTTAACTTGCAGACGAGCCGACTGCAATCGACAGATTTAACACAATTGGAATAAAAATATGGCAGCAAACAAAGACAGCCAATTATTTTCAAAACCCCTAGGTCGGTGGCGGATTATTTTGGCTGGTTCCGTCACCTTATTAGCCGGAATCATCGCTTTCTACAATTTTTCACCAAATCGGACACGCCCTCAAGTTCAGACTCCACCAGAAACTACCACAGAAATTACCCCTGTTAGACTTGCGGTGACAGCCTTAGGACGTTTACAACCCCAAGGGGAAGTGACAACTTTGTCTGCTCCTAATGCAGTTAACGGCCCACGAGTAGAAAGACTACTAGTCACCGAAGGTGAACAAGTTAAAAAAGGACAAGTATTAGCGCATTTAGAAAATTATGCTCGCTCCACAGCCGCCCTCCAACAATCATTAGACCAGCTAGAAGTAGCCAAAGCCAGACTAGCACAGGTGAAAGCTGGAGCTAGAAGTGGAGATATTGCCGCACAAAGAGCTGCGATCGCGGGTTTAGAGTCACAATTAAAAGGAGACGTTGCAGCCGGGCAAGCAACAATCAACCGCATCCAGGCTGAGGTAGACAACGCCCAAAGCGAAAACGAGCGATATCAACAGTTATTTAGACAAGGTGCGATTTCTGCCTCTGTAGCAGATAGTAAAGCTTTACAACTCCAAACTTTACAACAGCAGCTCACAGAAGCCCAAGCCAACCTCAACCGCACTCAAACCACTCTCCAAGACCAAATACAAGAAGGTAGAGCTAAACTTAACAGTATTAGCGAAGTCCGGCCCGTCGATGTTGAATTGGCACAAACCGAAGTTACTAGTGCGGTAACTGCTATCAAACAAGCAAAAGCCGACCAGGAATTAACTTACCTCAAATCTCCCATAGATGGCAAAATTTTAAAAATTCACACCAAAACCGGAGAAGTAATTGACAACGCAGGCTTTGCTGAGATCGGTAAAATATCTCAGATGTCTGTAGTTGCAGAAGTTTATCAAACTGATATATCAAAAGTCAGTGTAGGTCAAAAAGCTACCATTACTAGCACAGCATTTCCTGGCGCAATTTCAGGAACAGTGACCGAAATTGCTTGGCAAATTGGTCGCCAAAGTATATTCAGCCTTAATCCCACAGCAGATACAGACCGCAGAATAGTTGAAGTCAAAATCAGCATCGATAATCCCGAAGATAGTGCGCGGGTAGCTCGTTTGACGAATTTACAGGTAGATGTTGCCATTCAAATATAGTCATGAGTCAGTGGTTAGTTGTTGGTTATAACCACTAACTGCCAACTGACAAACAAACAACATATAACAAATCACAACTGAATCCATGAATTTTAGAATTCCTTTGGCGTGGCTACAGCTAGCCCAGCAAAAAGTTCGGTTTGTCGTGGCCGTAAGTGGGATTGCTTTTATTGTGCTGCTAATGTTTATCCAACTTGGCTTTCAAGATGCACTTTATTCTAGTGCTACCGCACTGCATCAAAATCTCCGGGGTGATTTATTTTTAGTCAGTTCACAATACAAATCTTTGACATCAACTCAAAGTTTTTCACGCAATCGCTTATACCAAACCTTGGGTTTTGATGGTGTAGAGTCAGTGAACCCCATATATTTACAATTTGCCAAGTTGAAGAACCCAGAAACTGGAGAAAAATATTCAATATATGTGATTGGTTTTGATCCAGGAAAATCTGTCTTAAATATACCAGAAGTTGCTCAAAATTTAGACCAACTCAAAATTCCTGATATTGTCCTTTTTGATAGAATTTCTCGCCCAGAGTTTGGTCCCATCGCTACACAATTTGATGCAGGAAATTCTGAGCAGACAATTGAAATATTCCCCTTTGACGCTCCTGTTGGTTACAGAGTGAGAGTAGGGGGTTTGTTCAGCTTGGGGCCTTCTTTCGGTGTAGATGGCAATTTAATTGTCAGTGACTCAACTTTTTTGAGGATAAACCCTAGCACTAGACCAGCAGAAATGATCGATATAGGTGTCATCAGCCTTAATCCCGGTGCAGACCCAGATACGGTTATGAGAAATTTGGTGGCAACTTTACCTAACGATGTTCAAGTGTTTACTCGTCAGGGTTTCATTGATTTTGAAAAACAATATTGGGCTGTGAGAACACCCATTGGTTTTATTCTTAATCTCATGCTGACTATGGCTTCTGTAGTTGGTGTAGTAATTGTCTATCAAATTCTCTACAGCAACATTGCTACTCAATTTGTGGCCTACGCAACTTTAAAAGCAATTGGATATGCTAATACATATCTTTTAAATGTAGTCTTTCAACAAGCAATTATCTTGGCTTTATTAAGTTATATACCAGGATTTTTATCTTCCGTAATTATTTATGGATTTGCAATGGAAGCTACTAAATTGCCAATAATGATGACTGTTAATAATGCTGTAATAGTTTTAGTCTCAGCAATTTTAATATGTATAACTTCAGGGTCACTGGCAATTAATAAACTCCGCTCCGCAGATCCAGCTGATATTTTCTAGTCTTCTAACTTCAATCATATAACTTACCAATCACTCCTATCTCTATGAACCTCCAAAACAAAACTCTCTTAATTACTGGAATTGATGAATTTATTGGCTTGCGTGCAGCCGAGTTAGCTATGGCCCAAGGAATGAAAGTTCGTGGAATCCAAAGTTCTGCCGATAAGAATCAAACAGCACAGAATTTAGGTATTGAAGTAATTGTTGGCAGTATTACTGATGCTGCTGTTGCCCAAAAAGCCTGTCAGGATGTAGATATTGTTTTGCATACAGCACAAATGGCCCAAGAAGCAGGTTCTATTAAAGAATTTCGGGCGGTAAATGTTGGTGGCACAGTCAATATGGCTAAAGCTGCTAAAAATGCTGGCATCAAAACATTTGTGCATCTTTCCAGTGTGATGGTCTATGGTTTTAATTATCCTGACGGCATCACAGAATCTGGGCCCTTGTCAGGTGAAAATAATCCCTACTGTCAAACGAAAATAGAAGCTGAAAATGAACTTTTACCTCTGAATGCACCCCCAGATTTTGGCATCATTATTATTCGCGCTGGAGATGTTTATGGGCCAGGAAGTATTTCTTGGGTAATCAAACCAATTCTGATGATGCGCCAAAAATTATTTGCTTATGCCAATGATGGTAAAGGAATCATTAATCATGTATATATAGACAACTTAATAGATGCCATATTTTTATCAATAGAAAAAGAGGCATACGGTGAAACTTTTAATATCACCGATGGACAAAGCACGTCTTGGAAAGAATATTTTCTGCAATTGGCGGCAATGGAAAATTTATCTACACCAATGTCTTTACCAAAAGATGAAATGAAATTATTTCTGAAACTACGTGCCCAAGGACAAAAACTTTTCCGGAAAAAAGCCGATATTCTCCCAGAATCTGTAGATTTTATGAGTCGTCCTCACGCTTATTCAATTGCCAAAGCACAAAGCCTATTAAATTTCCAACCTAAAATTGACTTAAAAAAAGGACTGCACTATACACAAGAATGGCTGAACAACACCGATATTCAAAAATTAACATAGATACAGCACTTTTCATCTATCTTGAAAATTTTCCTAAGTTGGAAAACTCATCTACATAACTTTGTGCTGTAAACAAAATGTCCTGATGGTCATCCCGCATTTTCAGCGTGGGTTACTGTTCCCTATTGCCTTTGAAAACCGCCAGATCCAATACAACATCTAGTTAAGTAGTCGAAAAATTTTCAATAACATTATTTCAGATGAGCAAGACCCTACCACAATTAAGCATTGGATTGCCTGTCTACAATGGTGATAAGTTTATCCAAGCAGCCTTAGACTCACTTTTGGCTCAGACGTTTGCAGATTTTGAGCTAATTATTTCAGATAATGCTTCGACAGATAACACCGAAGAAATTTGTCGAGCATACGCCGCCCAAGATCAACGTATTCGCTACTATCGAAATGAAAAAAATATCGGTTGTTCTCTTAACTTCAATCGTGTTTTTGAATTATCTACAGGTGAATACTTTAAGTGGGCTGCCTATGATGATTTACATGCTGTAGATTTTTTGGCAAAATGTGTTGCCGTACTTGATTATAATCCAGAAATAGTTTTGTGTCATTCCCACGTTTATTTCATTGACGAAAATGGCAATTTTTCACAAAACTACAATCTCAAGCTCAATACGGATTCACTCAAACCTCATGAGCGTTTTCATGAATTACTTACCAAACATCTCTGCTATCAATGTTATGGAGTAATTCGCACCAGTGCCCTAAAACAAATACCATTAATGGGTAGTTATGGTACGGCTGATGGCATTTTATTGTTAAGACTCGGTTTACTGGGTCGATTTTATGAAATCCCCGAATATCTGTTCTTTGCTAGAATTCATTCTGAGCAATCCTTGAGTATGTTTTTTCCCAATTATCTGTTGTTTACAGACAATAAAACTAAATACTCACCAAGCATGTTACCTGACTTTTATGCCTATACAGTGTGGTTTGATTCTTCAAAAAAGGGAAAAATTTTGTTTCCACATTGGAGAATAGTTTGGGAATATATGCTTTCTATATACCTGTTTGAATTAAGTATTTATCAGCGCGTACGTTGCCATATCAGTATTTATCAACAGTTGAGGGGTAGTGAATATCTTTTGCTCAAAGATTTACTAAAAGCAGCAAGAACAGTCTGGCAACGTTGGCAGGATTCTGTTACTCAAAAACAGCAGATTATTTCTTAAATAATTTGGTTTTAACAATAAAAGGGTGTTGTAACAGTGAATGCAAAACAAAAATTACTGGTAAAAATAACCAAATCATGCTGAAAATAACTCATCTTCCTTATCTTTTGCTAGCTAGTTTATTAAGTCTCAGCTTTGCAAAAACCGTGAATGCAGACACTACAGCAACGCTGACAGTGGTAGTGAATGGAATCAATAAACAAAAGGGTGAGATTTGCATGGGAGTTTACTCTAAGGCAAAAGGATTTCCTATGAGTACTAATGATGTTCTTAAAAGTGCCTGTGTGCAGCCTTCAGGCAATACTTTGACTCATACATTTTCTGGCTTGAAGCCTGGAAATTATGCCGTTGCTGTAATAGATGACCAAAATGGCGATCGCAAGTTGAACACAGACTTTTTTGGCATTCCCAAGGAAGGTTTTGGAATTTCCCAAAATCCCACTGTTTCCATAGCCACAGGTACACCTAAGTTTCATGATGCCAGTTTCTTCATGAACCAAAATACCAAAATCAACATTTTCATGAAATATTCCCTCGATTCATAAGAATAGGGAGTAGGGAGTAGGGAATAAGGGATAAGAAAAACTTCTAAACAATCTTCTCATCCCCCATCTCCTCATCTCCCTATCATCCGCATCCCCCACCTCCCACCTCAGTCAACAAGGCAAAATTTGCCGGAGACTATATATGAAAGAGTTGACAATATTCCTATCTCAGTCTTTACTGGGTTGGTTGGCTATTCAAATGTGTTTAGCTTTGGTTTTTCTGTTCTACATCCACTTAAGTCACAAAAAAATATTGTCTGATGAGGAGTTACCTAAAACAGCAGTGATTCTTTGCTTACGTGGAGCCGATCCGTATTTGCCCAATTGTATCGAAGCCCTATTAAATCAAAATTACCCAGAGTACGATTTAAAGCTAATTGTTGATAGTCAGGATGATCCGGCTTGGGAAGTTGTCAACGAAACTATCAAAAAGCAAGAAGCCAGCAATTTCCAAATCAGTCCTTTGAGGATAATTCGCCACAACTGTAGTCTCAAATGCAGTTCGCTGCTGCAAGCTGTGTCGGAATTAGATGATTCTTACAAGGTAGTTGCTTTAGTAGATGCCGATACAATAGTTCATGCTAATTGGCTGCGTGAATTAGTTAGTCCCTTAACTGATCCCAAAATCGGCGCAACGACAGGTAATCGTTGGTATATGCCTACAGGTAAATATTGGGGGTCTTTAGTACGCTACATCGGTAACGTCTCTACAGTTGTGCAGATGTACTTATTTCGCATTCCTTGGGGCGGGACTTTGGCTATCAAAACAGATGTGCTACGTCACACAGGAATATTAGAGAAGTGGGGACAAGCTTTCGGTGAAGATTTGATGATGCATAATATCCTCAAACAACATGGGATGCAGGTCAAGCTTGTTCCTTCTTTAATTATGCTGAATCGGGAAGAATGTGATTTACTTGGCTTCATGGACTCTCTGAAGCGGTTACTATTTTATTCTCGACTTTATCATCCTCGTTGGATAGCTATAATTGGTGATGCTGTTTCTAGTATCTTGTTTCCTTCTCTAGCCATAGTGGTGTTTATCTTGTCATTGCTCGATACTCAATGGGATTTGGCAATGATATTGTTGGCTACTTATTGTATCTATACCATCGGCTTACTTTTGTTAACACTGATATTAGAGTTAGCAGTAAGTCCAGTAATTCGCTTTCAAGGTCAGCCGATGACTCCCTTGTCAGTTGCTACAGTAGGCAAAATATTAATTGCCATCCCTTTAACACAGTGGGTGTATGGATTGGCAATGCTATCTTCTTTGTGGATGTCAACAGTTAAATGGCGCGGTATTGTTTATCGAGTGCAAAACCCCTGGAATATCCGATTAGTTGAATACCATCCTTATGATTTGTTAGATCAACCTATTGATAGCAAAATTTCTCTTTGAGCTAATGTCAATCCGCGCATCTTAACATAATTTTCACTTTAGCAGACGAGGAAGAGAAATTTCTCAATTATATTTGTGAAGGCAAATTAGGATAAATCAACCAACAATTTGTAATAGCAATCATTAAGAAATGGGGCGGAGATATTGCCTATGTTTTTTAATTAGGTTCTGGTTCATCTCGCAAGGTCAATCGCATACAAGGAATTAAAGATGAACAACTTAGTAATATTCCTATGTAGATGTTTATCTGTTGGCCTGGCTATTCAGGTTTGTTTCATGCTGATGTTTTTATGGTGTCTATGCTCATATAAAAAAAACCTCTTGCCAGATGAACAATTACCAAAAACGGCAGTGATTCTTTGTCTACGTGGAGCCGATCCGTTTTTATCGGATTGTTTAAAGGCACTATTAAATCAGAACTACCCACAATATGATTTAAAGCTGGTCATTGATCGGATGGAAGATCCTGCATGGTCAATTGCTACTAATATTATCCAGGAGCAAGGAGCGACTAATGTTCAAATTAGACCTTTAAGAATTATACGCAAAAATTGCAGTCTCAAATGTAGTTCTTTAATACAAGCTGTTACGGATTTGGACGATTCCTACAAGGCAGTGGCTTTAGTCGATGCCGATACAATTGTTCATGCCAATTGGCTGCAAGAATTAGTCAGTCCTCTAGCTGATCCGCAAGTCGGGGCGACAACGGGTAACCGTTGGTATGCGCCTACAGGTAATTATTGGGGGACTCTGGTGAGGTACATCTGGAATGTTGCAGCAGTGGTGCAGATGTATATATACGGAATTCCTTGGGGTGGGAGTTTGGCTATGAAAACAGAAGTAATTTACCAAACAGGATTGCTAGACAAATGGGGGAAAGCTTTCTGTGAGGATACGATGATGCGTAGAATTTTGGGTAAACATAACATGCAAGTCAAGTTCGTGCCTTCCCTGATGATGCTCAATCAGGAAGAGTGCGATTTACCTAGTTTAAGATATTGGATGCAACGTCAATTACTTTTTTGCCGACTTTATC
Source organism: Anabaena sp. CCY 9613 (assembly GCF_963920895.1). Lineage (NCBI taxonomy): Bacteria > Bacillati > Cyanobacteriota > Cyanophyceae > Nostocales > Nostocaceae > Anabaena > Anabaena sp. CCY 9613. The sequence goes on from NZ_CAWUDE010000004.1 coordinate 259,262, forward strand.
ACCCCTGCTGGTTGGCTGTCATTGGCAACGCGATTTTAACAATACTTTTTCCTCTTCTTTTGAGTGTATTGTTTGTAGCAGCTTTATTCACTGGACAATGGTATGCTGCGGTATTATCTTTTAGCTGCTATGGCAGCTATGTGGTGGCACAACTCTTGATCGTACTTTTCTTAGAGCAAGGGGTACAGCTAGTCATTCGCTCTCATAGTCAACTAAGCACAAATTTCTCAGTTGCCACAATTGTCAAGATGTTAATTGGAATTCCCTTGACACAATGGGTGTATGGGTTAGCAATGTTGTTGTCCCTGTGGATACAAAAAGTAAAGTGGCGCGGTATCACCTATCAATTTAAAGGGCCTTGGTGGATTCGGTTAGTCCAATATCGCCCTTATCAGTCGTTAGATCAACCTGTTACACCAAATATTTCTTTGAATTGATCATGTTGTTTGCAGAACAAATCCTAAATCTAACTCTATCAGTGCAAACAGGTATTCAAGTTTAAAAATACCATTTTTTTTCTGAATACAAATACACAAATTTACTAAAATGATGAACAAGCAACCGCTTCGCATTGCGCTGTTTACAGGATTGTACGCTCCTTTTTTGACTGGTGTTTCCGCGGCAGTACACCAGCGAGTCCGCTGGTTACTACAACAAGGTCATGAAGTTTTTCTGATCCATCCAGAAATCAACGACCAGTACCCTAAAAATGTGGGCGATCGCCCCATGCCAGGACTGGATGAATTATTGCCTTTTCCCAATTTTTGTGCTTATGCATTTCCCACACGCCCGCTGATTTTTTACAAGTCTCTACCCCAACCACTAAATTATCGACATTGGAGCGATACTAAGTTATTAGAAAACTTCCAACCCGATATTATAGTAGTTGAAGAGGCTCCACAAATGAGGGGTTTCTACTCACTTTTCTTGCAAGGTTATGGTCGTTCAATTGGTGTGGAATACGCTCAAAAAACAGGTACTCCCATCATATCTATCTTTCATACTGACATTGTTGCCTATATCCAATATTACTTAGGCCAACAGTGGTTTAACTTGATGCGTCCGATTATTCCCATGTTAGTTAAGCAATCCACTGAGGCTTATGATGCTAATTTGTTTTCTTCTCGAGAACAACTGCATAAGTATGAACTGCTGAACTGTCAACGTGGTGAATATCTCCCCTATCAGGGAATTGATTGTGAAAAATTTCATCCCCGAAATATTATCTACAACCCTATTCCTGATGACCACAGACCAACTATTTTGTTTGTGGGACGGATTACGGCGGAAAAGAATGTGATGCAATTGATAGAGATGTTTCCGTTGATTGCTGCTGAAATTCCTGATATTCATTTGGTGGTTATTGGTAGTGGCCCCCTTGATGATGAATTGCGGCGACGTGCTAGCAAGTTTAAATCTGGGATTACTGTATGGGGTGAATCTCACGGTACTGAACTGTTGGGTTGGTTTGCTCGTGCAGATATATTTGTCAATCCCTCAGCGACTGAAAATTTCTGTACTACAAATAACGAGGCTTTAGCTTCTGGTACTCCTGTAGTTGCTGTGGTTGCACCTTCAACTGCCGAGCAGGTTTTTCCTGGTCACAACGGCTTTTTAGCTAAACCCAACAACCCCGCAGATTTTGCCCAGAAGGTGGTGACAATTCTGAAAAATTCTCTACTTAAAGCAGAAATGACTGCACAAGCTCGTCCTTCTATACTTCAATATGATTGGTCGGCGTGTACAGAAAAGTTTGAAGCCAGACTTTATCAGCTGGTTCAAGCATCGGAGAAATTAGAATCAACAAAGGCTTAATTAGCAAATAAAACAGATAAATGCCAGAGTATAGATATACTCTGGTATTTTATTATGATAAAAGGTTTGTAGTGGGGACTGAAGTCTCTAAAGACAGGACTTTAGTCCTGACTAGGAGCAAACATTTTTATTTGGTTTCTTAAAAATTAGCGGCTGGTACTTTTTCAATCTGCTGAGTAAAATATGATTCTTCGTGTTTGAGTTGTTGTGCTATTTGTAATCCTTGTTGAAAAGCTGTGAGTGCTTGAGGATAATTTTTTTGTTCTAGATACAATTGCCCAATTTGGTCATAGGCTTGCATCATGCCATAAAAATTGACGGCTTGCTTTTGTGTCTCGATGAGAATTTGACTGGCTTGCAAAGCTTCGGTTATTTGTCCTTGAGAACGATAAAGGAGAATTAATTTCTGCAAAGCTTCACCTGCACGAGCATATTGCTGTGATTGCCAGGCGGTGACGTAAGCGGTTTGATAGTTGTTAAATGCTTCTCGTAGTAAACTAGGATTTTGCTGTGCTAGGGATTCATAATTGGAGCCGATCGCTAGTTTCAATTCTGAGATTTTATTCGGATTATTATCCTGTTCATAAATTTCGACGAGCTTATTTAAGACATTGAGCGACTCTTGGGGTTGTCTTGCTTGTTGATAAATATAAGCTAGCTGCTGTAGATATACTAATTGGTTTTGGCGATCGCCTGGGGGTAAACTCAGTAATTCCTCGTAGATGGCGGCGGCTTGGGGGTAATTAAACCAAAGTAGATGCAGTTCTCCAATGGTATTGAGAGTTTGCAAGATGGCGTTGGTGTCTTGTTGTTGGCGCACGGTTGCCAAAACTTGGTTGTAAGCTTCTAGAGCCAGTTGAGGCGATCGCACTTTTTGGTAAGCTTCACCAAGCGATCGCATTAATTCTAAGTCTACAATTTTTGAGCTTTGTGCTTGCTTTTGAATTGTTTGTAATCGCTGAGTAATATATTGTACCTGTTCATTATTATTTTCATTCCAGGCGATGGCACCTACCCGTGATAATGCTTGTACCTCTGCTAACGCACCCAAATATCGCCGCAAGCGGAGTTCCCGATTCCAGATATCGAATGCTGCTTCCTCATCACCTGTTTGCAATTTTGCCGCTGCTTCTAGATTTAATTGATCCAGCGCTGTCTCTAAGCTTTGCAGTTCTGGGAGAGTTAACTGCTGTTTGTCAATTAAAGGCGGTAGTAAAGGATCAGGTGTGGTAATTTCTAGGGGATTGGGAGGAAACTGATCTGGTTGTTGGGGCTTTTTACTCTCTGCAAGTGCTAAAGAACCATTCAGTTGCCAGATTATAGCGCAAGTAACAGTAAAACATAAACGTCTTAACATAAATACTTTACCTAATAAAATTTTGGATTTTGGATTGAGAATTGCTTCTAACAATCCTAGCTGCCAACTTGTTTGACGCATCCAAAACTAAAATTCTCCCCACCGCCTTACCCCTAAGCTTTACAATACGTGCAAGATAATAAAAAAAACCATTGATCATCTGTAATGACTAATTCCACAGATATTGCCACCTTAGCCCGTTGGATGGCAGCTGACTTTAGTAATCAAGCACAAGCTTTTGAAAACCCGCCTTTTTTTGCCCATATTCGCGTGTGTATGCGTCCTCTACCTTGGGATGTATTGTCGGGAGTGAGTTTATTTGTTGAGCAAGCTTATGATTATACGCTAAATGACCCATATCGTGTCCGGGTATTAAAATTGGTAACCGCAGGCGATCGCATCCAAATTGAAAACTACACTGTTAAGCAAGAAGAAAAGTTTTACGGTGCATCTCGTGACCTGGAACGCCTGAAAACCCTAAAAAGTGACGACTTAGAAAAGTTACCAGGCTGTAACATGAATGTAGAGTGGATTGGTAACAGCTTTCAAGGCACAGTAGAACCAGGGAAAGGTTGCATTGTCTTTCGCAAAGGGCAAAAAACCTATTTAGATAGTGAGTTTGAAATTAGCGAAGAGAGATTTATCAGCCTTGACCGAGGACGTGATTTAGATACCAATGAACATATTTGGGGGTCTGTCGCTGGCCCATTTCACTTTGTGCGTAAACACAGTTTTGCCGATGAAGTGAAAATTACAATCTCTTAAGCACCTGTGGCGGCTAACTCCAATGGATAGCCATAAGGAACTCGCTCAACAGAAGTTTCCCAACTGCCATTGGGGTATAGTTTCAACAAACGAAATCCTGGGAATTGTTGGTCAATGAGAAAATTTGGGCTGTTTGACTGGAACTGAATGCAAGTCGATGGAGTGCTGAGGTAATCAACCCCATGACGTTGGTGTTGAAATTCTTGGTGGACGTGACCAAATAAAACTAACTTGACTTGGGGATGGCGATCTAGAACTGCAAAAAATTCTTGGGGATTTTTGAGACTGCTGCTATCTAACCAGGCAGAATTAACTAGAAAAGGTGGATGATGTAGAGCTACTACACTAGGATTATTTCCCAGCATTTTTAACTCAGAGTCCAACCAATCTAGGGTATTACCTGTAAGATAACCATGCACACATTCAGGTACAGAAGAATTAAGCAAGATAAAATTCCAACCACCGCGCTGAAAAGACTTACGGCGGGAAATCATCCCTATACTTAAGATGTCATCCATTGCGATCGCGCAGTCATGATTCCCTGGTAGCCAGTAAGTTGGTACTTGTAGTGGATTTAGTAAGTTTTGCAGGTTTTCATAAGATTCAGGCGTGCCATCGCCAGATAAATCTCCCGTCAGCAGTAGCAAATCAAGTTCAGTCCTTAGTTTCTTTAATCTCTCTATAACTGCCTGTAAAGACTGTGTAGTAGGCATTCCTAGCATTTGGTGATGTTCCGAAGCAAACAGATGGATATCTGTCACCTGAGCAATTGATAGGGGAGACACTTGATTCATTTTTACTGATCGCCGTGTGGGTGTCTTAACATCTGATTCGTCTTTAGGGAACTTATACTAATCCAGGTTTGAACGATTTTCATGTCATCATAGAACTAAAAACCACATATAGACATGTAGTTTCTTAAAAAACCTGATTTTTCATCCATCTTAAGAGTGATATTGCCTTTTTTTGGTATTTTACGTCACTCATCCTTGGCAAAAATTCATCAATTCTTCACGCTATCTCCACAAATGTCTAGTCAGCAATAAGTAATTGGACAAAAATATTTACCATTGCCCTGGATGTCAAAATGCCAGTAACGATTAAATTTTTTGATAAGCAGCAAAATTTTCTCTTCTGGGGGTACCAATTTAGCTAAAATGTTGGTATGATAGTTAATTATGAGCGCGGCGACATAGCCAAGTGGTAAGGCAGAGGTCTGCAAAACCTCCATCCCCCGGTTCAAATCCGGGTGTCGCCTTGAAGAAATATAAGCATTAGAGGGCTAGCAAGCCCTTTTTTAATGAGAGTTCCAGGGCTTGCTTCCAGAGCCTTCAGAGATTTTTGGGGTTATTTCGAGTAGTTTGGATAAACTTCTGGGGTAAAACTGGGGTAAAAATGTAAGGCAAAGGTTTTTACCCCAGAAGTCTTTTTGGGGTAGAACTGGGGTAAAGTGAAAGGGTCAAGGTGTTTACCTCAGTTAATTACCCCTATGCAGCCTAAAAAGTCTCAAAGTATTGCCAGTCGGGGTTCTGTACAGATAAAGAACTCTAACGGTAGGCTTCAATTAGTTTTTTCCCATCCAATCATTACTCCAGATGGAGAGCTTAAAACCAAACGTTTCTATCTTTCCACGAGACATGATGATACGCCTCTTGGAAGACATCAAGCATCGACTTTAGCAGCAAAAATCCAGAGGGATATTGATTATGGTGAGTTTGATGCCAGTTTACTTAAATACAAGCCAGCAGCTTCATTAAGCACTGTTAACCCAATTACTTCAAGTATTCCTTCTGCTACTCCCCAGCATGACCTGGGAGAATTATGGGAAAAATATGCTGAGTTTAAAAAACCTCAAGTTAGCCCTTCTACTTATGCGGTTGACTATCGAAAATATCGCAATCACATTGCTAGCTTACCAACTAAAAACTTAGATGATGCGATCGCAATTCGAGACTATTTAGTTGCACATCTCAGTGCTAATGCAGCTAAACGTACTTTGACAAATATTAATGCTTGCTGTGATTGGGCACTCAAGAGTCAGCTAATCGAATCCAATCCCTTCCAAAGTATGGCAAAAGATATTCAGATACCAAAGTCAGAATCGGCTGAATATGAAATCAATCCCTTTACTAAGGAAGAACGGGATATCATAATCCAAGCATTTGAGGAGAGCAAACTCTACAGCTACTATGCTCCTTTAGTAAAATTATTATTTTTTACTGGGTGTAGACCATCAGAAGCGATCGCTCTACAATGGAAACATATCAGTGATAAATATATTACCTTTGAGCAAGCAATTACCATCAGTACTAAAGGGTTAGCCCTCAAAGATGGATTAAAAACCCAAAGCCAAAGACGTTTTCCGATTAATAGTCAGCAACGTAAAATTTTAGACTCTATCAAACCTGATAACTGTAACCCAGAAGATTTTATCTTTAGAAGCAAGAAAGGCGGCATAGTAGACTTTGGAGATTTTCTCAATCATGCTTGGAAAGGTTACAAAAATCAGCGTGGAACACACATAGATGGAATCGTAACTCAACTTGTAAAACAGGGTGTAGTCAGCGAATATCGCAAACCTTACCAATGCAGACACACTTTTATTACTCTTTGCCTGGAAGCTGATATTGATGCGAAGGATGTAGGAAGGTGGGTTGGCAACTCTCCAGAAATTATTTACAAGCATTACGCAGGTAATAAACGTAACTTACAGGTGCCAGAGTTATAAATTTGTTGCATTACAAACATAGACGATCGCCTACAAAGCAATTGTGCCAATAAAAAAATACGGTGATCTGATAAAAATAGCTTTTGCACTGAAACCCACTACTGATGATCACCTTGTTCATTAACTTTTAGCACTTGTGTAAATAGGACAAAGATGCGATCGCGCTTTATTCGGTGTCTGTCTCTATGCCCCTGCCAGGATTAATGCTGTCTGCACACATTTACACCCCCAAACTATCCGCGATGATAAATAGCGAATAATACTCGCTTCTTTCCCTCTTTTTCCAAAATTGGGATGCTCCCTGACTACGAGCTTTGAAAAATCTAATCCTGCTTACTCGTATTGCCCAGTATCGGTAACAGTTAGGTTTTTGAATAGGATAAAAACATTTATAACCCAATTATTACTATTGACAACAGTTATTTTACTGAGTACAGTTTTGGATGAATTATGATTTTAATCATAAAAATCAAGTCGTTATGAAAAAGCCAAGTGAGCCAAAACAAAGATTTTTCCCGATCCTAATAACTTTAGGAGGTATTGCCTGTGCGAGCATCGTAGGATTCTCATTCTTGCTCTGGTTTGCTGTCTCTTCTTCCAATCCAAAACTAATTTCTCTTGTTTGAGAGTTTTCAGTAATTCTTTAGCAACTTTTTTAACTTCCTGTTCCTCTTGCTTAGTCAACTGAATTTCAGGTTTAGTCAGTAAATCAAAAATTGCTAATTCTTCTTCAGAGAGATTTTTGGCGATCTCTCTTTTATCTTCAGCACCCAATTCCTGAGCAAAGTTAATCAAATCATTGAAGAACATCTGCACGTTGCGGGAGTCAGCATTGTACTGTGCAATCATCTGCTGGAATTTCTCCAGGTAGTCGATGCGAGTTTTATTTAACCTCACCATCTGCTGGACTTTTTGCGCGATCGCAGTTTTGAGTTTTTCTGTCTCTGTTCTCTGGTAGTCAGTACGAGCAAATTTATTTTTTAATGTTTCAAAGTCGATTTGGCTCAAGTCGATGCGTTGAGAGTGGGATTCCTGAATGACAAATTTCCCAGCAGTGATGGACAGATCCAACAGTTCCTCCACTTGTTCCATCACTTCGGACACATCAACTTCTGGTACTTCTGCCAGAATTTGGTCTTTGATTGCCTGCAAATGAGCATTAATAGCAGTAAATTTATTGGCAGCAGGATCTGGGAGGATAGCTTTGTAGAGTTTGTTAGTGTTACCTGCTAGGGAAAGATAAGTTTTTTTGGCATCATCATTAATAATGATGCATTCCACTGCATCTGCCCAAAACTTGGTGCGTGCAAAACCTTGTGCTAACTCCAGGACAGTAAAATCAATGCCTTTTTGGGTACAGAATGCTGTGGTTTCTGCGATCGCTTCTCTCAATTGTGCCACTAAAGCAGTTTTCGCTTTAACTGGGGTATCTCCTTCTTGAACACCACCACCAGATGCGGAACCATAAATAGCTAGTGCTTTCTGTAAATCGCGGAAGACACCAATGTAATCAACAATCAGTCCATTGACTTTACCTGGGAAGACACGATTTGCTCTGGCAATGGTTTGCATGAGAGTATGGTTCTTCATTGGTTTGTCGAGGTAAATGGTGGAACAACTGGGGACATCAAATCCAGTTATCCACATGGCGCAGACAAAGATGATGCGTAGGGGATGAGATGCATCTTTGAATTTTTCATCTAGTGGCGGAGATTCACTCACTAACCTTTGCCGATGAGGAGTGATGTCTAATTGTTTTTGCTGGAATGCTTCTACTTCATTTTGAGATTGAGATATGACTACTGCCATATCTGTTTCTGCCATATATTTAATTGTTACTGATAATTTTTTGCGTTCAAATTCGCTTAAATTAGACTCAGCAAGTTGATTTTTTAATTGTTGCAGGTGTTGTTGCCAGTGGTGCTGAACTTTGTTGTACATTTTGACAGCAGTAAATCTGTCAATGCTGACAATCATTGCTTTCCCTTGGTATCCTCTACCCAGCAAGTGGGTGACAATATCTTGAGCGATTTTCTCTAATCGGTCATCTCTGGTAATTAATTGATATTCTCTGGCGCATTGTCTTGCCAATTTCTCCTCTTCTTCCTCGTCCAGTGTTGCTGACTCAATGATTTCTGCCATATCTTCATTGAGTGCATCATTGGTGAGTTGCAATTCAGGAATTCGGTTTTCGTAATAGAGGGGAACTGTGGCGCTATCTTCTATTGATTGGCGGAAGTTATAGAACCCATTTGACATTTTTTAGGGTATTGAAGTAAAGTGGCGGCAAAAGCCATATCCAGCAACCATGCCGTGAGATGCTGCGCGAGTGATGATTAATCAACTGCGGACTCGTAACTTTATGTTATGTTTTTTGGGTGCAGATTATTATGCCTTTGTGCATCGGACATTTTTAGAATATTTTTGTGCTTGGGAGTTTGTTTGGCGGTTTGAGAAGAAACGTAGTATTAAAATTGAAGATTTAAAAACTGAAGTTTTTGGCAAGCACTGGCAAGATGAAACTTGGCATGAAGTATTACTGTTAATTGCTGGAATGATTGAGGCGAAGTTTGTTGGCGAAATTATCGATTATTTAATGGCGCAAGATGGTGAGTCAAGAAAATTTGCTAATATATTTTTGGCTGCGGATTGTTTGGCAGAAGTAAAAAATAGAAATGAAATAAATTTAATAAGTAATCAACTATGTAAACGTATGAAAAATTTAATAAATTACACATATACCCATCCTAAGTATTATTCTGATATAGATGATGTGATAGATGAAAGAGACATTATAATTGATATTAATAAAAAAGCAGTTGAAAAATTTGGAGACGTTTGGACGGAAGATCCAAATACCCTACCTACACTTAAACAACTTGCTTTTAATTCTGAGGATATAGTGCAATATTTCGCAATAGCAACAGTAGCAAAAAATTTCAAAGAAGATTCTAACACTCTCCGTTGGTTAAAGAATGAGTGTATGGAGGATGGAGGTGAGATAAATATACAAGCAGTAGTAGAAGCAGTAGCACGACATTTTAAAGAAGATCCCGAAACTCTCCCTTGGCTAAAAACATTGGCTTCTGAGGACGAATGCGATTATATACAATGCGAAGCATTACAAGCTTTAGCACGCCATTTTAAAAAAGACTTGTTTACTCTAGCATTTCTCAAACAACGCGCTCAAATAGATAAGTTATCAAGTGTAAGATGTCAAGCAATAGAAGAATTAGTAAAAGGATGGAAGGATGAACCTAATATGTTTGATTTTTTTTATAATATTACCCTCCAAGACACATTCAAACGGATAGAAGATAAAGATATATATCAATCTGAAGATATACATAAATATTTTGAACAAAACCCGCGTCAAAAAGCACTAGAGATAATTATCAAACAATATCTTCAAAATCCCATGACTTTATCGTTGTTACGTAACAGAGCAGAAAATGATCCAGATGGGCAAGTACGGGAGTTTGCTCAGAAGCAGTTGGCAAAATTAGAGGCGTAAAAGATATATTTATACTAACATTTTATTTAGAAAAAAATTCAATTAAGCATATAATAAACAAAAAAAAGAGAGGACTAAATTCCTCACTACGAGCTTTTTATTTATGCTATTTCATTTTGGGAATAACTTTTCTGATGCCGCTTTTGCCAACGGTATCGCCTTTGTAACGAGGGATGATATGAATACTGGTGTGCATGATATTTTGCCCGCCTTCTCGATTAATATTTATGCCGACGTTAAAGCCATCAGGTGCAAATTCTGTTTTGAGAATCTCTTGTACTTTATTTGCCATAAACCAACAAGCGGATTGTTCTTTAAATGGTAAATCAAAATAATTACTTACATGACGCTTAGGAATAACTAAAGTATGTCCTTTGCTGATGGGATAGCCATCGAAAATAGCATAAGCAGTTGCTGATTCAGTTAATATTTTTAAATTTCTATGGGGATTACAAAATATACAATAATTAGATGAATTTCTTTGGCGATTATAATGGATATATTTATATACTTCCCGCATTTCGTCTAGGTAAATAGATTGAAAGGGAAGTTTAGCTATACATTGATATGTAGGTTTTTTATGGACGTAATGTTCTCTAAATCCTTCTTTTTTAATATCCCTTCTCACGGCATAATAAGCTGTACCCTCTGGTTTTAATAGATGTGATATTTCCATTAAGATATTAGCTTGTTCTTCAGGAAACACAACATTTAAAACGTAAAAGCAAATTATGGTATCAAATTTATCATCAGGTAATTCAGAAAAATAATAAGGGTCGTAACCTGTAATATCAAATCCTTTTTGGCGTAAAATTTTCACATCATTACCCAAGCCACAACCAAAATCTAGTATTTTTCCTTGTAGGAGGTTTTGCTGTAATAACAATTGGGCTGGGAATGACAGGTATTTTCTTTCTATCGCCGTGAGATGGCTAAATAGATTTTTTTGCTGTTTCATGGATTTGGTAGATTTATGTCACCCTGTCATAGCACATAGTTATTGGGGATTGGGGATGGTTTTTAAAGCAAAATTTATCCAACATTTAGTTTACGGTATCTAGAAAACCTCTCTCTAAATCTCTCTCCTCGCAGGAGAGAGACTTTTAATTCCTGGTTTGGAAGTTAGATTTTCCGTGGACTTTTCTAGTCTCTAGCCTCTAATTATTAAGAAACGTATAGTTACACACAGACAAGAAATCCTAAAACAAAATAAAGAAAGACTGTTTTTATGCACCCAAATCATAGAATAGTAATCGTAGCTGGGTATACAGATATTTGATTTGATACCCCTTTTACCTCATCTTTGCGAGCAAGTGAGTACAACTTAATATATTGCAAAATAACTTGCCTAATTCGCTGCAAACTCTTACAGGTAAAGTTTTTTGTAGTGAGTACAAAAATTCTGTCACCCCTACTCTAAAAACACCAGAACCCCCATTATTAAACACTAGCACCCCTACCCTAAGACAAATTTTAAATTTACCTTAAATCAGGGTTTGAGGTGGTTGAGTACAAATGTAATTAATCCAATAAATCCAATCGGCATTGACTGTACTGTCCTGTTGGGAGTCACCTGATATAAGCAGAAAAATAGCACATGGCTTTTTAAGCAGACACTACCGATGCAACAGTCATTAGATAGTATCAATAATTGCAAAACAGCAACTAAAGCAAAGGCGAATTTACTTTTTGGTGGTTTGTTTGAGCCATTATTAAGTGATTTTCAGATCATTTTTGAACGCGATCCAGCCGCACGTAATTGGCTAGAGGTGGTGTTTTGCTATCCAGGGTTGCACGCACTCTGTTTGCATCGTCTCGCCCACTGGTTACACCGTCGGAGAGTGGGTTTCATTCCTCGTCTGATTTCTCATTTGGGTCGGTTTCTCACAGGTATTGAAATTCACCCAGGTGCAAAGATTGGTAGGGGTGTGTTCATCGACCACGGGATGGGTGTGGTGATTGGTGAAACTGCTATTGTCGGAGACTTGACACTGATTTATCAGGGCGTGACTCTGGGCGGAACCGGTAAGGAAAGCGGTAAACGTCATCCCACTGTGGGTAAAAATGTCGTCGTGGGTGCAGGGGCGAAGGTTTTAGGCAATATTCACATTAGCGATCGCGTGCGTATTGGGGCAGGTTCCATTGTATTACGCGATGTCCCCGCCGATTCTACTGTGGTGGGAATTCCCGGACGCATTGTTTCTCGTAAAGAAAGCACTAATGTCTGTCCCCTAGAACACGGAAAACTACCCGACGAACAAGCGACTGTAATTAAGTCTTTGCTTGACCGCATCGAACTACTAGAACAACAACTGCAAATCCTGAAGACTCCAACCCAGGACAAAGAACTCTTAACCAAGGATCATTAATCATGTTCCCACCTAACAGTTCTGACCCCTTAAGTGAACAAGTTTTGCAGATTCCGTTATGCGATCGCTGGCGCATTTGTCGGCGTTTACAAGAATTGATGATTCCCTGTTGTTGTCATCCTGATGGTTCTTTGCGGGTCAAGGTGAATAATTTGCTAGAAGTGCTGCTCATCCGCAGTACCGTGATGCAATGTTTAGCTTCTCGCCATGAATTAGTCGAATGGTTAGAACGTTGCTGGAATTATAGTTCTGAGTGCTAAATCTCCAGTAAACCAGAACCACAAACAATAAACACGTACTTATTTCCTCAATCAACAACTTGTAATTCTCAATTATGGCAATCTGTAACAGTGAGAGAAAATTTATCAATTTTTTACATCAGGAACTCGAACTTACAAATGCAGATATTGCTGTAGCGCTACGACATCGAGAATTTGATCATGGGCCATTACCAATGCTGCTTTGGCAATATGGCCTAGTTAACTTAGAGCAACTAGAGCGAATTTTAGATTGGCTAGATGAGCAAAACTAAGAGCTTTTTAGTTTAGCTTTTAGTAGGTTATCCCGGTCACATACAACAAGTAAACCACTTGTAATTATACGAGGAAGCCCCATGATTATTACCTTCATTGCCGGATTTACTATTTTGCTGAGTTTAGGATTTGTTAATAGCTACCTTAGCTATTGGCTATTCGATAAATCCTGATTTAGCAATAGTAAAAGTAATTCTTAAATTATACCTACATTTGGTTTTATGCCATACAGATATGGTGTTTGTGTTTAGCTAAGATTTAATAATCATGAAGATGAACTATTAAATCTGAGAGTTTATAGCATTTACCATTCATCATTCAGCATTTGTATTAGGCATTTACCCTTACCAGCAATTGCAGGTAAATAATTTTCCCAGTAGAAACCAGATTCCGACAGATTCCTAAGAGGGATGTTTGAGATGAATGAAATCTTAATTAATGACACTACATTACGTGATGGTGAACAAGCGGCCGGGGTGGCTTTTACCTTTGAAGAGAAAGTAGCGATCGCTAAATTTCTTGATGCCATTGGTGTCCCTGAACTAGAAGTCGGGATTCCGGCAATGGGTGAAGCGGAAACACAGGCAATTATAGCAATTTGCGACTTGGGACTGCAAGCCAAACTTCTAGGCTGGAACCGCGCTGTCATCTCAGATATTAAGGCTTCTATCACTTGCGGACTGAAGCGAGTACATATTGCTATACCCGTTTCGGGGATTCAAATTGCTTCTAAATTTAATGGTCAGTGTCGGGTAAGCTTACAAAAACTTAAAGATTGTATTAGCTTTGCCGTAGATCAAGGTCTGTGGGTAGCAGTAGGCGGTGAAGATTCTTCAAGAGCTGATCCCAACTTTTTGTTAGATGTAGCATCATATGCTCAAGAATGGGGCGCATCCCGGTTTCGTTTCTGCGACACCGTAGGCGTTCTCGACCCCTTTAGCACCTACGCCAAAGTTAAGGGATTAGTTTCGGCTTTGTCCATTCCCCTAGAAATTCATACCCACAATGATTTTGGGTTGGCAACTGCCAATGCCCTTGCTGGTATCAAAGCTGGCGCAACTTCCGTAAATACCACAGTTAACGGATTGGGTGAAAGAGCTGGAAATGCTGCTTTAGAAGAAGTTGTCATGTCCATTAAACGCATCTACGGTATCAATTTAGGCATTGATACACCCCGGTTGGTAGAACTATCACAACTGGTGGCTTCAGCATCAAATTCTCATGTTCCACCTTGGAAAGCAATTGTAGGTGAAAATACCTTTGCCCATGAGTCGGGAATTCATGCTCATGGTGTGATGCAAAACCCCATCACCTACGAACCATTTGCACCAGAAGAAGTAGGTTGGGAACGGCGCTTAGTGGTAGGTAAGCATTCTGGCAGACATTTAGTTACTAGTTTGCTACAGCAACATGGTATTTTTTTGAACCCAGAAGAAACCCAATCTGTTTTGAATAAAGTGCGTCAGCAATCGGTCAAGAAAAAACGCAGTCTGACCGTAGAAGAACTTTTGGACTTGGTAAAAGAACAGAGGTATTCTCATGCAACCTGATGAGTTAGAGCTAAATTTACCGCCTGCTTTTGAAATCGGGCAAAAAGTCAGACTTCGCAAATTGATCAAAAACGATGGTACGTTTGCTGGTCAAGAAGTCGGGGCGGTTTTAGGGAATAAAGGAGATATTGGCTACATAGCAAGTATAGGTACTTATTTACAAAATTCCTATATTTATGCAGTGCATTTTTTAGAGAAAGGGTTCGTTGTTGGTTGTCGGAAAAGAGAACTAGAAGCGGTTGAGGAAAATTCATGAAAGTAATGCTAAGGATGAATGATGCGGGAAATTTGGTTGCCTATGTTGCCAAAAAAGACTTGGAAGAAGAAGTAGTTAAACAAACAGATAGTAACGATGGAAAAGTTCTCACTTTAGCAAATGGTTGGGAATTAGAATTTCGGGAATTACCAGATACAGCAAGTTTACCTTTAACTGTAGAAGCTAAACGCCTCTCCTAAAAGTCTGACAAGATATTCAAGAAAGAAGGAATCAGGAAAAATTTGTTTTTTACCTTTTACCTTCTTCTTCTAGAGCAAGAAACGGCAAATTACGAATTTCTCTCCCCCCATCAGCGTGGGGTTTATTATTTTATTTGGAATGGTGAATTACTGAAATGGGTGACAAATACTTGAGTTTATCGGAATTAAAGTTGGAAGGACAATTTTTAGGTTTTGTAGGTGACAAACCAGGGAAATGTAAATACTTGCAATTAGCAATTTCCTCTGGAAATGTCCGAGTTAAACTGCCTAAAGAATTGCGTCGTCCTTTAAGTTTATCTTTAATGCCTGGTGATTTAATTAGCGTTTGTGGTATCAGTAAATTAAACCCTCACACAGGTGAAATTAAACTCAAAGCTCATCAAATCACATCACTTGATGGTTGCCCAAATCAGAAATTACCTTCCCAACCGCAAGCCAAAATCATGGTGTGTCAAAAATCTGGCTGCCTGAAGCGTGGCGGTAAAGGGTTATTATCAGACTTAGAAAAAACCTTATGCGATCGCGGCTTATTAGATAAAGTCAAAATCGAGCATACCGGCTGCCAAAAACGATGCAGCAGCGCCCCCAACTGTGTTTTGGAGCTTGGTAAAAAGAAATACAAAAAAATGCATCCAGAGGCGATCGCATCTCTGCTAGAAAATCACCTCAATAATTTAGGTCTTAGCTAAATCCACGTCAGTTCGACGGAACCTAACCCCAACCCCTTCCTACAAGGGAAGGGGCAAAAAATTCATCACATTGTCCGAAATAATAGGCTTTTTAAGCCTCTATCGCCAATTTTCCCAATTTTCGTTAAAAATTGAAGTATCGGGGAAAGCCGTAGGATTGCCATTTTGCTCTAACAAACGTTTGAGGGCTTGTAATTGCGGTTCCGGCTTCGGTAAATCGTTGACTAATTCATAGGGTGCAACTTGATTTTTCAAGGAGAAAGCAGCCGTAGTCCCCGCAGCCGCACCAGCAGACCATTCAAACGAGTGTACCCGATAGGCAGCCGCTGCAATGTGACTGGTAGCAATACTTTTACCCCCCACAAGCAAATTGTCAATTTTTTGGGGAATCATGGCCCGCAAAGCTATCTGGAACGGATAAGCTTGTCCTGCACCCCGTCGTTCTCCAGCACGTTCTCTGTTACCTGGGGCTTCTGGTGGGCTTTTTTCCATGCAAGGATGAAAGTCGATAGCGTAGTGACCAATACCCACAGCATCAGGGAAGATGGTAGAACGAGTCCGCCGCATTACTTGGTCGGGGGGCTTTTGTCCTGTAATTACAGATACTGCTTCCAAACCTGCCAATGCGCCTTGTAGTCTGCGGTACATAGCTGCTGGTAAGGTCTTGCGGTAATATTCATCATTGTAGTCGCGGCGAGAAATATCAATTTCCCAAATTGTAAAACCGTCAGGTTGTCCCCAACTGGGACGGCCAATAATACGTCTTCCTTCGCGCATATAAGGATATTTTGATAAGCCATGCGCTGTCCCCATTGGGGAATTTAGCCCAGATAAAAAGCGGTTATTTGTTTGTTGTCGCTTTACATCCTTACCGAGTTGGGAATCTGTAGTCCCAGCTACTAGCCAGTAATAGTAAGCAAGGGCGTTTTCCTCACCTTTGCGGAGGGTTTCTGTCCGTAGTCCCCCCATCCAGCCACCTGATTGCAACTGGCGAGTAGCTTGCAACTGTTGGCGAGTATAAACTAAGTTATCTTGGGCTGTGCCTGGGCGGTAGTCGTTACCCCAAGTCCAGTTTTGCATGGAAATATCCCCTGGTGTGGGAGCAGAAAACCTGACGCCGCCGAAGGTTGCAGGTTGTCCTTTTTGGGGACTCCAAATGCGGCGATAGGTGAAAACTAAGTCAAAGTTGGCTAATCTTGATAATTCATAACTGAAATATGGTGAATACTGTAAATAAAATGGAGGCATTGTCTGCGGTTGCGGTCCCTGAGTCGCCTCCATTGCAAAGGTGTAAGTAAAGCCTTGGGTGCAATAAGGATCGTTTTGGGTATTAGAAGACGAAGGTTCTAAGTAGGAACGCGCATCAATACCTAATCGGTAAGGAACATCAGCTAGGGCGATAATTTCCCCGGTTTCGCTAGCATCGACAACATACCACTTAGGAGCATTACCTTTACTTTGCTGGGGAACTAAGCGAATAATATTTTTGCTAAACCGAGATGAGCTTTCGTAGCGATAGGCATCTTCAATAGTTTGAGCTAATGTGAAGGTATTTAAAGGTGGTGCGCCTGGGACTGGTTGATGTTGAATTGCGATCGCACTACTAATTAATTGTCCCCCGCCATCAACGGTAGAAGGTGTAATTTCTAAATCTTTAATTACTGTATTGGGAAACCATTCTAACTTGCCCCTGCCCTTTTTTTCCGCATCTTTCAGCATCTGCGTCATAATGGTGTGGGCATCACGGGGAAGAAAGCAAGAGTCACTTACCCAGCAATCACCAGGGTTAAGTTGTCTGTACTTACTTTGAATGCGGTTTCGCAATTCCAAATAGCCGCGAGAATAAAATTGCTGACTACGCTGGGTTGGTCGTTCGTCTAATGCAGATGTCCCCTGGGAAGAAATTTGTCCTCCTAACCAATCGGTAATTTCTGTAAGACAAACTCTGCGTCCTGCTAGTAACCCCTCGTAAGCTGTTGCTACACCTGAAAGTCCACCACCCACAACTAAAATTTCACAATTTACGGTTCTGTCTGGGTTTCTCGGTGGTGCGGCGACAATTGCCGCATGGGGTACGAAGTACGTAGATATTAAACTGAAACTGATCAGCGTTGTCAAACTATAAGCTACTTGATGTCTACGTTTCATAATTAGTGAAAGCTTTAAAATCCTACATCAACTTGTAGACGTTAGCATCTGATAAATGTTGATCACAAGTTTTTCTAGGCTATTATCAAAACGAGCCAGTGCGTTGAGAGTCAAAAGTGCTTCATTAAGATAGCGAGGATTAATAGGATTAATATTAGTTCTGTCATCTGGTCTTGAAGTGAATCAAGGCTTGTGCAAAACTGATGATCTTTCGCTTCACAGCCTACATTGAGGATCTAAAACATGGCGCGTCTAGCACTGCTGAGTGTATCTAACAAAACTGGTATCGTTGACCTCGCCCGACGCTTGGTGGAAGAATTTGACTTTGATTTAATCAGCAGTGGGGGAACAGCCCAAACCCTCAAGGATGCGGGACTACCAGTGACTAAGGTTTCAGATTACACGGGTTCTCCAGAGATTTTAGGTGGTCGAGTCAAAACTTTGCATCCCCGTATTCATGGCGGCATTTTGGCCAGGCGGGATATTCCCCAACATCTTACAGATTTGGAAAATAACCAAATTCGCCCGATTGATTTAGTGGTAGTCAATCTTTATCCTTTTGAGGAAACTATTGCTAAACCAGGGGTAACATTATCTGATGCTGTAGAACAAATTGATATCGGTGGCCCAGCGATGCTGCGGGCATCATCGAAAAATTTTGCCCACCTCACAGTATTATGTGATCCGGCACAGTATGACGAATATTTGCAGGAATTACAGCAAAACAATGGTGTTGCATCTTTAGAGTTTCGCCAAAAATGTGCTTTAAAAGGCTTTTTGCATACTGCTAGCTATGACCAAGCCATAGCAGCTTACCTCAGCCAACAATCTCCAGATACCTTACCACAGCAATACAATCTTTCTGGACAGCAATTACAATCTCTGCGATATGGTGAAAACCCCCATCAACCAGCCGCTTGGTATCAAACGGGGACGACTCCCACAGGATGGGCGGCGGCGACAAAATTGCAAGGTAAGGAACTGAGTTATAACAACTTGGTAGATTTAGAAGCTGCACGTCTGATTATTTCTGAATTTACCGATACCCCAGGCGCTACGATTATTAAACATACCAATCCTTGTGGTGTAGCCCAGGGTAATACGCTGGTAGAGGCGTATCAAAAAGCTTTTAATGCTGATTCTGTTTCTGCATTTGGGGGAATTGTGGCACTTAACCGTCCCATTGATGCGGCGACGGCCAACGAGTTAACTAGAACATTTTTAGAATGTGTGGTTGCACCTGGTTGTGACGCAGAAGCCCAAGAAATTCTCTCGGCAAAATCCAAAGTGCGGATTTTGATTTCACCAGATTTAAGTAGTGGCCCCAAAGATACCGTCAAAGCCATCGCCGGGGGTTTTCTTGTTCAAGCAGCCGATGATGCTGTGGCGGATACTAGTCAATGGCAAGTGGTAACTGAACGTCAACCCACTGCTGATGAGTTAGCAGAGTTACTATTTGCTTGGAAAGTCTGTAAACATGTTAAATCAAATGCTATCGTCGTCACAGGCGATCGCACTACCCTGGGTGTAGGTGCTGGTCAAATGAATCGCGTTGGCTCGGTGAAAATCGCTTTAGAACAAGCTGGTGAAAAGGCTCAAGGTGCCTTTCTCGCTAGTGATGGCTTTTTCCCCTTCGATGATTCCGTGAAAACAGCCGCAGCCGCAGGTATTACTGCCATTGTCCAGCCGGGGGGAAGTTTACGAGATCAAGATTCCATCAAAGCTGCTAATGAACTAGGTTTGCTCATGGTGTTCACTGGTATACGTCACTTTTTACACTAAATTATTTTCAGCTAGCTTGTGCCAGTTAGCAAAGTGTCACATTCAATACTTGTGTTTTCATAAAATGCTGGTATTCTCTAGTTGTGTGTGAGGAGCAAGTTAAAAATAAAAAGCGTCTGGGGTGGAAACACGGCCACACTCCCGGACGCTTTTTAATTGGCTTTGAAGAATTGTACAGTTAGAAAAGTGTCACTGTGTATACTTGCCATTACTGACATTAGATGATATCTTCAAGTAGTGTGTGAGGAGCAAGTTAAGAATAAGAAGCGCCTGGGGTGGAAACACGGCAACACTCCCAGGCGCTTTTTAATGCAGATAAATTTAACTTTTGACGAAATTCCACTCCAGCACCTTAATGGGTGCTTCCTGGAGGATTTGAGTCAGTTCGTCGTTGCTATCAAATTTTACTTGCGATACATCACAAGCTTCTACGTTAACTGTAAACTCCTGATCTTCAAATGGCCAGGGTTGGACAGTAATCAAGCCATCACGACGCTGCATGATGTCATAACGTTGATTATCAGGCCCCTGGCTAATTTCCAAAAACCGCTCATCAGCAGGTAGCTCATGTTGGCATAGTATCAAAGACAAGCGATCGCACCATTGCATAAACGCATAGGCTGCATCCACTGTTTCTTTGTCAATACCCAGTTCCTCACGTAAATTTTGCTGATTTTGCAATTGTTCATCTAGAAATTTATCTAGTTCTGGCAGTTTTCCTCGTTGTGGCTCATGCAAACGGCTAATATGCTTAGAAATTAATAAAGTTACCCACCGCCCCCGGTAACGGGCATTTTTTACCAGTTTAACCAGTGGATCAACCTGAATTTCTTGACTCAAGTTAAAATCCATTGGCGCACCGGCTTTTGTTAGATTATCTTCTTCCCATTCCTTCTCTAGATCATCATGATGGGAAATCGCCGCCAGTGTTTCATATAATCTTGCTGGTGCGTTTTTGCGTCGCCACTGTCCTGCTATTTGGGCAGCTAGTAATGCATGGGCGCGATGATAAATAATTTCCCAACCATTTTGTGTGCTATTAACAATCACAAAAAGAATCTTCCTCTGTTAATCATATTAATTAGGACTTACGCACTCGCTACAGAACCTCACCCCCAACCCCTCCTTACCAAGGAGAGGGGAGACTTTGACGCAAGTAAAAGACGGGGTGAGGTCAAAAACTAGACTTGCATGTTATTTAATTCATGTTCCTTAATAACTCATGCCCAATGACTAATGACATAAAAATAAATGCTGCATATTAACGTTATTAAAACGTAAATACACAACATTATTATTAATCTGTCTTTGTTAGCCGAGTGTCTTTAAACTGCTATATAGTCGCAACTTACTTAGTTAAGATTGCTGCTTAAGTGGGTCAGCAATGTATTGGAATGTTGGTTCAGAATTCCAAGGGCCACGCTCATCTTTCCCATTACCATTTGTAGATAAGTTGTAGTAAAGATTAACGGTTTCATCTGGTTGAATATTCCCAAACATGGGGTCTGTCAACTTACCTAAAGAATCAAGAGCCTTCATAAACATTTGGGTATGAGAAATCTCCCGTGTTAACAGGTGAACCAAAGTCTCTTTAGTACCCTGATCAGTTGCTAACTTAATCAATGATTCGTAGGTTTGACGAGCGCCAGCTTCAGCAGCAATATTAGCTCTGAGATCCCTTACTACATCTCCACCTTCATTCAAATAACTAGCAGTCCAGGCGCTTCCTTGACTATCTAGAAAGTGGGGGCCCATGCCTCGTACCGCGAAGAGAGTACTTTTATAAGCCTCGGTTTGATCCACATTTTTGGTATGGCTTTCGATTAGCTTACCAACCATTTCCAAGTGACCAAATTCTTCAATGGCAATGTCTTGGAGCATATCTTTAATCCCAGCATTTTCAACATGAAAGGATTGTACCCAATATTGTAAAGCTGCGGATAATTCTCCTGTGGCTCCGCCAAACTGTTCAAGCAACAATTGAGCAAAACGAGGATTGGGTTCACCAATGTTGACGCTGTGAATGGGATCTTTTTTGTGATAAAACATAGAATGCCTCTGGAACTATCTTTAAAAAATTAAATCAATGAATGATACGGTCAATTAAGGTTACATTTTCTTCTAGATTGCTCTGAGACAATACAAAGAAGCAAAAAGGCATTCTAGATACTACTCTCTAGCAGTATCTATGCGTTAAATCCGATGTACTAACATCTAGCTTGAAAGAACGTATTGATTCCCGTTAGTTATCAATCAGATAACAGGTTGAAGAGAATAGTGTGTGAGAAGATTTACCAAATACGTTCTTCATTTAATCATTGCCAGTCCCTGAGGAACTTAAGCTCTGCTACTTCTGGTGAATAGTCCCCACAAGAAAATCGCAACGATTGAACCAATGACAGCTACAAAAAGTCCAGGGATGCTTAAACTAGCAGCAGTCAGCTGTAACGACCCTGTTTGCAGTAGTGTAAATAAACTACCCCCCACAAAAGCACCGATGATACCCAATATCATTGTGGAGAGGATTCCACCACCTTGATTACCTGGATAAATCGCTTTACCAATTGCACCTGCTATCAATCCTAAAATAGCCCAAGCGATAATATTCATAAAACTCCTCAAATCAAATGTTTTAATTTCAACTGTGTTTATAGTATCAAGCCTAATTTACAATTGTTTCTACCAGGCGAGAGAGATATTGCAATCCAAAAGACAGATAAAAATTGATATAGATTTATACTCATATCCTCTGATTGAGGATTTCTTAAAGACTAACTTAAACAGTCATGAATATGTAAATATTTGATGACAAGATACGTCTTAATACCATCAAATAAGCCAATATTATACTGTTCATGAGCTGATAATCATAGAGCATTTTTAACTGGGTGAGAGACATAAATAAATAGACAAATACCGATAAAAATGTCAAAATAATTGGTCATCCTATTTCAGCACAACCAATTATTAATATTGTACATATAATGCTAATGCAAATTTCAGCATTTGCTGTCATCTTGGGTCTAAATTGCCCGAGAAAATTGTCTATCTCTAGTTTGATTATGATTATCAAAAACGACAGCAATATTTCTCACCAGTAACCTACCAATATCTGTAATTTGGATTTGGTTAGTTGAGATACTGACAAGTCCGTCATCAGCTAAAGGTTCTAATACCTTTAACTCATGGAAAAAATAGTCATCGAAACTGATGTGATATTTTGCTTCAATGTCTTGCTTATATAAATGAAAGTGAGACATAATGCACATAATAACATCGCGTCTAATTATGTCATCTTGAGTAAGTTTAATGCCTTTACTAACTGGCAAAATATTTGCGGCGATCGCCTGATAATAATCCTTTAAGTGCTTGTGGTTCTGCACATAAGCATCATGCAACATACTAATGGATGTCGCCCCAAAGCCAAAGAGTTCTGTACCAGCATGGGTAGTGTAGCCCTGAAAATTACGTTGGAGAGTCCCATTGCGTTGAGCGATCGCTAGTTCATCATCAGGTTTGGCAAAATGATCCATACCAATGAACAGATACTTACTACTCGTCAGTTCCTCAATAGTCATCTTTAAAATTTCCAACTTTTCCTGTGGTTTAGGCAATGCTTCTTGAGGAATATTTTTTTGGGCTGGCTTCATCCACGGTATATAGGCGAAGTTAAACACAACAATCCGGTTAGGATCTAATTCAATGGTCTTGTGGACTGTTTCTCGAAATGTCTGGAGATTTTGGTAAGGTAAACCATAAATTAGATCGACATTTACACTGTCAAATTGAGCTGCTTTAATCCAACTCATGACATCCAATAGTAATGCTTCTGGCTGGACACGATTTACAGCTACTTGTACTTGGGGGTTAAAATCTTGGATGCCAAAACTAATGCGGTTAAAACCAATTTCTTTCAGCAAATAAATATATTCTTGATCAACGTAGCTGGGATTAATTTCAATAGAAATTTCTGCCTGTGGATCAATATTAAAATAGCGTGTAATATTTTTCCACAAGAATTTGACTTGATCTTTATCTAAATAATTTGGTGTACCACCGCCCCAGTGAACTTGCAGCACCTTTCTGTTGGGGTCAATCAAGGCTGACATGTTCTTAATTTCTTGAACTAAATGCTCTAAATAAGGTTTAGCAATATTTTTATTGTTGGAAATTACTGTATTGCAGCCGCAGAAATAGCAAGCCGTTTGGCAAAAGGGTATATGGAAATATAAAGATAAGGGAGATTGTCTGTGGTTAGAGGAAGTAATGGCGGCGTGAAAATCAGTTGCAGTAAATTCTGTACTTAACTCTGTAGCGGGTGGATAACTTGTATATCTGGGTGCAGCAGTATCATACTTTTTGATCATATTTAGATCAAATTTGACACCAGGCAAGACAAAGACCATTAAAACCTCCGAGAATTTGGGGAGTGGGGAAATTGAGAAGAAACTTTCTAACCTCTAGCCTCTATTTCAGTACTACCAGGGTTTTGGGAACGTGTGAGGCTGTGGAATACTACTTGACCAAAAGCTTTGATTAAGTTTCCTTCGAGTTCTTCAGCCATTTGCATGTTGAATTGAAAGGCTTGGTTGGCTTCGGCGACAATTTGGTCTGCGATCGCCTCATTAATGGATAATGTGTTTAATGCCTGACGATACTTGTCTTTAAATGCTTTTTTGTCGGGGATTTGCTCAAAATTATAAAAAGATGTGCCTTCGTAACCGGATAGCTTTAAGGCTGATTGAGCAATTTTTTGCAGCATCTGACCCCCAGATAGGTCACCCATGTAGCGGGTATATGCATGACCTATTAATAATTCTGGTTCGTTAGCAGATAATTGTTCAATACGGGTAATGTAAGTTTGGGCAACTTTTGAAGGGCTAATTTGTTTTTGCCAGTCATCCCCATAATAAAATACCATGTCTTTCTCTAAGGAGGCTTGGCGATTCAATTCTGGGAAGTAAACTGCACCCAATACCGGATGATGAGCATGTTTCATCAGGTGTGCTTCTAGTGCGCTGTAGATGTAATACAAGTTACTGAGAAACTTGGCAAAGCAATCTCTATCTACAACTCCTTTCAGAAAACATTTCATAAAGCCCACATTTTCGGCGGCTGTGTGAGCTTTTTGAGTGCCAGAACGTAGTTTGATGGCTAAATTGCTACTCATGATTGCTTCCTTCAGATTCAAGCGCAAGGTTTCTCGACAGTCACCGCCTGAAGATGGCTGTTAGTTCACAGTCAATGTCAGAGTTAAATGATTGTTATTTTGGGTGGAAAGGGGATCTGCATCACTCTATCTAGCAAGTACCCACGCCGATACAGATTCCAGCTATTTTATTTTTCTCTCACAAAATTATTTAACTATCAATCTTTGTATAACTATAAAGCCATTAATATTTCTTTATATTTTTCTGGTTTTAACCAAATACACTTACCAACTGCTTGTTCTGTGGCTCTACGAGTGATAATGGCTACGTTTTACAAGTTATTGGCAATCAAACTGGACTGTCCTATGAGGTTATTTATCTAAAATAGCTTTTCAATAATTTAACTGATGTGCTGCAATAACATTTTATGTTTATATAACTATTAAAAGATAAAGCAATAAAAGCAGTCTCATGGTTAAATCTCTCGAAACCCCAGAGCCTCAGTTACTGAAGCCAGGTATTAAAGCCCCTGTTCAGGAAACATTATTAACACCCCGGTTTTACACCACCGACTTTGATGCCGTAGCCAATTTAGATATTTCCGCGAATGAGACTGAGTTGCAGGCGGTTGTCGAAGAATTACGCGCTGACTATAACCGCCATCACTTTGTGCGTGATCAAGAATTTAAGCAGTCTTGGGATCACGTTGAGGGAGAAAAACGCCGTGCTTTTATTGACTTTTTGGAGCGTTCATGCACCTCAGAGTTTTCTGGGTTTTTGCTGTTTAAAGAATTATCCCGCAGACTAAAAGAAAAGAATCCCCTGTTGGCAGATGCTTTTAATTATATGGCACGAGATGAGGCGCGCCATGCGGGATTTCTCAATAAGTCGATGGCTGATTTTAATCTTTCACTAGACTTAAGTTATTTAACCAAACATCGCACCTATACTTTTTTCCCGCCTGAGTGGGTAATCTACACAGTCTACCTATCAGAGAAAATTGGTTACTGGCGTTATATCTTAGTGCATCGCCATATGCAAGAAAATCCAGAATACCAATTTTATCCTTTGTTCCGTAAATTTGAGAGTTGGTGTCAGGACGAAAATCGACATGGAGATTTCTTTAAAGCCCTGCTGCGATCGCAACCTCGATTATGGAACAATTGGAGGGCTAGATTATGGGTGCGTTTCTTCTTATTAACTGTGTTTGTTACCCACACCGTCACAGTATTTGAACGGGCGACATTCTATGAAGCCATTGGGATACATCCCCGTAAATACAACAACAAAGTCATTCAAGAAACCAACAATACTTCTGCAAGGGCTTTTCCGCTGATTTTGGATACCAATCACCCGGCATTTTTCTGGCGGTTAGAACAGTGTTTCGTCAACACACAAAAATTGGCGGAGATTAAGCAAAGTCAGACTTCCCAGTTTATCAAGTTCTGGCAAAAAATCCCTGCCATGTCCGCGATCGTTTGGCATATGTTACGACTTTACTTGATTAAACCCATTGATGCCGAATCAATCCGAGAAACAGTGCATTAGAACAAGAAGCAATGACTATGCCAGGTTTTGGTTCAGTGTTAATTTGGCATTGTTCTATGGTGAAACCACGAACAAGCTTGTTATACTTGCCAGAAATCAAGCGCACCTTCTGGCAATTTGGCAAGCACTCGATCAAAGGCTTTCTCATCTACGTGTCGTCTCAGGGCAGTGGCTACATCTCTAATTGCGGTTTCAGTAGAAAAATTGTGTTCCCCACGCAATAATTTTACTTCCGTCATCATCTGTTCACGATCTTCAAAAAACTTTTGCGGCTCATTCGTATCCCAGTCAGTCACAAAAAGTGCCCTCAAGCAAATCGGCAGTACATTCGCAAAAGCTATTGCATCTTCAGTGGAAAGCCTGCGGCGAAACGTTTGAAAGACCCCTTGAGTCATTGTGTAAGTTACGTGTGTACTCCACAGCCCTGCTATGTCGCGTGCATCTACCAAATACCTATAGAAGTCATCTGAAGCACGCTGATATTCTGCGGGTACTGGCATAATATCCTCTTTTACGTTTGATTTATTTTTGTATAACGTTCCCAATCACCGGACGTAGATAACTTTAAATGCTCACAAGCAATCTCTTGGTGATCGGGTGCATTGGAATTGTTAGGCTCCTTCTTCATTTTTTGATTTTGATCACCTAAATTATGATTGTAGAAATACACGGTTCACTCGTTTAGAGACCAGTACTATTCAGCATTCGCATCACCACGTCAATAAATTTTTCGCCCCAAACAATTGATAGTAAGCCACACAATATAACCAGCAATAATGCGACACCTGCTTGAACCAGCCCCCAATCGTTAAATGTCCCATATGTAATAGGGATAAGCACTATAAGAGTGCCAAGTGCAGTCCCCCCAAGAAAACGATAGATAACCTTAGTAAATGAACGTTGTTTAGAATCGGTTTTGTCAGAGGTCATCAGAAATTCCTTCAAGATATTGAGCAATATATATAGTCTAAATTAGAACTGTACACCCAAATCATGAATCTAATATCGCTCGAAAACCCAGACCATTGAGATACATCCGAATACATTCTTCTTTTATCTCATTGCTATAAGTTTTTGATGGCTCATAATCTTGAATAAATTGGCGACAACAATTACAACAAATGTGATTTTGCTTACCTCTTTTTATGCCATTCTTACGGTTGTGACGAGAGCCACATTCAGGACAATTTATGTTTTATTACCCTATGTTCATACCCTATTATGCAACGCCCACTACATTTACGCTAACTTACGTATTAAAGCCATACCAAAATTATTAGGACTAGTTTTAATTTCTACTAAACTTAAATTAGGATTGTGACTTAGCCACTCATCAATGACATATCTTGGCCCATCCCATCCACAATGTTCAGGATAAATATCATGTAACATGATGTATCCGCCTGGAGAAACAAAAGGATAAAAATTCATAAAATCACTAGTACATCCTTCTTGTGTGTGGTCACCGTCAATAAACAGGAAATCAATTGGGTGCAGAATTAACTCTTTAAATCTTCTACCCATTTCCAGGGAATTCATTTTATGAAATGTAATTCTATGTGCTAAACCAGCAGATAATGCAGAAGCTTGAGCATACTCCAGAGGATCGCTTAAATATCCATAGCGATGAGGTAGCCACGGCAAAATTTCATCAAATAAGTCAATAGAGTGAATAATTGCTTCACTATCTATCTGTTCTAATCCAGCAGCCATCCAGATGGTAGAAATACCTGTGAAACAGCCAATTTCCACCACATTATTAGGATTAATATTACAAACTATACTTTTAAGAAATTCACCTTGTTCTGGTGATAAAGCTGCCGGAAAATTGATTCTGTTTTTGTACATTTTTACTAAGGTATTAGCCCAAGGAGATGTACATTTGTGCAAATAATCGGGAATATTATATTCCCTATCTTCCGGTATACCTTTGAAGGAGAAGATTTTTTCAAAAAT
This sequence comes from Anabaena sp. CCY 9613, assembly GCF_963920895.1. Lineage (NCBI taxonomy): Bacteria > Bacillati > Cyanobacteriota > Cyanophyceae > Nostocales > Nostocaceae > Anabaena > Anabaena sp. CCY 9613. The sequence continues at coordinate 287,643 of NZ_CAWUDE010000004.1, forward strand.
AACTTCTAAATCAAGTTTATTAATATGAGTAAGACCACGTATTTCTTTTTGATTAATATGTGTACTGACGGCATTATCAAGAAAATTCTCCAATTCTCTAACAGACATATTTATAGGTTGAGATAATTCTTCTAGAGAGTAAAAAACTTCATTTTCATAATTGATGGGCATAAATTTATCCTCAATTTAAAAGGTTCTTTTAGCTTGGAGGTTTCAAGATGATCAACTTCACCCCAGAATATATATTCTTGGTAAAGGCTAGGCTGAATCTTCCTTCTTTAGACCAATTCGAGGTAGCAAAGAAGTATAAAATAAAACATATATAGGGTACATTAAGTTTGAGTTCTTGCCGTCAGGCATGTATCAAGTCAAAAAACCAGACCCCCAGAAACCGATGAGTAAAGTTGAAGAAAAGATGGGGAAGAAATTTATGATTAATTTTTAGTTTTGTGCAAAGTCAGTGCTGCTAGTCTACCCGCAGATATATAAAAATTTGTATCCTAAGTTTAATAGGCCTTAATTTTTCTTTGAAAAACTTGTGCAAGAAGATTTTAGACTAATCGTTGATTTAGTTTCAGTTCTCGCTGTCGCCACCTGTGGGGGACTTTTGGCGTCTCTTTTACAGCAGCCTGTGCTGCTAGGCTATCTCATCGGTGGGATGATTGTGGGGCCAACCGGACTGGGAGTAATTAAAGAAGTTATTCAAGTGGAAACTCTGGCCCAGTTTGGAGTCGCCTTTTTGTTATTTGCTTTGGGAGTAGAATTTTCCTTTGCGGAACTGAAAAAAGTTAAGGGAATTGCTTTAGGAGGGGGTGGGCTACAAATTGCCTTAACTATTGGGGTGACAGTAGTTGTCTGCGGCCTCACAGGTGCTTGGGAAGAGTTACCCGCTAAAGGTGTATTTTTAGGGTCAATTTTATCTTTATCTTCTACCGCAGTTGTCCTTAAGTGCTTGATGGAGCGCAACGAAACAGAAACACCCCACGGACAAGTGATGTTGGGGATTTTGGTAGTGCAGGACTTAGCACTGGGACTGATGATCGCCGTCTTACCAGCGCTCAACCAACCAGCAGAAACCATTGGTATAGCAGTGCTGACAGCATTACTGCGACTGGCTTTATTTGCTGGTGGTGCAGTAGTAGCGGGAATTTGGGTGATACCGCGTTTGTTGCGATTCCTCGCCCGTACTGAAAGCCGAGAACTATTTTTATTAGGGGTAGTGACGCTGTGTTTAGGTATTGCCCTGCTGACGGAATATTTAGGATTATCCATTGAAATGGGGGCGTTTGTCGCTGGTTTAATGATTTCCGAGGTGGAATATGCTGACCAAACCCTGACTTATGTAGAACCAGTACGAGATATTTTTGCTAGTTTATTTTTTGCTGCCATAGGCATGTTAATTGACCCAGTGTTTTTGTGGAACAATCTGGAATTGATTTTGGAATTGGTTGCACTGGTGTTTATAGGGAAATTTTTAATTATCACGCCCCTGGTAAAGCTGTTTCGCTACCCATTAAAGACAGCTTTAATTGCTGGATTAGGACTAGCACAAATTGGGGAATTTTCTTTTGTGCTGGCTAGTGAAGGACAAGCTTTGGGCTTGGTTTCTCGCCGAGTATATTTGCTAATTTTAGGAACCACAGCAGTTACACTCATTTTGACTCCCTTTGTGCTGCGGTTAGTCCCATTTTTATTTAACTTTGCCGAATCAATGCCTTGGCTGCAACCTTATTTAGAAGAAATTTATCCGCGTGATGTATCGGCGGATTTACCTTCAAAAGGCCATGTAGTAGTTTGTGGCTATGGGCGAGTTGGTAAAAACTTAGTGAAGTTGTTGCAACAACATGATTTACCTGTGGTGGTCATCGATCAATCAGAAAGGCGCATCCAGCAATTGCGAGAGCAGGGGGTGCCTTATGTTTACGGTAATTGTGTGAGTTTACACGTTTTGGAGACGGCTGGGGTAAATTATGCCAAGGGAATGGCGATCGCTCTTCCTGATGCTATGAGTATCCGGCTTTGTCTTAAAAGATCATTAGAATTGTGTCCAGAATTAGATTTAGTTGTTCGCGCTACCCAAGATAAAGATATTGAAGTGCTTTATCAATTGGGTGCGAGGGAAGTAGTCCAACCAGAATTTGAAGCCAGCTTAGAAATGGCCACCCATTTATTAACAGGTTTAGGCTTTTTATCGATGGTGGTACAACGGGAAGTTGAGCAAATTCGTAATAATCATTATTTAGCATTACGACCAGAGCAAACACCATTAGAAGTGGCCCGTGATTTGCAGCAAGCAACTCGTGATTTAAATCGCCGTTGGTATACCCTACCAGATGCGTCCCCCCTCGTGGGTATGAGTTTAGGCGAAGCGGACATCCGCTACTTAACAGGGGTGAGTTTAATGGCTATTCGCCGCGCTAATGAAGAAGAAATAGATTATCCCAATGCTCAAACTAAATTAGAAGCGGGCGATCGCCTATTGGTAGTGGGAGCATCGGAAGAATTAGCAGCTTTAGAAGAATTCGCCCAAGGAAAGGTAGCCGTTCCTGAGGCTAATAATGCTTTTCAATGGGTCACAGTCAATGCTGATTCTCCAGCTTTGGGTATGACTATTATCGATTTGGATCTTCACCAACAATCTGGAGTCCAAATACAGTCCATACGACGAGATGGCAAATTTATCCGTCATCCTGATGACAACACAGATTTAAGAGTTGGCGACCAAGTGCTGTTATGTGGTAAGTGGCCGAATTTAAATCAACTGCAACCGTTATTTGCCACAGTTAACAAAACAACAATTAGCCTTTAGCCCTAATGTAAGCGATCGCGTGTTTCCAAACAGTGGTTTGGTGATTGTTATCATCCACAAGACACACAGAGTTAGGATCTTGCCAGGAAATCTTACCTATGAGCAGATCACCTGTTACCAGTTTTAACTCTACTACTGCTGTTTGTTTAATGAGTTCTTGCAGTTGGCGAATGCTAGGTAGTGATGTGTCAAATTCAGTTGTAGCCATTTTTGGTTAATGATGTATTAAAAGAGAGGGAGGAGGGCGTAGGGGATCAGAAACTTCCCGATACCCAATACCTAATCATTGATAATTCATCACAGAAAAAATGGCAATCGAATTTACCAAGTATCACGGTCTAGGAAATGATTTTATTTTAATTGACAATCGCTCTTCGTCAGTACCAGTGCTGACTCCAGAGCAAGCAGTCAAATTGTGCGATCGCCACTTTGGCATCGGTGCTGATGGTGTAATTTTTGCCTTACCGGGAGAAAATGGCACTGACTACACCATGCGAATTTTTAATTCTGATGGTTCAGAACCGGAAATGTGTGGTAATGGTATTCGCTGCTTAGGTAGGTTTTTGGCAGACTTAGAAGGCGAATCTAGAAACAAAGACTCATATCGCATTCATACCCTGGCTGGTGTGATGACACCCCAACTTATGCCCGATGGTCTAGTCAAGGTGGATATGGGATTACCGAGATTACTGGCTGGGGAAATTCCTACTACCCTTGGTTCTGCTGATACTAAAGTGATTAATCAACCGCTAGAAGTGGCGGGAAAAACTTGGGAAGTCACCTGTGTCAGTATGGGTAATCCTCACTGTATAACCTTTGTGGAAGATGTCGCCGCCATTTCTCTAGAAGTTATCGGCCCCAAATTTGAACATCATTCAGTTTTTCCCCAACGCACAAATACCGAATTTATTCAAGTAGTCAGTCGAGATTATTTAAAAATGCGAGTGTGGGAACGCGGCGCGGGAATCACCTTAGCTTGTGGAACTGGTGCTTGTGCTTCCTTAGTGGCTGGGGTGCTGACTGGAAAGTGCGATCGCACCGCTACTGTAGAATTACCTGGTGGCCCCTTGGAAGTTGAATGGTCAGAAATCGACCAAAGAGTTTACATGACTGGCCCGGCTGAACGAGTATTTACAGGTAGACTTTAATCTTATCAGTTTTTTGGGGTGGGCATCTTGCCCGCCATAACTTACATTTGGCTACTTTCAAACTTGTTACCTGCCTTACTAAGATAGTAATGCCAGAGAATCCTGGTAGCCACTGCGCGCCAAGGTCGCCAGTTTTGGGTAATTGTTTCTATTTGTATGGGTGTTGGGCGTGTCGGCAATTTTTTGATATTTTGGAGAGCGATCGCAATTCCTAAATCACCTTTGGGAAAGATATCGGGACGTTTCAGCGCCATCAGTAAGTAAATATCAACTGTCCAATCTCCAATACCTTTAATTTGCTTGAGCTTATTTCTAATAGCAGTTTCTTCCATTATCTCTAGTTTGGTTAAATCCAGTTGCTCATTCACAATTGCATCTGCTAAACCACGACAATAAACAATTTTTTGCCGACTCAAGCCAATTGATTTTAGCTGAACATCTTCAAGTTTCAGCAAGTTTTCTGGTGTTAACGAGACAACCACTGCACATAAACGATTAAACACAGCTTTTGCTGCCGCCAAGGAAACTTGCTGTTCTAAAATTATGCGAATTAGAGTCGGGAAACCCGCTTCTCGTTCCCACATGGGTGGCGTTCCTAATGTCTTTAAAATACTAGCCAAATCGCTGTCACGACTAGCCAGTACTTCCAAACCATAGGTAAAACTTTCTCTAGTCAGCGATATCTGGTGAAATTGCTGAGATTTGATATCATTGAGCATCCGTTAACACACCCTTGAGAATATGCCTCGGTTTTTCAGGTTAATCATTACTATAGTTATCTTAGGTACATTTTTACTCATATCTCAGCAAGCTTGGGCAAGAGATTGGCGACCAGTTCGCGGTGGGATTTCTTTTGGGATTAGTGGGATGGCTTTAGTAGAACAGCAAAATGATACCCTAGATTTTTTAGTTGTTCATGACAATAAACAAAAAAACCAAGGTCGTTTAGCAATTATCAGCATTAAAGGTAAAAACCAACCTGAATATTTTGCTGTGGACTGGTCTAGCACAACAGAATTACCCATTGACCTAGAGGCTTTAACCTCAGTACCCGGAAAAAATAATACTGAGTTCATCGCTTTAACCAGTTTTGGAAAAGCTTATTACCTGAAGTTAAACTCAGCCAAAAAAACCGTCTCTGTTCTCAAAGAATTTAATTTACCAAATGTTCCTCAAGGCAGTAATTTTGAGGGATTTGGTTTGCAAGATATAGATGGTAAATTAGTTGCTATTTGGGCGCATAGAGGCGCAGGACAACAGCCAGCAACTGTTTATTGGGGAAATTTTAATCCATCCACATATCAAATTACGCTTGCAGGTTCCAGGGATTTACAAGTACCCTTCCCCTCTGACAATGTGAGGCATATTTCCGATATTAAAGTAGATTCTGGGGGAATTGTGTATATTACCTCAGCCAGTGATGCTGGAGATGATGGCCCATTTCAGTCGGCTTTATATGTTGCAGGTTACTTAGGATTTAGTGGTAACAAAATCGTCTGGAGACAAAATTCTCAACTGGTTCCTCTCTACCGTGCTAATTACCGCAAGATTGAAGGGATGGAACTAGTTCCAGGAAACGCAGGTGGTGTGGTTTTTGGTACAGATGATGAAAGTTTAGGTTCCTATGTCTATGTGATGGGGAGTGGGGGATAAGAAAATAAGGGGACAAGAACGAAAATACTTTCTCATCTCCCTCATTTCAATATTCTTGATCAGCTATGGGAATTTAACCTGTAACGGCTATAGCCCCGGCGATCGCACTGGCGACTAAAGAGGTAAACGCTGTACCAAATAGCCACCAAGCTGCACTGGCTACGGTTTTTTTGACACCTTCAGCTTGTTTTATGGCTTGTTCTTGGATGGCTTGTAGGCGTTTTTGGGTTTCTTGTTGGATGCGTTCGGCTCTATGTAAGACACTATCCCGTGCTGCTTCTATTTGATTGATAATCCGGTTCGCATCTTCTTGGGAAATATCTTCACGAGAACTCAAGATAGCTACTAAGGTATCACGGTCAAATTGACTCAGGCGATCGCGCAAGGCTTCAAATCCGGCTTGAGGATCATCAAATAATTGACCAAAGTCTTGCTGAATGCCTTCATAACTAAGTTCTGGGCGTTCCAGTGAGTTGAGATAATCGCGCAATCTGCCAAAAATTCCTTCAATTACCGATTCTACTCTTTGCTGAACTTGTTGCAGTTGGCTGACAACTGAATTACGCACAGATTCGATTTGCTCAACAATTTGGTTGGCTTCTTCCTCTGAGATATCTTCTCGTTGGGATAATAGAGCCACAAGTGTGGAACGGTCGAATTTAGCCAGGCGATCGCTTAAATTCTCCAGCCCTACTTGTGGATCTTGCAGCAGCAATTGCAAATCACGTTTGATGCTTTCTGGGTTGAGTTCTTCTTTGTCGGTGTAACGCAAGTAATTTTCCAGATTGGCTTCAAAATCTGCAACTCGTTTAGCGGTACGGCTAGCCAAGCGTCGTGGCGCTTTGACAATGCTTTGAATTGTTTCTTGTACCTGATCAATTACCTGATTAACTTGCTCTTCGCTCAAATCTTCCCGTTGGCCGACGAGTTTAACTAAAGTCTCACGGTCAATATGAGATAGGCGATCGCGTAATGCTACAGCACCCAATTGTGGATCAGCTAGTAATGTGGTCAAATCTCGCTTGATACCTTCTGGATTGAGTTCTTCTAAGTTAGTCTTGCGGAGATATTCAGCTATTGCAGTGGTAGTTTTTTCATATTGATCTGCAACTGCTTGTGGTGATTGCAAGATGCTGTCCCGTACTGCTTCGAGTTGATCCAGGATTTGGTTGATTTGTTCTTCGCTCAAATCTTGGCGTTGACTGAGCAATTTCATCCATGTATCTCGGTCAAAATGAGATAGGCGGGTGCGGATTAAGCTAATTCCTACTGTGGGGTCATCCAGCAAAGTTCTAAAATCACGTTTAATACCTTCAGGATTCAATTCATCTTTGTTGGTATTTTGCAAATAATCTTCTACCTTTTGCCCCAATTGCTTAACTTTTGCGGTTGCTTGTTCTTGGCGTTCTTTGGCTTGATGCAAGAAGCGATCGCGGATACCTTCGAGTTGATTAATAATATTATTAGCTTCTTCTTCATTCACATCTTGACGCTGCAATAGTAGCTGTTTAAAGGCATCGCGGCCAAATTCTTGTAAACGAATATTGATATCTGCAAAATCATCTGTTGATTCTGCCAACAATGCTGAGAAATCCTGCTCGATAGCGTCTGGGTTAAGTTCTTTTTTCCCAGTAGAACGTAAATAATTTTCGATTCCCAAGCGAATTTCTTGACCTTTTTCTTTGACTTCCGCTTGTTGCACCAGTTCTAATACTTCCTGGCGAATACTTTCCATCTGCTGGGAAATTTCTTTCACCCTAACTTCACTAATGTCATTTCGCTGTGTCAGCAAGTTAGTAAAATATTCTTGATTGATTGCGGCTAATTCCCGGCGTGTAGTTTCCGGATCTGCTTGTGCATCGTAGATAACTTCTTGAAACTCATCTTTAATTGTAATCCGGTTGAAATGCCAAGGAAAAGAATTCAAGATGTAGTCTTTGATATCTGCTTTGATAGTGTTATCGGGTGACTCCGGTACAATTTCACCTATTTGATCAGTAGTTTTATTTCTGAACTCTTGTAGCTGGTGAGTGATTTTTTCTACATCAACTTTATCTCGGAGTTTTTGTAGCTGATTTGTCAGATTGTTCCAATCAATCTCCGACCAATCCACCCGCTCTAGCAATGCTGGCGCAGCAGTACTCAAACCCAACTGCATCCCTTTTTTGATGACACCATTTTTACCATTACCGTTACCCCCGACACTCACCAATTGCTGGAGTTGTTCTCCTAATTTTTCGGAATTTAACTCTTCAGGTGTGGCAGATTTAAGTAAATTAATTACTTGCTCTGTGGGATTTTGCCGAGCAATAGTTTGTTTCCAAGCATCTTCTAGTTGGTCAGCAATTTCATTGATATTTTGTTTCGATAAATTTGTCCTGCTACTAATTAAATCAACAAATGTCTGGCGATTGATGTTTTGTAAAATATCGCTATCAGCTAGAGATTTAAAATCTACATCACTAAGTATCTTGTCAAATTGACTGCGAATTTCTGATAAATCCAGATTTGGTATTTGCAGAGATTTTAAAGAATTTTGCAGTGTGTTGCTGATATTTTCAGCATCTATACCTGACGTTAGCTCACGTCGAACTGCGGCTGTAATTTCTTCAGCAGTAGCAACTACTTGTTTTTTGGCTGCATTAGCGCCCAGGGTAGAAGTTGCTGTACCCATTAAAGCTTGTAAACCAGCACTAGTAGTATTAATGAAAGAACCAATCAATGAACCTACAGTTGATGAACCTATCCAAACAACCAATGAAAAGTAGGTAGACCAAATGACAACACCAATAATTGCTCCTAAAAACGCACTTTGAATTAAGCTCAGTTTCACTGCGAGAAAACAGGCAGCAAATAAGCCAATACTGGCAGTCATTAATGCCCAAATTCCTACTTTGCTTTCAATTTTGCGAATTGCACCATCCCAGCTTTCTGAATCAGAATTAGCATTATAGTCAGTTCCCAAAGATGAAATTCCAACTGCAACTGAAAAGTTGGTTAGTAAAAACTGGAAGGCAAAAGCCATTAAAGTGCCAGCTAATAATGCCACTATAAACTTAGTCCCAGAAAAAACAAATGGAATTTGCTCTGAAGTTAGGAGTTCTGAACTGCCATTTATAGGTGCTATACCCAGTGATAGCCAACCTCCCTGTAAAACAGTGTCAATACCATAAAACATAGTTCTTCTCCTTTCCTTATAGCCATTTATGCAATCAGCTATTTTTTTGATCCCGTAGTCTGATTACTACTCTAGGTATGGATTATCTAGACTTACACCTACTTAAGTAATAAAGATTTTATCCGAAAGTCATATTTTTATGATTTTATCGATCATTCTTCGTTGTCAATAGTTATTTAGACAATATTTGATTCATTAAATAAATATAGTAAACAGGAAAATAATAGAGACTATTCTATTTTGGCGAATCCCGAAAAACCAATAAGCAACTTATTTTAAAATATCTTTTTTATTGCTTTATTATTTATTCTTTTATTTTCATGAATATGAATAAGTCAAAATGCCACCCAAAAATTAAATAAGCAAGTCAATAAATAATTTAAATCATATCTATTTATCTATAATTTTTGTATAAAAACATCCTTTTTATTTTGGGAACAAATACACTTATGTCTAATGACATAGAATGTAATTATGCCACGCGATTGATGGCAATTATTTCTTAACAATGTACAAATAGAAATGTCGGTATTGATATCAATAAATTTGCTTGCAAATACAAATTTAACTGATTAGGAGAACATACATGGTTATAAATGCACGTAAAAGAGCTATTGGTGCCTTTTCTCATCGTAGGGATGTAGAAAAAGCATTGCATGAACTAAAAGCTTCGGGCTTTTCAATGGATAGAGTTTCGGTCATCGCCAAAGATGCAGACCATAAAGATGATGTTGCAGGTACTGAAGTCCGGGAACGGGTAGGCGATAAAGCCGATGAAGGTGCCGCTGTCGGGGCAGTATCTGGTGGTGTTTTAGGCGGTGTGACTGGCTTGTTAGTCGGACTGGGAACTTTAGCAATACCCGGAATTGGGCCCATCATGCTAGCTGGCGCAACAGCTACAACTCTAGCTACAACTCTAGCTGGCGCTGGTATTGGTGCCGCAGCAGGTGGCTTAGTTGGTGCATTAATTGGCTTAGGCATTCCCGAAGAAAGAGCCAGAGTTTATAACGAGCGAGTTGAGCGAGGACATTATTTGGTTGTCGTAGAAGGTACAGATGCAGAACTTGCTAGGGCTGAAACAATTTTCAATCGCCATAGTATCGAAGAGTATGGTGTTTATGACTATCCAGAAGACAGAGGTGTAACTACCGATGTTGCTCATAAGGATGTAACTGCACCAAGAGTAAATACTAATGTTGTCCATAGTGATGTCTCTGCACAAACAACTCATCGGGCAATTGGTGTATATTCTCGTTACCGAGATGCAGAATTAGCAATTAGTGAACTACGCGATGCCGGTTTCCCAATGGATCAAGTGTCTTTCATTGCTAAAGACACAAATGATAAATCTATCGCCGGAGCAGATAGAAGTACAGAAGTAGGTAATAAAACAGGCGAAGGAGCCAAAGCCGGAGCAGCTACCGGGGGAATGCTAGGTGGTTTAGGCGGCTTATTAATTGGTCTAGGTGCCTTAGCTATTCCTGGTGCGGGGCCTGTGATTGCAGGTGGTGCAGTAGCGACTGCTTTAGCATCAACTGTAGCTGGCGGAGTCGTGGGTGCAGCGGCTGGTAGTTTAGTTGGCGCATTAGTTGGGTTAGGTATTCCCGAAGACAGAGCGCAAGTTTATAACGATCGCTTCCAAAGAGGTGATCACTTAGTGATTATCGATGGTACACCAACGCAAATCCAGCAAGCTGAAGCGATTCTCAGACATCACGGGATTGAAGAATTTGCTACCTATGCTGCGACTGATGTTAATCGGGACTATGGCCAAGGGCTTGATCAAGTAAGACGTGAAGCCACACCTGGTTACTCAACAACAAGCAGTCAAGATCCTGCGGTAGTGATTATTGACCGTCGGGATGAAAGAGTTTAACTCCATTAATTTGGGTTATTACTACTGACAATTCCACTCTGTGGTAGTAGCAGGAGTAGAGAAACTTACTCTATGCTACTGTTCACAAACATCGACACATTTTCAGATTTTCAATTTTCGACCCAGAACTAAAGATATGAAAAAGCTAACTCCTTTCTTAATTAGTTGTGCCTTATTTTTTGGTGTTGCTGCTTGTAATGATACTGCCAGAACAGATAGTGCCGCGCCTGATACTAGCGAAGCTCCAGCAGCACCAACTGCACAAACAACACAAGAATCTCGAGAAGACGCTACAAGCGATACCCGCAGAAGGCAGCTAGATGCTGATATCCGCGCTCGTGAAGAGCGAACGGCTGCCTTAGATCAAGCTCCTGGTGAAAGAAATCCAGAGGATTTAGCTAGCGAAGTTCGTTCTAAATTAGAAGCCAATATCCCTGGCGGACTACTAACAGTTGAAGCAAACGATGAAGGTGTAGTCACCGTATCAGGAACTGTGCCTGATCAGGATCAATTATCTAAGATTGAACCTTTGGCAAAAGAAATTTATGGCGTCAATAATGTAGTTGTGGATGCAGTTGTTACTCCGCCCCAAGGTTAAGTTGGTGAATCACTAAGCCAATAAATTAACAAGATTGGGATTTTAGATGCGAAATTTTGTGAGTAAATCTCAATCTAAAATCTCAAATTCATAAACATATTATTAACCTGATTTTTCTCTTTATTGACATTCTATAATTGAGATATCAAGGCTGTATTTACATCAATAAAAAACTATGGAACTCGAACAACAACAACTAGAATCTGTAAAATCATTCGATGCAGTGGCACCAGGTGGGATGCTAGCTCCCTCAGGAGGCGAAAATGCCGCCGACTTACCCAAGCTCCCCCCTGCTAGTGAATCTGAAAACCAATGGCAACAAACCGCTAGAGAAGTTTCTCGCTTTTTAACGCAAATACCTGAGTATTTAAGTCGGTTTTTTAATCAAAATCAACGCGCTGTAGTCAATATTGTTTTAGTGCTGACAGCAATTATTACGGTCAAAGTAATACTCGCAGTACTAGATGCAATTAATGATATTCCCTTACTATCACCACTTTTTGAGTTGACTGGTATTGGTTACTCCACTTGGTTTACCTTCCGTTATCTTCTCAAAGCCGAGACTCGCCAAGAATTAACTGAGAATATACGCTCCCTCAAACATCAAATTTTGGGTAGTGACGAAGCTTAAATCTAACTTTTTACGGTATCTGGAAAACCTCTCTCTAAATCTCTCTCCTGCGAGGAGGAGCCACTGCGTTGCGCGGGTTCCCAAGGCACTCCGTTGGGCGGGTTTCCCGACTTGAAGGAAGTGCCGCCGCGTTGTAGCAAGTGGCGTTAGAGACTTTGAATTCCTGGTTTGGAAGTTATAATTTTCCGTGGACTTTTCCACATGACTTGAAAAGCCACCTGACTGTTAGAGGATATGTGAAGCAATATTATTTGATTTCTCAACCTTGAAAGAAGTAGATCCTCGGCTTAATTGAAGAAGTCGGGGATATTTTTATGGAAGATTGCTATTGAGCCTACCTCTCTAGATAGAAAAAAGAAAATATTTGCCTAAAAATTACTTCTCAAGATAGTAGATCTGCCACCTTGAATCCCATAATCTAGTTCAGGAAGTTATTCTACAAAACTCTTTAAAAAGGATATAACTTATGGCTAACGAATCATTTAATAAAGCAGTAGATTCATCCGAACGTGCAGAAGCAGATAATTACGATAGAGGAATAGTACCTGCTGAAACTGCGGCTCGTAAAGAGAGAGAAGGCGGAAATTACAAAACACTCCCTACAGAAGAAAAACTGGGAGATGCAAAAACAAATGATCAAAGTGATGCCGAGAGCATCAACACCACTGACGGCTACACGGTGGATAAAGAAGGCTTGTTGAACAATTACGCAGTTGAACCGGAAATGTACTACGAAGTACCGGGAGATGCTCAACAAGATGCAGCGAAAGACACCGCAGATCGTGTTGAAGAACTCGAAGAAATTAATCAGGATAAAGAAGGTGAGTTGACAGAAATGGATGACAAGCGTGGTAAGGGGCCTGGAATAATTTAATCAGTTGGTGAGTTAGAATCAGTCACTCAAAAAGATTTTGCTAAAACACCATCCCTTCACTCACCCTTCTCTTGCTAATTCAGGAGAGGGTTTTTTCATGGGGTTGTGGATTACCCAATGACGAAAGATTCCATTTCAGAATTATGCCATTGTCGTTGATGCCATTCAGCTACCAAAGGACGAACAATAAACTTAAGTTTCCCATCACCTTTAACATCAATGCGTAAACCTGAATAGGGTCGGTGCTTTTTAGAACCACTACCATTGCGACCAATGAAAAGATGCGATCGCGCCACTAGCTTATTTGTCCCGCCAATGGTTTCCCTTAAGTCTGAGCCTTCAGTTCTTTGGCGACGCAGACTATATCCACTACCGCCACAAACTATCCAGTTAATATAAGAATCACCATGTCCTGTATAACCGGTTTGGAGGTGTTCTAAACAATGGGCGTGACCATTTAAAACTAAATCTACCAGCGGACGGTCTTCAGTGGGGGAACCGACTGCTTGCGCCACTGCATCTAGTACACCACGCAAGCGATCGCGTATAGCTAGAGTTTGCGCTTGTTGCCATTTAGTCGCTTCTGTGACATAAGGTGGATGGTGGAAATAAACCACTCTTCCCCGCACATCTTCAGTATTCCAAGATTCAATTAGTCTGCGTTTGAGCCACTCTAGTTGTTCAACATCAGTTACGGCTGTTTTGCCAGTGTATAACTGCTTGTCGATATCAACAATCAATTCTTCTATTTGCGATAGTTGACCCTGTAAGTCATCTAGTCGCTCCGCTTCACTGGGATTATCAGGATTAAGTGTGGCTGAAGTTTCCATAATTTGTTGCTTTTCCTGCTCAAAATCCTGACGGCGCTGTTCTAAAACTCGGCGCTGTTCTTGACCTGCTTTTGTGCTTGGTAGTGGTGGCGGTTCATTAAATGTATTCGAGTCCAGAGCAAAAAAGTCAATCCCGCGGTAGCTAAAAGTATAATAGCGATTGGGCAAGCGGGTAAAGTGTCCTGGTTGATAGCTCAGACAGCGACCAGTGTTGGTGTGGGCTGTATAATGTTTGTCTAAATGTTGAGCCAACTCACTTGGTAGTTGAAACACTTTCAGATAGTCCAAGAAAGCTTTTGCGTAAGCTCTACCTGTATCAGAACCACGCAAACCCACATCCAAATCTAATTGCGATCGCAATAAACGACGAATAGGTAGCGTAGTTAAGGAAAGTACACTCAAGACAATTGGCAAATCATAGTAATCATGATTTCCCGGTACAGGCAAAATGGGCAACTTAAAAACCATCTTGTCATAAGCAATGTCTTTGTAATCCTCTCCACCTACTAGAAACTCTCGGTAAGGCCGGATGAAATTTTTTTGATAGTACTCACTCGACCCCACCAAATAAATCACATCGCCGGTATGCAGCATAAAACTACATTCTTCATGGTGAGGTAGCATTATTTCCGCTACCTGTCGTTGGGGATTGTGACCCCGGTGACTACCAGTACCACTGTCACCTACAACCAAAAAAGAAAATTCACCCTCATTGGCGCCGTCATCATCCAACACCAACCGAGTTTGATCAATACCCCGCTCTAAAATTAACGGGTCTTGCCATTTTACCCGTTGCTTCATCTTGCGAATTTTTTTAGCGATCGCCGGATCAGAAACGAGTTTCAATGCCATTTACTCCTAAATTTTTTTTACTCTCCCCATCTTCCCATTTCCTCATTATTTCTCAAATTCTTTGATCTCAACTGTCAAATTAGGCAATCCCTCTAATTTTTCCGTAGGTTCAATTTCTTGATTATCAGGGACAAAAATTTTTAACCCTGCTGGTACACAATAAATTTCAATGGGAGTTGTACCAATCATTTCCCCATCCACAACCACCTTTTGTGGAGGATCAGCGGTAATTTTAAATTTGTCTCCTCGCAAATAGCCAATATCATCTCGTTCTACGGCGTTACCTGTAGCAGCCGTTTGAAATAGGTGAAATGCCGCGGCGATCGCTCCTGCCTTACTCGCTGGGGCTACTATGGTTAAATCTAGTAATCCGTCATTATAAAGGATACCTGCTGGGCCTTGAGCAAAAACTGAACTCGCTGGTGCAGCATTGGCCACTGTTACGGCTGAAGCACTAGTTTTAATTATTCTGTCATTAGTTTCTATTTCTACATCAAAACTCTGTAAATTTCGCAGCTGTTGCACCCCAGCCAAAATATACGCCATGACTCCAAAACGTTTTTTGGCTTCCCTATCTGCCAGTTCTACTGTATCAGCTTCAAAGCCCACACCTGCTAGCAATACCATCGGCCGACCATTACAGTAAGCTGCATCTACGCGCCGAGTTGCTCCCTGTAAAATAGTATGACAGGCGGCATCAATTGTGTCAGGAATTGTCAAGGCTGCGGCGAAAGCGTTGGCTGTTCCCCTAGAAATAATCCCAAATGGAATATCAGTCCCTACCACCGCAGTAGCAGCAGCCGAAAGTGTACCATCTCCGCCAGAAGCAATAATCGCATCCACTCCCCTTGCAACTGCCGCCTGAGCCAATTGATCAGCATCAAGTTCTTCAGTTGTAAAGTAAATATCCAGGTCAATTTCTGGCTCTAATATTGCTCGAATCTGTACCAGTTCTGTATCTGGGTCACCCTGACCCGCAACTGGATTAAAGATAAGGCAGGCGGAACGTTTCATAGGGTTAGGGATTAAGTCTTAGTAAATAAAATCTTAAATTATTTCTAACTTTAATGTCAGATTATCATTCCCCTCTCAAATTATCACGTCTGTCTGGTGGTAGGTTTGCCTATGTATAGTTAGGAATGGGGATTCTCTAAAATCTAGAACTTCTCCCGACACTCAAAAATGAAAATGGCCTCTTAAAAACTTCGACAATACAAGGCTATTTGCTGTTGAGTCATTCAAAAAAATGTAAACAAATGTAAAAAAAGTAAAAATAACCTTTACCTCAATTAGACAATAACAATCCGGTGACTCACCCACTGCGGTAGTCTAGATGAGAGTGAATGTATCGCCTGGTTTGACATATTGTTTTATGACTTCAGTTGTATCCAGTCCCCCACGCACCATCCGTATTGGTTCTCGGAAAAGTCAACTCGCCCTAGTTCAGACCTACTGGGTACGAGAGCAACTTCAAAAAAGTTTTCCTGATATCTCTTTTGAAGTCCATACCATGTCTACCCAAGGTGACAAAATCCTGGATGTAGCATTAGCCAAAATTGGCGATAAAGGACTATTTACTAAAGAACTTGAACTAGGAATGATCAATCAAGAGATTGACTTTGCGGTTCATTCTTTGAAAGATTTGCCGACTAATTTGCCAGAGGGATTAACCCTAGCAGCAATTACAGAACGGGAAAATCCGGCAGATGCTCTAGTGGTACACGAAAAGCATCAAGATAAACAAATTGAGACTTTGCCAGCAGGTGCAGTCATCGGCACATCTTCTTTAAGACGACTAGCACAACTACGTCACCATTTTCCGCATTTTACATTTAAAGATGTCCGGGGAAATTTAAATACACGGATGGCCAAACTAGATGCAGGCGAATATGATGCCCTAATTTTAGCCGCCGCCGGATTAGGGCGTTTAGGCATGGGCGATCGCATTCATCAAGTTCTCCCCAAAGAAATTTCACTCCACGCAGTGGGACAAGGTGCTTTAGGCATAGAATGTCGTGCAGATGACAATGAACTCATCTCATTACTCAAAGCCATTGAACATCCAGCAACACGCGATCGCTGTCTAGCTGAAAGAGCATTTTTAAGGATACTCGAAGGCGGTTGTCAAGTACCCATTGGTGTAAATACAGAAATTGATGGTAACAACTTAACCCTCACAGGTATAGTTGCTAGCGTCGATGGACAAAAGCTAGTCAAAGACACCATTACCGGGACTGCTAACAACGCCGAAGCTATAGGCGCCGAATTAGCAGAATGCTTGCGACAACAAGGCGCACAAGAAATTTTAGAAGAAATTTTTACCGAGATCCAACGGGGTTCTTAAGCTATTGGGCAAGCAGATGTGCTTAGATAAGTAATCAGTGGACAGTAAACAGTTAACGGTGAAAACCTGATAACTGATAACTGAATAATTGAAAACTGATCAGCCGAACCGGGGAAATAAAAATTACCATGCGGATTCTATTCGTTGCAGCAGAGGCAGCTCCCGTCGCAAAAGTTGGAGGAATGGGGGATGTGGTGGGAGCATTGCCCAAAATCTTGAGAAAAATGGGGCATGATGTCCGAATATTCATGCCTTACTACGGCTTTCTGCCAGACAAAATGGAGATTCCCAAAGACCCGATCTGGTCTGGATACGCCATGTTCCAGGATTTTGCAGTTTACGAAAGCATTTTGCCTGGTACTGATGTTCCTTTATACTTATTTGGACATCCTGCCTTTATGCCCCGCCGGATTTATTCGGGAGACGATGAAGATTGGCGGTTCACTTTATTTGCTAACGGTGCAGCTGAATTTTGCTGGAATTACTGGAAACCAGAAATTATCCATTGCCATGATTGGCACACCGGCATGATTCCTGTGTGGATGCACCAAGACCCTGATATCAGTACCGTTTTCACCATTCACAACTTGGCTTATCAAGGGCCTTGGCGTTGGTATTTAGAGAAAATTACTTGGTGTCCTTGGTATATGCAAGGACACAACACAATGGCGGCTGCGGTGCAATATGCTGATAGGGTAAATACTGTTTCTCCAACTTATGCGGAGCAAATTAAGACAGCTGCTTACGGTGAAACATTAGAAGGTTTACTGTCTTTTATTAGTGGTAAGTTATCGGGGATTATCAACGGCATAGACCTAGAAATATATGATCCCACAGACGACAAATACATTGCCCAACAATTCACCATCGATACCCTAGATAAACGACCAGCTAACAAAGTTGCTCTGCAAGAAGAAGTAGGATTAGAAGTGAACAAAAAGGCCTTTTTAATCGGCATGGTGACACGCTTAGTCGAGCAAAAAGGTATTGATTTAGTCTTGCAAATTTTAGATCGCTTCATGGCATATACAGATGCCCAATTTGTACTGCTAGGAACAGGCGATCGCTATTACGAAACCCAAATGTGGCAGTTAGCATCCCGTTATCCCGGACGCATGGCAGTTTACCTACTATATAACGATGCCCTGTCTCGGAGAATTTACGCTGGTACTGATGCCTTCTTAATGCCTAGCCGATTTGAACCCTGCGGTATCAGCCAAATGATGTCTTTGCGCTACGGTTCGGTTCCCATTGTTCGCCGTACAGGTGGATTAGTTGATACTGTATTTCACCACGATCCCATGAATGCTGCTGGTACTGGCTATTGCTTTGACCGCTATGAACCACTAGATTTATTCACCTGTATGATTCGAGCTTGGGAAGGTTTCCGTTTCCAACCTCAATGGCAACAATTACAACAACGTGGGATGAGTACAGACTTCAGTTGGTACCAATCTGCTAAACAGTACGTGAAGTTGTATAGATCAATATTGGGCTTACCAGAAGAAGAGGAATCAACACCAGAACCACAGTTAGCAGTTCCGAGTTCGTAGTTGTTTCATCAGAAAAATGGGTAGAAACCCCGTCCTTCTAGGACGGCTTTACATGGAATTTGGTAAAATGTGAAGTATGGAAAAAGCCTACCGCTACCGTTTTTACCCAACTACCGAGCAAGAACAAATATTGCGCCGGACAATTGGCTGTGTGCGGTTGGTGTTTAACCGAGCATTGGCTTCCCGAACCGAAGCTTGGTATGAAAGGCAAGAACGAGTTGACTACGTTCAAACAAGTGCCATGTTGACACAGTGGAAAAAACTTGAAGCCCTTCAGTTTTTGAACGAGGTGAGTTGTGTACCACTGCAACAAGGCTTGAGACATCTGCAAACAGCGTTCACAAACTTCTTTGCGGGTAGGGCGAAATATCCCAATTTCAAAAAGAAGCGTAGCGGTGGCAGTGCAGAGTTTACCAAGTCTGCTTTCAAGTGGAAAGATGGACAAGTCTACTTGGCTAAATGTTCTGACCCATTGCCAATTAAATGGTCGAGGCAGTTGCCAAGAGGTTGTGACCCCACAACCATCACTGTCAAGTTTGACCCTTCTGGACGCTGGTTCGTTAGTTTGCGGATTAATGATCCTTCTGATGAAACCATGCAGCCAATTGATAGTGCTGTGGGATTGGATGTTGGTATTAGTAGTCTTATGACCCTGAGTACGGGTGAGAAGATTGCTAATCCCAAAGCGTTTGACAAGCACTATCAAAAGCTGAGAAGGGCGCAAAAGTCTTTGAGCCACAAACAGAAAGCCTCTCGCAACCGAGATAAAGCAAGACTCAAAGTAGCTCGTCTTCAAGCTAAAATTTCCGATTCTAGAATTGACCATCTGCACAAACTGACAACTCGACTGATTCGTGAAAACCAAACAATAGTAGTTGAGGACTTGGCAGTTAAAAACATGGTTAAAAATTCCAAACTTGCCCGTGCTATCAGCGATGCTTCCTGGGGCGAGATGATTAGGCAACTGGAGTATAAAGCTCTTTGGTACGGACGAACCTTGGTGAAAATTGACCGATGGTTCCCCAGTTCTAAGCGCTGTAGTAGCTGCGGTCACGTTGTTGATAAATTGCCGTTGAATATCAGGGAGTGGGATTGCCCAAATTGTGGGGCGCACCACGACCGGGACATCAACGCAGCTAAAAACATTTTGGCGGTGGGACACACCGTTACAGTCTGTGGAGCGAACATAAGACCTGATAGGCATAAGTCTAAAGGGCAGTTGCGTAGACCCGAAGGGGCGTGCGTAAGCAAAACCTGTGAGGGAAGGAAACAGAAACCTAAATCGTGAGGTTTAGGAATCACCGTGGCTTTAGCCCGTTGAGGATGTCAAAGTTGAGAATTTAGCCTACGCTCGAAATAGAGACGCTTTTAGTCAAGCGTTGAATTTTCGTAGCGAACCCAACACTTGTCATGCAACTTGCCCCAAAAACCAAGCTTACTCCAGAAACAGCCCCTACTTCCGAGAAAATTATCCTTGATGTTGGCGGAATGAAATGTGCTGGGTGTGTTAGCGCTGTAGAGCGACAGCTAACGCAACATCCAGGAGTCAAGAGCGCCTGTGTAAATCTGGCTACAGAAGTAGCTATTGTAGAGTCGGAAGCTGGTGTAGTAGATGCAGATGCCTTAGCACAGCGATTAACAACAGCAGGATTTCCCTCTCAACCCCGTCAAGCTAGCAATCAAGTTGCAGGTGGCACAACCCTCCAAGATCCCGAAGCACGGCAACGCCAAGAAATGCGTTCTGCTCGCCAGCAGTTGATGATTGCGGGGATATTGCTAGTTTTGTCGGGAATTGGTCACTTTACCAGCATGGGTGGGGCTGTATTACCAGTATTAAATAACATTTGGTTTCATTGTGGATTAGCCACAGTTGCCATCCTGATTCCCGGACGACCGATTTTAGTGGATGGTTGGCGGGGCTGGCGACGCAATGCGCCCAATATGAATACCTTGGTGGGTTTGGGAACATTAACAGCCTACACAGCAAGTTTAGTGGCGTTGTTGTTTCCCCAAATTGGTTGGGAATGCTTCTTTGACGAACCAGTGATGATGTTGGGCTTTATCCTTTTGGGTAGAACATTAGAAAAACAAGCCAGAGGAAGAGCAGCCTCCGCATTCAGACAATTGTTGGCACTCCAACCCCAAGTAGCGCGATTGATTCCCAACCCAGACCCAGAGAAACTAGGATTAGGGTCAAATATTGTCGAGATACCCGCCGAACATGTACGTGTGGGTGAATGGTTGCAGGTACTTCCAGGGGATAAAATTCCTGTTGATGGTGAGGTGCGCTTTGGGCAAACAACAATAGATGAATCGATGTTGACGGGAGAAGCCGTACCCGTAATTAAACAGCCAGGAGATGTAGTGGCAGCAGGTACATTGAACCAATCAGGAGCGATCGCTATCCAAGCCACCCGTATCGGTAGTGATACCACCTTAGCTCACATCGTCGCCTTAGTCGAAACTGCCCAAACTCGTAAAGCCCCAGTCCAGAAATTAGCTGATACAGTCGCCGGTTACTTTACCTACGGTGTGTTAACAGCCTCAGTTTTAACGTTTATCTTTTGGTACTTTTTCGGCACTCACATTTGGGATCTTGCCACCTCTAGTGGCATGGAAATGGCTCATCATTCCCCACTCCCTACTCCCGATTCCCGATTCCCCACTTCTCCACTTCTCACCAGCTTAAAACTAGCGATCGCAGTGATGGTTGTGGCTTGTCCCTGTGCTTTAGGGTTAGCTACTCCTACAGCTATTCTTGTGGGTACTGCCATCGGTGCAGAACGAGGTCTATTAATTAAAGGTGGTGATGTTTTAGAAAAAGTACATCAGTTAGATACAGTTGTCTTTGATAAAACAGGCACTCTGACTACAGGTAATCCCACGGTTACCGATTGTCTACCCATTGGGGAAATAGGTAACAACGAACCCCAGACACTGCTCCAACTAGCCGCAGCCGTAGAAAGCGGTACTTACCACCCCCTAGCAAAAGCGATTCAGCAAGCAGCGCAGCAACAAGATTTATCTATCCCCGATGCAGTGGATTTTCACACCGAACCCGGATTGGGGGTGTCGGCCATGGTTGAAGGTAAATTTGTGCTGTTGGGGAATTGGGAATGGTTGAGTAAACACGGGATTCCTCTCGATGAAACCGCACAACAGTTAGCGCAGCAGCTAGCAGCAGCAGGTAAAACAGTGGTGGGTGTAGCAGTAGAGGACAGTTTAGCAGGATTAATTGCCGTTCAAGATACCCTCAGAGCAGATGCCCAAAGTACAGTAGATCAGTTACGTAATATGGGTTTACGGGTAATACTTCTCAGTGGCGATCGCCCAGAAGCAGCTCATGCCATAGCTCAACAACTAGGATTAGATAGTACGGATGCGATCGCAGGTGTTCTCCCCAGCAAAAAAGCGGCTGTTATCCAAGAATTACAAGCCAAATCTGCATCTCATGTGGCAATGGTGGGTGATGGTATTAATGATGCTCCAGCTTTATCACAAGCAGATGTGGGAATTGCCTTATATTCCGGCTCAGACGTAGCTATGGAGACTGCCGAAATTGTCTTGATGCGGGATTGTTTAAATGACGTTGTGGCATCCATTCAATTGAGTCGTGCCACCTTCAACAAAATCCGCCAGAATTTATTCTGGGCTTTTGCCTATAATACTATCGGTATTCCTTTAGCCGCAGGTGTTTTGTTACCCACTGTTGGTTTTGTCCTCAGTCCTTCCGGAGCAGCAGCATTGATGGCTTTTAGCTCTGTTAGTGTTGTCACCAACTCAATTTTATTAAGGCGACTAGCTCATCGCTTGTGAAAAACTGCAAGTGAATATTGTCAACCAAATACTGCTTTTTGCCATCTCAGGTTAAACTAAATCGATAGTTAGGTGTAACGCATCTTACAAAATTTGTTGAGATTCCTTCGGGAGCCACAACAATTATAGAGTAGAGCAACCATGTTCTACTCTTACGAGTAAGTAGGTATTTGATTCTGATTCCCACTCAAGACTACAGACTGTAGTGCATGATCAGGGCAGAAAAAAACCTCACAAATCTTGATTAATTACACTTCCAGCGACTGTAGCAAAGATGCATCAATGGCAACTGAAACTAATGAAAACCATCTACTAATTCTTGAAGACGACCAAGGTCGCAAGGAGTTTTCTTTGGAACATCCCATCTACTCCCTGGGTAGAGACCGCGAGTGCAATATCCGTTTAATGTCTCAGTTTGTCTCTCGCCGCCATGCTACATTAGTGAGACTGCCACGAGACAATAATAGTCGTAGCTATTATTATCGGATTGTCGATGGTGATGCCAAAGGTAAGTCTAGTGCCAACGGTCTGATGATTAATGGACGCAAGATGCCAGCTCACGATCTCAAAAATGAAGATGAGATCGTTTTTGGGCCTCAGGTACGTGCAATTTATTATCTATTAAAAAATACTGAGCGGTCTGGACAAACAGATTCTAGCGAGTATGATATTACACTCATTAATCCTGGGATGACAGAAGACTTAGAAGATTAAAAAGATTTCCCTTGAGCTAGGTTTCAATTATTAGCTGAGTGAATTTTTTGATTTCAGATGTGTGGCTAGAGCTAGCTTTAGCCACATTAATTTTTTTTGTTATCAATTAGTTTATGAGTAGTTTATGACACCAATAAATTATCATCAGTTTTTTTCAACATTACTCTTTCAACTAGCAAGACTTTCAATCAGATGCCAATGACGACAATCTTCAATTGACTGTTTCACAAATTCAAATAATTCTCGACAGTGATTATTTACTTGCAGTGGTAGTTCCTCATTTTTCATCACAATACTCATTCTGGTTTCTGTTTCGGTAGCAGTCGATCTATCAATCAAAACTTCTACCTTGACCATCTTAGAAAAAGGAATACTACCAGGAATTTCACGCGCCAAAATGTAATCAGTTGTGTAGTATTGAAGTTCCAAATCACAATCCTGAAGAAGTTCTCCAACTAAAGGCTGGAGATGTTCAATAGGAATAGCAAGAAGAAATGAACATATATAGCGAGCCATAATAGCCCCACACCTTGCAACAATCCGTTCATCATATAATACCCTGGTATCTTGACAAATCTATTATCGACCCAACTAACTAAGGGCAAATTACGCCATCAAAATTGAAACCACCAAATCGCCAGGTAATGTAAGTTAAAAATTAGATAAAAAATTTTAAAATAAGAGTTTGCCGGAGGAGCAGATGAAGGTAGCAATTACTGGAGCAACAGGATTTGTCGGTAAACGGTTAGTAGAAAAACTCCATAAAGATGGTCATAGAGTACTGGTGTTCACCCGTAATACCACCTCTGCTCAGAAAATTTTTCCATCTGGGACTTTTCCTCATGTAGAAATTGTTGCTTATACACCCACAATATCTGGTGCTTGGCAAGATGCGATCGCTGGTTGTGATGGAGTTGTAAATCTAGCTGGGGAACCCATTGCTGAGGAACGCTGGACACCAGAACAAAAACAGAAAATCCTCAACAGTCGCCAGATAGGTACACAGAAAATAGTCGAAGCCATAGCTAAAGCTAGTCCTCAGCCCACTGTTTTAGTCAATGCATCGGCTATTGGCTACTATGGAACCAGCGAAACCGCTACCTTTGATGAAAATAGTTCATCCGGTAACGATTTTTTAGCTCAAGTCTGTCAAGCCTGGGAAGCAGAAGCACAAAAAGTGAAAGCCGCTGGTGTGCGCCTAGTTGTTCTACGATTTGGCATTATTTTGGGTAAAGGTGGTGCCTTAGGTAAAATGATTACGCCTTTCCAACTGTTCGCAGGTGGGCCCATTGGTAGTGGCCGGCAGTGGTTTTCGTGGATTCACGTAGATGATGTAGTAAATATGATACTACAATCCTTAACTAAGACCGAAATATCAGGAGTATATAACGCCACCGCACCTAATCCCGTACGTATGGCAGATTTCTGTCACACCTTGGGACAGGTGATGCATCGTCCTTCCTGGTTACCTGTTCCTGGCTTTGCCCTCGAAGCCCTTTTAGGAGACGGGGCAATGGTAGTTTTAGAAGGTCAACAAGTCATACCTAAACGTACCTTAGAGGCAGGTTTTGAGTATGCATATCCTCAGTTATCATCAGCACTGACACAAATTATTTCCCCACAGGGGAAAGGTGACTAATCAGCCTGAAATTTGCGGGAAACCCAACTGATCAAACCGCTAAGAATAGCACCACCCATGAGGATGCCAATTGCTGGATTAAACACAGGCTGCCAAAGTTGATGCCATAAATCAAGACCGAGGTTAACACCCGCAGCATCGCCAATGGCGGCGATGACTAACCAGCCAAAGCCAAACAAAACTAAGAACACGTCAGCAACTAAAACTAGGTTGAGCCAGTTTAAAAATTTGTCTTTCATAAGGGATTGGGGAACTCGGGGCTCCCTCTGGGGATAAGAGGTAATGGGATAGATAAGGGGTAATGGGGATTGGGGTTCATTAGCCCCTAGCCCCTAGCCCCTAGTACAGCACGGCGTAAATAGGCATACCATTTGAAATCGTCAAACAGCCTGTTTGATAAGCTTTTTGACTTTTGACTTTTGACTTCCGCGCAGCGGTACTAGCCTCTACTCTTCAAACAACCAATTTTTGACCTTTACCAAACTCTGCCAATCTGGTTTTCTGGTTAAACCATCTTCAATGCTGTCTTTGATTTCATCGTGCCATTCTTGGTTGACAAACATTAATTGTTTGACAAAATCAATGTGCTGTCGCAACCCTTTTTGACCTGTTTCTAGCATTGATAGGGCGAGATTAACTCTCGCTTGTGGGTCTTGGGGATTTAACTTGACTGCCTTCTGTGCCGCTTTGTAAGCCAAGTTAGCCTTGTTCTCTAGCAAATACAACCAAGCTAGACAAATCCAAGCTGAACTGGTTTTAGGGGCGCGATCGCACACTTCTTTAAATACAGGGATTAAAGATTCTGGTGATTCGCCAGCTTTATAGCGTTCCAAACCTGTATCAAACAGGAACTCAACTGTTTGAGCCATAAGAAATTTAGTTAATAGTCATTTAGTCGGTCGTTAGTGGTCAGTTACCATTGACCACTGACAACTGATAATCTTACACTCCAAATGACTTGCCGCAACCACAGGTTTGAGCGGCATTGGGATTAGTGAATTGAAAACCGCCACCAATCATGGCATCGCTGTAATCGAGCATTAAGCCGTAGAGATATAATAGGCTTTTGCGATCGCAAACGATTTTAAAACCGTCATAGTCAAAAACTTCATCCTGAGGGGTGATCTTACTGCTGTCCTCAAAGTCCATCATGTAAGACATTCCAGAACAACCACCTTGACGAACTCCCACTCGTAAGCACAGTTCGTTACCTTGCTTTTGCTGCAAGGATTTGACTTGGAGCAAGGCTGATTTACTCAGTTGAATTCCCCGCTGTTGAGACTGAGTTACTTGTGTCATTTGCTTATTCAACTCCTGAAGTAGTTTAAAGCGTAACCTGTATAGGCTGTTATGACCTAAAGTTACTATGCTAGTTTTTGTATACATTCTAGCGACATTGATATCGTTAAAGTTGCCAAATTGTAAACACTCCGTCAAAAGTAGCCAAAGATTTTTATTCTAGAATTGAGGGATTCGGTATTTCTGGAGTTCAAGCCTTGTGGCCACCTGAGTTACATGCATTCTTCAGGTTAGCCAGGAAAATTTTACCTGAGGCTAGTCATTCCCAATAATTTACTGCCAAATAGCTTCTTTTTCTACTCTATGACAAGTTTTAATCGCTCTACCAGTCGTCGATTGAAGACATTAACTCAAATTCCTTCTGTATGGGAGGGCGATCGCCGTCCAATGTCGTCATCACAAACTCAACATTTAGACTCAGAGGCTACAGGTGAATGTATTCTTTGGGTAGATGGCTCACAAGGTGTTGTCCGCGGCATGGACATGGTACCCCCAGAAACGGGCCCTGAGGCAATTGTTCGCACCTTAATGCGTGCTATGGAGCATCCTCACAGTCCCGGCAAACCTGCTAGACCACAAAAAATTTTAGTCAAAGACCGGGAAATTCAATTTTATCTGCGCGGCGTGCTGCAAGATTTGGATATTGCCATTGACTATGCCCCCGAATTGCCTTTGATTGATGAACTGTTTCGTGGGTTTAGCGAAATCCTCGATAGTCAAACTCCCGATTTACCCCCACAGTATGCACAAGCCTTGCATGAGAAAGCTTTAGCGCTTTGGCAAGCAGCACCTTGGGAATTTTTAGAAGAACAACAAATCTTGTCCATAGAGATTAATAAGTGGGATGTTGGTACACTTTACGCCTCAGTGATGGGAATGCTGGGGATGGAATATGGGGTATTATTTTATCGCTCGGAAGATTCTTTAAAGCAGTTCCGCGCCGCAGTTTTACAGGATGACGATTCACAAGGGCGTTTAGAAGCAGCTTTTCTTCAGCAAGATTGCTTTTTTCTCACCTTTGAGGATGAAGACAACGCCGATGAATATGAGGATGAAAATGATTTCTTAGATTTATCTTCGTCAGAAATGACGGCAACGTTTGGCAATATTCATCCCTTAGAAGGCCTGCGTTCGGTTTTGTATGAAGAAGAAGCACTGGCAGTTTTTGTGGCTTTAGAAAGTCTTTGCCGCTTTATTCGCGATCATCGCCGCCAATTAAATAATGACACTGACACCTTTCCCAGTCTTAGCCGTCGCTATCGCATTTCTCCCCCTAAATCAGAAGATTCATCAATTAAAGCCATATCTGTAACTGTTTCTACCATGCCGCAGTTGGCCAATGAATTAGAGGAAATGGCAGGCTTTGATGTTCATGAGCTAGAAATGGCGGAAGAAGACTTACCTATATTTCCTTCTTTGCGAGACGATTTGATACCAGAAGACTCTTTTCTCAGTCTGGGAGTCATCTCTTGGGAAATGCTAGATTACTTGCGACAAGGTGTGAAACATCAGCAAGCAGGTGAAGTACCAAAAGTTGGTGATGGATTGCCGATAATTTTAATTCAAACTTCCCGCCCCAAGGCTAAAAATGTCATTGAAAATATTGAAGCAGCAGGCGGACTTAAAGCAATTTGCTTTAACCCTGGGACTGATCCTTTCGATGGCGATCGCTACGATTTGGGTTTGTTGCAAACTCAAAATAGCGAATTATTTTTGTTTGGTGAATTTTTAGATGAAGATCCAACTCATATAGAAGCCCGGCAAAAATGGAATCAACGGTGTAAAAATACCCAGGGTTATTGTGGTTTGATTATTGCCAAAGGATTAACAGGAGCTTCCCGAGGAAATCCCCAATTGCGAGATATGATGGCTTTGTTTGAGGCGAGATCTCTGTCACCTCAAGAGTTAGGTCTTGGTACTCTCCAACTTATGCCGCAATTAGAATTGGAATAAAAATCACCAACCCCCATGTCTAACGGCAGGTTGATGCTTATGGGTGCTTACCGCCCTTAGCTTGCTTTGAGGCATCACCCGTAGGGCTTCTCGTAGAGTGGCGACTGTCGTCGGTTTTGCCGACTTGTAGTAAGTGGCGTTAGAAGCTTTAAAGGCTTAATTTTTCGTTGGTAATTCAGAATATTTTTGTCCCTCTCCGCGTCGGAGAGGGTTTGGGGAGAGGTTCTGCGACTTCATGCTAAATGTATTGTCTGATTAACTATCAATGAATCTAGTCCTTCAGGGCGTAAATATAGATATCCTTAAAAAAAGTTCAAAAATTCACAATCAAAGTTTTTTAAATTTTGCTAAAAGTTGCAAGGAAAGAAATTCTCCTGTCAAGCTTTTAAACACAAATTTTGGCTTCCGCCTGGCGGTACTAGTAATACCTATGATCGCACAATACTTCATGGCAATTTCATAAAGTATGCATATTTCCATTGTTATTCAGTAAAATTATAGGCAAATTAATCCACGTAAAAATAGCTAAATACTCAAGTCATAATCAGTAAAAATTTATTTTTTGTCAACTTAATCTTGTTAGCCTTAATATTTTCATATGTCATGAGATTTTGAAACTTATATAGCTTCATAATCTGTCAACAGATTTAACTCAAAGTTTAGATATTATACTTTTACTTCATGTTTTTTTTATAAAGTAACAAATTTTTCTAAAATAGCATTTTGATAAAGATTATTTAAAGTATAAAAATCACAGTTATAATAGCCTTAACACTGAAAATAGATGTCGCTATTCCTGGACAATAACACTAGCTAATGGATAGTCTTTATCGATATTAGGAGGAAGAGAACAATAGTTTTAGCTAGATTTGTAGATGCTACCTGAGAAAATCTCAAAAAATATGTCAGATTTGGATAAAACATCATGAACCATTAAATGCCTAGTTCAGATAAAATCTCATTTCCCAGTAAACCAGACAAACTCAAGCAATTGATCTCCAATCTCAGGATTCAATAATTAAAAAATGGGAATCATTCTTGTCATTTTCCTACTCTTGCTTAAGTGTGACAGTGTGAATGTCTCATGAATCAGCTTGTGGTAAACAGTGGTTTATTGTGAAAAGTTGTTCATCCAGGAACGTTGGGTTATCTACATTCAATATCAGCGACTTCCCCTAATTTATTTGACAATCAAGACTAGTACCGCCAGACGGAAGCTGAAAGTCAAAAAGCTTATATAAAAAGCTTTTCACTTCTTGAGAAGGGTTACTCTATTGACGTCTTGGAGTACTAGTTAATTGCTACCATCGCCTTGAGAAATGAAACTGCTAGCTTGTACTAGATCATAAGTTTCTAGTTTGTGGACTTGAAAAAACAGAATATAGTATGAGACAACAGGAAAAAATAACTTGCTTTGATCTATTAACTTGAGGTCATTGACTAGGTAAATATCCAGTTGTCATGGCATGGAATAGATGAAGACAAAACCTGATTTCATCTTAATCGCCATTACTTATTAGTGAAGTACTTTGACGTGATTACTCACCATATTAGTAAATGTACGTACACTAGAGCCAGCCTACATGCTAGTAATCTCCTGTCTATCCACAAATATTTTCTCATACAAGGTTCCATAACCTTTAAAGGCAGAAAACGTCAAATTATTTTTATCTAAATGAATTGGGGAAATCTTGATTAAGTGAATAATAGATATTTCAGTTCATTTATAGAATTGAATTGTCAAGCTTTGATGAACATCTTGCTGATGTCATTGTTATTACCAGAGAGTCTGTGATACTTTCCCTGTCACAATGGTGATTCTATTCTTATACTTTATTGGACAATGATCAATACATTTGACAAAGAGGACTTTTTCATGTTCATGGTATTACTTGTTTCTGGGCACAAACTCTGATAATGTTATCGTCTTCATGTTGAGTAAATTGTTTTTTTGATGGTGTTAATATACAGCAGATAGCATGATAATGACTAATAAAAAATGGGCCGTAAAACGTATCACTGTCAACTTGGCAACACAGGAAGCAGAAAAACTAGAAAACTATTGTCAGATGACAGGTAGACCTGCAACCGATGTAATTCGTGAACTGATTAGAGGTTTACCTGTTTCCGATGATGGTAAAGAAGCAAACAAATAAGTAGGAATTGTGGTTTTACGGCTTCGTAGATTATCACTTTTCCCCACAAAAAATACTTGTAATGCTTTTTCTAGTGTACATCCACTGACGAAAGTTTGTATTCCCAATAAAGACGCTTTGGCACAAGATGATCTAGTTGCTCATCAGAGTTCCAAGAAGTAATAAAGGGAAATTTATTATCAGAAGGCATTATCAGCCTGTTGTGCATCTACATCTCAAAAATACCCAGTGAAAAAATGATGGCGACAGATGGATGAGAGGAACCCATATGTACGAAGATATTCCCATTATTGCTGATGGAGAGCCTTTATATTTGGTACAGTGGGTTACCTAACTTGTAGCAAGTGGTCTGGAAATCCCTAATACTGTACTACTTCACCAAAATCTCAAATCCTCAATTACTCAATTAACGGTATAACTTGAGAGCAGTAGGCAATTCCGACACCAACCCAGTTACAATCTGTAAAGAAACTGAAAAGGTAAGATGGAATGCGTGTTGCAATAGTGGGTGCGGGACTGGCTGGGCTAGCAACCGCAGTAGATTTAGCTGATGCTGGCTGTGAAGTCCAGATTTTTGAGTCCCGTCCGTTTGTTGGTGGTAAAGTCAGTAGTTGGGTAGATGGCGATGGCAACCATATTGAAATGGGGTTGCACGTATTTTTTGGCTGTTACTACCAGCTATTTGATTTGATGGAAAAAGTGGGGGCGTTGTCTAATTTACGTCTTAAAGAACATACCCACACTTTTATCAATAAAGGTGGACGCACTGGCGCTTTAGATTTTCGTTTCGTCACAGGTGCGCCTTTTAATGGTTTAAAGGCATTTTTTACTACTCCTCAACTATCTTTACAAGATAAAATCCAAAATGCGATCGCCTTGGGTACTAGTCCCATAGTTCGGGGGTTAGTAGACTTTGACGGGGCGATGAAAACTATCCGCACCTTAGATAAAGTTAGCTTTGCTGAATGGTTCCGCAGTCATGGCGGTAGTGAAGGAAGTATCAAACGGATGTGGAATCCCATTGCGTATGCTTTAGGATTTATTGATTGTGACCATATTTCCGCCCGTTGTATGTTGACCATCTTCCAGTTCTTTGCAGCTAAAACCGAAGCTTCAATTATGCGGATGCTGGAAGGTTCCCCTGATGAGTATTTGCACAAACCGATTCTCAGATATCTCGAAGCCAGAGGCGCGAAAATTCACACCCGGCGACAAGTGCGAGAAATTCAATTTACCCAGTCAGATGAAGAAACCCATGTCACTGGCATGGTTGTGGCTCAAGGTGACACAGTAGAAACTATTACGGCTGACGCCTATGTCTTTGCTGGCGATGTCCCCGGAGTTCAGCGAATAATACCCCAAGAATGGCGTAAATGGTCAGAATTTGACAATATTTATAAATTAGATGCAGTACCAGTAGCCACAGTGCAGCTGAGATTTGATGGCTGGGTAACGGAACTGCAAGATGCAGAGAAACGTAAACAGCTAAATCATGCAGCCGGGATAGATAATTTGCTGTACACCGCCGATGCGGATTTTTCTTGTTTTGCGGATCTAGCTTTAGCCAGTCCCAGTGATTATTATCGCCCAGGACAAGGGTCTTTATTACAGTTGGTACTTACACCGGGAGATGCTTTTATTAAACAAAATAATGAGGCGATCGCTCAACATGTCCTCAAGCAAGTTCATGAATTATTTCCCTCATCACGGGAATTGAATATGACTTGGTACAGTGTGGTCAAACTGGCGCAGTCTCTCTATCGGGAAGCACCAGGAATGGATGTATACCGTCCTCACCAAAAAACGCCAATACCTAATTTCTTTCTGGCTGGTAGTTATACACAGCAAGACTACATCGACAGCATGGAGGGAGCCACAATTTCCGGACGACGTGCAGCCAAAGTGGTTCTGGAGAATGTGAAGAAATAACAACTGCGGTGGACGGGTTCCCCGACTTGTAGACGCCCTCTGGGCGCTTCCCGCAGGGTACGGACTGGCGTCAAGTGGCATAACGCAGAGGAAGAAAATAACATGGCAGATTGGTTAGAGCATAGTGTCCAGGTAGAAGTAGATGTTCCTATTGATTTAGTATGGAGCCTCTGGTCTGACTTAGAGCAAATGCCTCGGTGGATGAAATGGATTGATTCGGTGAAAATTTCGCCGGATGATCCAAATATATCTCTTTGGAAATTGAGTACTGGGGGTTTGGAATTTAAGTGGAAGTCCCGTATTCTCAAAGTGATACCCAACCAAATTATTCAGTGGGAATCCGTTGATGGGTTACCGAATCAGGGGGCAATTCGTTTTTACGATCGCCACAATAGTAGCATTGTCAAAATGACTATTTCTTACGCCATCCCGGGAATCCTCGGCAAAATTATGGATAATTTGTTTTTGGGGCGGGTGGTAGAGTCTACAATTCAGGCGGATTTGGAAAGGTTTAAAGAATATGCTTTGAATGTCAAGTCTAATAACTAAAGCAATTGTTTAATGACTACCAGTAACTTGACATGACAAAACAACTGAAACTATGCGGCGTTACACACTGTTGGTTCTGGTAGTGTATCGCCCGCAGTTTCATAAGCCATAATTAGAGATTCTAAGGCTTCAATGCCGTTGGCTACTGCCAATTCGTAAGTATCCCCATGAGTTCGCCATTCTTGTCCGGGAAAATCCGGGAATCCTACCAAGAAGCAATTATCTTCCTCTGACCATTGAATAATCATTTTGTACTTAAGATTACTCATTTACCAAGTGGGGTCACTGTATAAATTTATCGTCATTTCTTCACGTCCTGGTGGTACTGACGAAATACAAGCGCGGATGACATCTCCATCTTCAAGTTCCACGGTGCAGGCGTGACAAGACCCCATGAGACAACCAGTAGGAATAAACACTCCAGCCCTTTGAGCTACATCTAAGAGGGCTTCTCCTATTTCGGCGTTAACAGTGACATCATCTGGTAAAAAGCGGACGCGAATACTCATGAAAACATAGCCTAACTAAGACAAAAAAGGTATTAAGTCTAAATGGGTTTCAATTTCTGTAGCCAGAGAGTCGAGAATTTGTTCTCGCTGTTCCCGGTAGTTGGCAACACCTGTGGGTAAAGATTTTAAACCCCGTTGTTGACGCAGGCGATTTAACCAAGCACGTCGCCAAGGGCCGTTGTCAAATAGTCCGTGGAGATATGACCCCCAAACGGATTGACAGCTATCCACTAACCCTAAGTTAACATCATCAAATAAAGGTTGGTAGGCTTGGCTATCTACTTGTTGTTCGATACGCGATCGCCCTTGGTGGATTTCAAATCCACTCACTGGTAAGCCCATCTGGGGATAGTTGGAGCTAACTTGCCGCTGACGAGCAATCTTTTGTCCGGTAATTACTGTTCTAATGGGTAGGAGATTTAATCCCTGAAATCTGCCGGCTTGTCCTTCTACTCCTTCAGGATCGGCGATGATTTGCCCCAGCATTTGGTAGCCACCGCAAATACCCATCACTGTGCCACCAGAAGCTGCATAGTTTTGAATTGCTTCTGCCATACCAGTTTTTTGCAGTAATAGCAAGTCATTAATTGTGGTTTTAGTGCCTGGGATAATTACGGCATCTGGATGTCCTAAATCTTGCTTGGGACTTAGGAATTTTACTGATACAGTTGGTTCCGATTCCAAAGGGTCAAAGTCAGTAAAATTGGCAATTCTCGGTAAACGGATGACGGCAATATTCAGTTCGGTATTGGTTTTATAAGACTTGCGTTCAAACAGGTCAAGGGAATCTTCTGCTGGGAATATTTCTTCAAAATAAGGTATAACACCAACCACGGGAATACCAATACGTTCTTCCAACCATTTTATTCCCGGTTCCAAGATTGATCGCTGTCCTCTAAACTTGTTAATTACGATACCTTTAATTAGTTGGCGTTCCTCTGGGTCTAGTAATTCAAGAGTACCAACCACATGGGCAAAGGCACCACCGCGCTCAATATCAACTACTAATATAGTTGGTGCATTTAAATATGTTGCTATCCGCATATTAGTTAAGTCGCGGTGTTTGAGGTTAATCTCTGCCGGACTACCTGCGCCTTCGCAAACTAGCAAATCAAATTCTGTAGATAAATGTTTGAGAGATTCTTCAATGGCCTGCCAACCCATATCAAAATATTGTTCGTAGTAATCTGCGGCCCTGACTTTGCCTACAGATTTACCTTTGATAATGACTTGGGATGTCATATCCCCTTGAGGCTTGAGAAGAATCGGATTCATTTCTACCCAAGGAACAACACCTGCGGCCCAAGCCTGTACGGCTTGCGCGTAACCAATTTCGCCCCCATTAGCAGTGACATAAGCATTCAAAGCCATATTTTGACCTTTAAAGGGAGCCACCCGCCAGCCACGCCGTGACAAAATACGACAAATAGCTGTAGTTATCAGTGATTTCCCTGCGTGAGATGTTGTCCCCACTACCATAATTGCTTTCATAAGTCACTATAAATTTTTGAGAATTAGGGGGTGAAATATCCGTGTGAACGGTAGAAAATCAGCTTTTTAACAACTGTGAAGCTGTTAAGCAGAGGAAATTAGCACAAGCGTATCCTTCCTCATCTCACTTCGGGAATCTCTACCAAAATTCCCTAAATTTACTGAAATTGCTTTAGTAAAGACTTGATCAAGGAATCTGATGCTTTTACGTATATATTGTTCCCCATAACTACCACATCCTAACTTGAGGACTGGCAATTCTAATAAGGTAGTCTAAACCAGTAAATCATTGCATTGTACAGGCGATCGCGCCAAGAGGGAGTAGTCCAATTTTTTCCTTGGTATTGTTCTAGTAGCTGGCGACCTAGAGGAGTCAAGCGAAAACCATCTGTAATTCCTTGACCATCGACTTCTCTCCGGAGTACACCTACTTGAATCAGCCAGCCCAAAGCATTATCACACGCCAATTCTGACAAAGAGCGTTGAGTATAGCCATGCTTGACGCCATTTTCCAGGGCGATGGCACCTAAAGGCACACTCTGATGACGCATCGTTTCCCACAAACCAATATTGAAGGGAGAACACACAAGCGATCGCTCCGCCCTTTTTAATGTTTTACGAGTATAAAAAAACGCTTTCGGATTTTGAGAATCTACTTTAGTCATCACTCATAAGTCATTAATTTATTTTCCCAGCCCCCAACCTCGAACCACCAGTTTTTCTAGTAATTCATTTAATGATTGTAAATTATTGTAAAATTTCAGAGTCATCAATCTGAAAACAGGAAAGGTTCATTATGCCTCTAACAGTTGGTACGGATGCACCTGCATTTACCGTCAAAGATACTAACGGCAACACCGTTTCATTATCTGATTTTGCTGGAAAGACAGTTGTTTTGTATTTCTACCCCAAAGATGACACCCCAGGTTGCACCAAACAAGCTTGTAGCTTCCGGGATGCCCAAGCTAATTATCAAGGAAAAGATGTTGTAGTTTTGGGAGTTAGTGCGGATGATGAAGCCGCTCATCAGGCTTTTACCCAAAAATATAATTTGAATTTTCCTCTTTTGGCTGATACTAACCAAAGTTTAATCAAAGCTTACGATGTTGATGGTGGTGGGTATGCCAAGCGTGTCACTTACGTAATTGACCCTAACGGTAAAATTATCCATGTTGATGCTAGTGTCAATACCACTACCCATGCTAGTGATGTTTTAGCGGCACTGGGTCTGTAGTTTTTACGGTATCTGGAAAACCTCTTTCTCAATCTCTCTCCTCGCAGGAGAGAGACTTTGAATTCCTGATTTGGAAGTTAGATTTCCTGTGGAGTTTTCCACATGACGTGAAAAGTCAGCAGAGAATTCACGGGATGAAATCTACGGTAATTGACTGTCTTCAGGTGAACTCGATGGCTGATTTGTATTTAACTCCTGTTGTCGTTTTTGAATTGCTCTTTCTTGGGCGGCTTTAAATTTTGCGGCTTCTGAATTCAATTGTTCTTGCTGTTGCTCCCGATTCCAGTTAATATTCCCAAAATTTGCCTGATGGATCATTTGAAATATATCTAAATCGCCTGAATTCGGGCCCGCAAACTGATCACTATTTTGATTTGTACCACGATCCACTTGGTTGAGTTGAGCCAAACTAGGTGGAATTATTAGCAGGGAAGCAAAGCCAATTCCTGCTAAGGTGGCTAGAGAAAATTTAGCAACTGGTAAAAATGATTTTTTCATGGGGTTTTTGCTTGTAAATCACTCCAAACACATTATGCTTTTATCTTAAGCAAGAGTCCGGCGTAATCGGGGTTGAATGCTCACTAAAGCTGTGAGGGCAAAGCCAAACAACACCAACAGCGCTCCCCCAAAGGTAACATTACCCCAGGGAGCTTGCATAACTACACTACCCAATCCCCAATCACTGTGTAGATAAAGATAGCGAATTGGTTCAATGGCATAGCTGAGAGGATTCAGGGTAGCTATAACTTGCAACCACTGAGGCATAAAGGATAAAGGAGCTAGGGCGGTACTTGCAAACAGCAACGGCAGGTTGGTAACAAAAATTACGGCAATTAATTCGATGTGACCAGGTAAAGCAAAAGCCAAACCGAGGGAGATGGCTGTCACACCTAAAGCCAGCAGAAAGACAATTAAGGCGATCGCACCTAAACCTGCTACATCCGGTAGACCTGCACCTAAAAAGGCGGCGGCTGCCACAATTACAGCTGCTTGTAATAAACTTTGGCTAATAATAAAGATGGCTGAAGCAAAGACAATGGAAAACCTGGATGCTAGAGGTGCTACCAGCAAGCGATTTAAAAAACCGAACTCACGGTCAAACATTACAGGTAAGCCAGCATTTAAGGCTCCAGCAAAGGCTGTAAATACAATGATCCCAGCCGCCAAAAATTGCCCGTAATTTGTCGTCGTAGTTCCAAACAAACCCTTGGGAGCATTTTGGAATAAAGCACCAAATAGCACTAACCACATCACCGGCTGAATAATTCCCGCAACTAAAGTTGAGGGGCGGCGTTGTAATTGAATAAACAAGCGGCGAGTTAAAGCTAGTGTCTCTTGTAGCAATTCACCAAAGAAATTGGGAGCAGCATTAATATCTGCTTGCGGTGATGCTAATTGCTGCCAATTCATTTCTGATTTAGGGGTAATAGTCATAGGAATTAGGGAGTGGGGAGTGGGGAGATGGGGGGATGGGGGAAAAATTACTCTAGCCTAAGCGCCTCTATCTCATATTCTGCTTTTTCTCTGCTTTGGGATCACGATTAGCGACTGCGGCTAATTCTGCATCTAACAAGGTGCGCCCGGTGGCGGCGAGGTAAACGTCATCTAGGCTGGGGCGAGATTGGGCGATACCAAATATGGGTAAACCAACGGTGTTTAGGGATTGCTGGATGCTAATTAGGGCATCGTTTTGTGGTGTCACCACTAAGTTGAGGGAGTTACCTTGAGCGCTGTTGATGATTATTTCTTGTACAAACGGTAAATCTTGCAACAGGTGTTTGGCTTTTTCGGCTTCTTCTAGTGGAGAAAATTCGCGGATTCGCAAGGTGATGCGATCGCCCCCTACTTGATCTTTTAATTGTGAAGGTGTACCAGCTGCAATCACGGTACCACGGTCAATAATCGCCACGCGATCGGCTAAGGCGTCAATCTCTTCTAAATAATGGCTGGTAATCAGTACTGTTGTCCCAGAGGCACGTAGTTGACGCAGAAAATCCCATACCACAAAACGGCTTTCTATGTCAAGCCCCACTGTTGGCTCATCCAACACCAAAACATCTGGTGCATGGAGTAAACCAGCAGCTAAGTCAAGGCGCTTGCGTAAACCGCCAGAGTAGGTTCCTGTCTTTTTCTGAGCGTATTCCTGCAAGCCCAGTAAATCGAGTACCATGTCAATACGCTGTTTGGCTACTGCTCCTGGAATATGATAGAGTGCCGCTTGCAGTTGCAGCAATTCGCGTCCAGTGAGTACCTTATCTAATGCGACTTCCTGCGCTACATAGCCCAGCTTTTGTCTGGCGATTTTGGGTTTGTCTATCACCGAAATGCCAGATACTTCGATTTTGCCAGCATCCGGTGTAGTCAGAGTACATAAAGCACGTAAAGTCGTAGTTTTCCCAGCACCGTTAGGGCCGAGTAAACCAAAGATTTCTCCTGGTTCTACCTGGAAGGATACGTCTTTGACGGCGACTAACGTACCGTAGCTCTTTTTTAGATTTTCAATTAAAACGGCGGGAGCCATGACAGCTTAACCCCTAACTATACAAATCTCAACAAAGTCTATCTTTATTGTAGATGAGTAGTGCGAGGTCAGGCGATCGCACTTGCTACGTTCCGTGATTTTATATTGCTAATTTTTTAAACTTTACCAAATTCGTTGCATATTAAGTACAAAACCAGGTAAGACACTTTCCTCACCAAGAGTTTGAGGTGATTTTACAACTTCCACACCCTGCTCTGGGCGATAAATTTCTACTTCCTGTTTTTTTCTGTTGATTAACCAACCTAAGCGACACCCATTTTCGATATACTCTTGCATCTTATTCTGAGTTTGTTTCAAGCTGTCATTAGGTGAAAGTATTTCAACCACAAAATCAGGACATAGAGGCACAAATTTTTCTTTTTGTTCTTTAGTCAAAGTATCCCAACGTGATTTTTCCACCCAAGAGACATCTGGAGAACGGTCAGCACCCGAAGGTAAAGTAAATCCAGTTGATGAGTCAAAAACTTCACCCAAGTGATTTTGGTCGTTCCAGAACCAGATTTGAGCGTTAATAGTAGAATTACTTTTGCCTGTTTCTCCCCCCGTAGGTGGCATGATAATTAGCTCTCCTTGAGCATTGCGTTCTAATTTTAAATCGGGATTTTCTTGACACAATTGATAAAATTGTTCTCTGGTAAGTTTAATTACAGAATTGAGGTTTAATGTAAGTGTGGTCATAGGAATATATCCCGTTTTTTTTGCTGACTGGACTACAAACCTATCTCTATTGTGTTCTACACAGAGAAGCATGGCTTTTGCTGAGGGTGTAGATGTGGGATTCCAATTTACTCGCCATACTGTCCCCCAGTCACCTTACCCCGGAAAACAATGTACTGGTAAAGGTTGTAAAATAACATCACCGGAATGAGAAAGCCGATAAAAATAATCATGATTACCAGCGAACTAGGATCAGCAGCAGCCTCATAAATGGTAGTTTGTCTAGGGATAATATAAGGAAAGACGATTAATCCTAATCCCAGAAAAGTCAACACAAACAATAAAATAGTCCATACAAAAGGCGCTCGTTCTTCTCCACGGCTAAGACTTCTCAGGAGTTGCCAAATTAATAAGACTCCCAAGATAGGAATCAGGGCAAAGATATAAACTAGGGGTTGTTGAAACAAGCGAGTCCTAGCACTTTCATAAATTATTGGTGTTGTAATGGTGATGAAAATTGCACCTATTAAAGTTGTCCAAGCCGCAATTTTGGCAGTTTTAAAGTGAGTAATTTGCAATTCTCCGGTAGTTTTCCAGACCAGATAAGTAGAACCAATCAGCACATATGCTTGAATCAACGTTAAAGCTACCAATACAGATGGAATACTGAACCAGTCCCAGGTTGTACCAATAAAATGTCCTGCTTCATCAACTTTAATTCCCTTGAGTACTGCGCCCAAAGCGAAACCTTGACCGAGTGCAGCCGTAAAACTCCCAGCACCAAAAGCGAAATTCCAGAAAACTTTGCGGTTGGATAACTCCCGAAATTCAAACGCTACACCCCGAAAGATAAACCCAAATACCATTGTGAGAATGGGAATGTATAAGGCGC
The DNA here is from genome assembly GCF_963920895.1 of Anabaena sp. CCY 9613. NCBI lineage: Bacteria > Bacillati > Cyanobacteriota > Cyanophyceae > Nostocales > Nostocaceae > Anabaena > Anabaena sp. CCY 9613. The sequence continues at coordinate 327,369 of NZ_CAWUDE010000004.1, forward strand.
TTAAAATCGTGCCATAAGCTAAGGGAAAGGCACCGAAAAGCCCGCCAGCCATGAGAACTAGCCAGGTTTCATTGGCATCCCAAATATTACTCAAGCTAGTCATCAAAATGCCCCGGCGTTCGTCATCAGATGAGGTAAGAGATAATATCCCCACCCCCAAGTCGAATCCGTCTAACATCACGTAGAGGAATAAAAAGAGCGCTAAAATTACAAACCATACCTGGGGGAGAAAATACTCAAGCGTCTCCATAGAATCTCCTGTATAAGTAGAACGACTTGAAAAAATCAAACTATGTGAAGTAATGTAAAAAAAATTGCATTTGTTTCGTAGTAAGGACTTCAGTCCTTATTAGAGGACTAAAGTCCTCACCCTACGGGTGATGCCGACCGATGCCGCAGGCTGTACGTTAGTCGCTCATGGGGGAAACCCCCCGCCGTTCGCCTTTGGCGTCTCCCCTTGGGAGAAGGATGCCCGTTCGCGTAGCGTCTCCTTTAGGAGAAGGGCTGTAGACCGCGCTAACTCACTACAAACCTTTAATTATTTACACCATTCTATTTAGATGTGATAACAATGCTTTGGGGAAATGAGAGAGATAGGGAAGAGATGAAAACAAAGATGTTGTTTCCCCCCTGCACCCTGCCCCCTTGCCTCTTCTACTGCTGTGCTTCTACAGGACGTTCATCGGCTACAAACTCTCCAGGTGTGGTTTCCACGGCGGGTTTAGTAACTTCCATTCCTGGAACTGGTAAGTCGAAATTTGGGCCTTTACGAATGATGCGACTGCCAAAATATAAGGCTGCAACAAATAACACGCTGTAAACTGTGGCAAAGCTAGTTAATGAAACTAAAACATTGCTAGCAGGTATGTGAGAAGCCGCGTCAACTGTGCGAATTTGTCCGTACAGTGTCCAAGGTTGTCGTCCCACACAGCGGACAATCCAACCTGATTCTACGGCGATATATCCTAGAGGTGCGGCAAATACCCATGCCCGCATCAACCAGCGTTGTTGAGCAATGTTCTCTGGTGAAAGTTTACCGCGTAACCATTGCCAAGTACTGAATAGCATTAAACCAGCCAAGAAAAAGCCAATGGCAATCATGGTGCGGAAAGCGTAGTAAATTAAACCTACCATGTGCGGACGGTCTTCTGGTTTCCACTCTTTCAATCCGCGTACTGGTTCCGAAAGATTTTGCTTAAATTCCAGAATATACCCCAGGGCATTGGGAACGGTAATTTCCCAGTCGTTTTTCTGCGCCTTCTCGTTGGGTATGGCGAGTAAACTCCAATCTGCTGGCTGTCCAGCAGGGGAAGATTCCCATTGGGCCTCCATTGCAGCTAGTTTGGTGGGTTGATAGTGATAAACTTGCTCACCACTTAAATGTCCAATGTATATTTGTAATGGAGCAACTGCGATCGCAGCTGCTAAGGCAATCTTCAAAGACTTGGAAAAGAAAGCTTGGTGGCGTTGCTGTAAAATATACCAGGCACTAATTCCTCCAATAACAAATAATGAAGTCTCCAGTGTGGCAAAAAACATATGCATCACACTATTAACCATGAAGGGATTTAAAATTGCCTGAAAGTAATCGTGAACAATAAACTTGCCATTGACCATTTCCCCTCCAGATGGAGTTTGCATCCAGGAATTGGCCGTCAAAATCCACAGGGTAGATAAATTAGCACCTACAGCCACCAAAATTGTCGAAAGATAGTGAATAGCGGGATTAACTCGCTCCCAGCCAAATAACATAATGCCTAAAAAAGCGGCTTCCAGCATAAATGCCCAAGAAGCCTCAAAACCAATTACACTGCCAAAAAAGTTACCTACTGCTTCCGAAAATGGGGCCCAATTGGTACCAAACTGAAATTCCATTGGGATACCCGTTGCTACACCAATGCCAAAGTTGAGGACGTAGAACTTTGACCAAAAGCGAGCATGATGGTAATAATCAGGATTACGAGTTTTTAACCATACTCCTTCAACGATTACCAGATAAATTCCCATCCCTGTAGTCAGGACAGGCCACAACATATGGAATAGTGCGGTCAATGCAAACTGCATCCGTGATAGCACCACTGAATCGGATAAAAATTCCACGAATTTTCTCCACTAGTTAGCCACACTATTTAGGATAAACGTTTTTCTAGAATGCCAATATACCAAAAGGTGGCATCTCGATTTATATTGTGGCAAAATGCCTAAATATTTTTGGCCATGATCAATTACGATTAATTTGATTTTTGTATACACCGGAGCTTGCCAAAAAGAAGTGATATTTAGCAACGTCTAATTAATCATCATCTCCTTGTAGTCCTTCACGCAGACCCATTGCAATTTTACTGTGTTTCTCAATTTGTCCCATGACTTGTTTTGCCCTTTGAATCACCACCGCCGGTAACCCCGCTAACCGTCCAGCCTCGATTCCATAGGATTTATCTGCACCTCCTGGTTGGACTTGATGCAAAAAGATAATTTGGTCGGGTAATTCTTTGACTGTTACTTGATAATTAGCAACATTGGGTAAAATGCTAGCTAGTTCGTTCAGTTCATGGTAATGAGTGGCAAAAATTGTCCGCGCCTGAATCTCTACAGCTATGTATTCTGCTACCGCCCAAGCAATTGAAAGTCCATCAAATGTGGCAGTTCCGCGGCCAATTTCATCTAACAACACCAATGATCTAGAAGTAGCATGATTGAGAATATTTGCTGTCTCATTCATTTCCACCATGAAGGTAGATTGACCAGTGGCCAAATCATCTACTGCACCTACACGGGTGAAAATGCGATCGCACACTCCCAATTTAGCAAATCTCGCCGGCACAAAACTACCAATTTGCGCCATTAACTGAATCAACCCCACCTGACGCAAATAACAACTTTTACCACTAGCATTTGGCCCAGTCAGAATCACTAAATCGGGGAGTTGGAGATTTTCTGCTTCATTACTCCCTAATTCTGTTGAGTTGGGGACAAAAAACCCCGCAGGTAAAGACTGTTCCACCACTGGATGACGACCATCCACAATCATAATTTCCCGTCCTGTCACCATCTCTGGACGACAGTAACCTTGCTGTACCGCCAACTCAGCCAAACCACACAACACATCTGCAGCTGCTACCGCCCGCGATAAATTACGAATGACTTCAGCCTGTTCGCCTACCTCTTCCCGCAACTCCACAAAAATCTCATATTCCAACTGATTTAAATCATCCCGCGCTGTCAGAATCCTTGCTTCTCGTTCTTTCAACTCTGGGGTAATGTAACGTTCCTCATTAGTCAGGGTTTGCTTGCGGATGTAATTAGCAGGTACTTGGTCAGATTTAGCACGAGAAATACTAATGTAGTAACCAAAAGTTTTATTAAATCCCACCTTCAAAGTAGGAACTCCCGTCCTGGCACGTTCATCAACTTCTAAATTGGCAATCCATTGTTGGTCTGCTTCTACGGTGGCTTTTCTCTCATCCAACATGGGATTGATACCCGGACGAATTAAGCCACCTTCTTTAATATGTATTGGTGGTGATTCTACTAGGTGCAAGTGTAACTTTTGTGCCAACTCTGATAACACAGCCGGCACTTTTTGCAAAGCTTTGAGAAAAGGCGATCGCGCATCGGCAACTAAGAGCGATAATTCTGGTAAGCGTGACAAGGAATCTGCCAAAGCTACTAAATCTTTAGCGTTCGCTGTCCCTGAACCAGCCCTTCCCGTGAGCCGTTCCAAATCGTAAATTTGCCTTAACAACTGCCGCAAATCTTGACGCAGAGGGGTATTTTCCATCAATTCTTGGATGGTATCTTGCCTAGCCCCAATGCCTTTAATATCAAGTAGGGGTTGTAATAACCATCGCCGCAAAGCCCGTCCACCCATTGCTGTGCTAGTTCTATTTAATGCCCACAACAGAGAACCGTGAAATGTCCCATCCCTGACTGTTTGGGTAATTTCTAAGTTACGTCGGGTTTGACTATCAACAATTAAATAATCAGTAATGGTGTAGGTACGTAGCCTTTGCAACGAAACTGTGTTTTCTTTTTGGGTGTCTTCCACATATTCCAGCAGACCACCAGCCGCCCGTACAGCCAGAGGTAAATGATCACAACCGAGTCCTTCCAGCGATCGCACTTTAAATTTCTGCAATAATGTAGATCTAGCCTCAGCTTGGGAAAACGGCAGTTGCGATCGCAAGCTATAACAAAACGATGGTGGTAAACACTGGGGAAGATGAGGCGAAGTTTCTCCAGGACGCAGCAAGCTACCTAAATCAGGGGCGTTAGTAGGAACCAGCACCTCGGCTGGTTGCAACCGCATTAATTCCTGAGTTAAATGTTCTAAATCACTACCTTGGGTGGTTAGAAATTCTCCAGTAGAGATATCTGCATAAGCTAAACCCCAATGATTCACCGCAATTACCACAGCCGCTAAGTAATTATTGCGACTAGATTTTAGCATTCCTTCTTCCAGCAAAGTCCCTGGTGTGAGGATACGTGTCACCTCGCGCCTGACCAAACCCACAGCTTCCGAGGAGTCTTCTACTTGGTCGCAAATTACCACTGCATAGCCCTTTTCTACCAATTGGGTAGTGTAGCGTTCCCAAGCGTGGTGGGGTACACCGGTCATGGCCACACGTCCCACTTCGCCACCGTGTTTACTGGTAAGTACAAGTTCTAATTCCCTAGAGACAGTTACAGCGTCTTGGAAAAAAGTTTCAAAAAAATCTCCTACCCGATACAGCAGCAAAGCACGAGGATGTTTATCCTTGACTTCCACATAATGCTGGTACATCTTACTCAGCTTACTGCGGTCTACCAATTGAGTATCAGTATGAGGCGCACCAGGGTGATTGGGTTCCGTTGGTTGAGATTCAGAATTAGAAGCGGTCATAGATGCTAGGGGTTACGCACGGAAAAGCCACAATATCCGATGATAACGTGATGTGGAAAATTAGAGGCGATCGCTCAAAGTTTTGTTATGCTTTCCTGCGACTACTGCGGCGAGTGGGTGGCTGTGGTGGGGGCGGTTCCTGTGATTTTAATTGCTCATCATCAGTCAAAAACTCCACATGGTAACCTTTTTGGTGATAGTGCCAGCCCAATACAACAATACTGGCATCACCCATAGAAGTTTCTTGGATAGCTTGAGTCGGAAATTTCGCTGCCAATTTTTTCAGGGCTTCTCCCTCCCAAAGCACAATTTGTTCACGGAAAGCCGCCCAAGGGCTAGTTTCATCAGCTGCATAAGTGATAATTTCGGCAAATTTGTGAGCCGTGGGATATTTATTGGTTTTGTTGGTTTTTGCTTGTGCTATGTGATTACCTGTTTCTATAACGGTAGCTAAAGGCAACACTAAGGTTGTCCCTTCTTTAATTTCTGTTTGTATTTTTTGATTTACCTGGTCAAAATTCCATTTATTATTACCAGCAGTTTCCTTACCTGGAACTTGTAACCAAACGCATAAAAGTGATGTATCAATAAGTAGCACCTTTCTCATATCAGCAATTATTCACCATGAGAAAGACTTCTTTCAATTGCTCCTCTAGTTGTCATATCACCTAAAGAGTAAGATGCAAACAACTTAGGAAAATTATCAATATCTTCTAAAAGGGTAAGTTTACTTTCTCCTGTTTCAGCGTCGCGGTGGGCGACAACTACAAATGGCACTATTTCCGGGCTTAAAGCATCCAGTAAAGCTGGGTTATGAGTAGTCAATAAAATATCAATATTTCTTTTACTGCCAATTTCTCGGAGTATTTTGACTAGCAAATTTGCACGGGAAGGATGCAGACCATTATCTATTGCTTCGATTATCAATTGACTACCTTCAGGTCGCGTGAGTAATGCTGTGAGAATTGCTAAAAATCGTAGAGTTCCATCTGACATACTCCTAGCATCAATTTCTGTGATTTGTCCAGATTTCCATTCTTCTTGACAGTAAAGCATGGCATCTGTGCCAAATCTACCTACTTTTTCCGCCCAGACTTTTTTAATATCACCTTCTGGTAGATATTTGATGTAAGTAGATAGAGTTGATTCTATTTCTAATTTTTTTTCTTCAGGTAATGCTGCTAGTACACCAGATATATTTGAAGCATCACTGTCTAGCGTATCAGATAGTCGTGAATACAATCTCATTGTAGAAGGTATAGGATTAAAAATAGTTATATTTTTTAAAGTTTGAGAAACAACTTGAATTGCTTCAGTCATTTTTATAGAAAATCCTATCAATTGGCTAAGAATAGACTGATTTCGTCTAAATTCTTTTTGTCTGATAGTTTTATTATCATAGAAGTTAACAATAACATTTGGAATATGCGAATCAGGATTATTTGTTTGAAATAATTTTTCTTCTTGGGGTTCTTCATTAATAATGAAATTTGGTTGCAATAGTATTAAAGATTCATCTCTAATTTGTACATGGTTTTCAGTTTCTACGGTAATACTATAGAGGTAGTCTTTTTGTGCAACTATGCCCCCACCATAAACTAATACTTGTATGCTAAATTGAGTTACCGGTTTACGTGCAGCCCACTCTACACCACCGCGAATAGAGGAAAGTTTTTTATCCCCTGCTAAAGCAGCTTCAATATTTTCGCCTTGCGCTATTCTCTGTAAAAATTCCAAAGCTTCAACAACATTAGATTTACCACTTGCATTTGTCCCAATTAAAACAGTTAATGGGTCAAGTGGCAGTTCTGCATAACGAAAACTTTTCCAATTTTCCAGGATTAGTTGCTTCAGCATAACCCACTTCAAAACTCTCAAATTTTAGTTTTCTGAATTTTAGGACTTAGGCACACTCTACAAATTCTTGGCGTTCTTGGCGTCTACAGCCCTTACGGGCATCGCTGCGCGCGGGCGGTTGGATAAATCCAGCTTTTTGAGAATTTTTGCGTAAGTCCTGATTTTTTTAATATAAACCGAAAAACAAAAAGCCAGCAGAGAGAATGACTCTATCTGACTGGCTCAATTCAGTTATAGTGTGGAAACTTTATGCTTCTGGTGGTAAATCTTGGCTGTAAATAATTTCTCCAGCTAAATTACGCAGAGTTACTGTCATCGCCTTGGTATAAGCATCAATTTTCACACCGCCAAAGAATTGTAAACCTTCACTGGGGGGTCGATTTGGTAGCATTCCTGGAGGATTACTTTGGAATATTAATTGGGGGCCAAAGGTGTTATCTAATTGTCCTGGGCCAAATGTACCCGCGTTGAGAGGGCCAGCAACAAACTCCCAGAACGGCTTGAAGTCGGTAAACTGTGCTTTGTTGGGGTCGTAATAATGGGCGGCTGCATAATGTACATCTGCTGTTAACCAAACGACATTTTGAATATTCCGGTGTTTGATAAATTGCAGTAATTCAACAATTTCTAACTCTCTTCCCAAGGGTCGCCCATTATCAGCGTTAGCCCAAGCTTCAAAAGCGTTAGGGCCATCTCTCACAATTAATCCCAAAGGCATATCACTGGCAATTACTTTCCATGTTGCTTTTGATTTTAGTAGTTGCACTTTTATCCATTGCAACTGTGATTTCCCCAGCATATCTGTTTCTGAACTTTGTACTTGCTGAAGATTGTCGGTATTTGGCCCCCGGTAAGTACGTTCATCTAGCATGAAAATGTCCAGCAATGGGCCATGTTGGAATGAACGGTATATGTTCGATCTATTAGCATCAAATCTGCTCTTATAGCGCATGGGCATATATTCAAAAAATGCTTGTCTTGCCCTTTGTGCTAGCAAGTTAACATCCTTGACTGTATAGCGGTCATCGCTGAGAAGAAATTCCCCAGGATACCAATTATTAGTGGTTTCGTGGTCGTCCCACTGTGCCAACATGGGAACTTCAGCGTTAAAACGCTTGATATTTTCATCGAGTAAATTGTATTTAAAGTTCCCCCGAAATTCTGTGAGGGTTTCTGCTACTTTTGATTTTTCTTCGGTGGTAATATTTTTCCAAATGGTGCCATCATTTAGCAATACTTCTGACTGGATGGGTCCATCAACGTAAACAGTATCACCTGAATGAATAAAGAAATCAGGATTAAGTTGACGCATGGTTTCATAAATTTTCATGCCCCCAAAATCAGGATTAATACCCCATCCTTGACCTGCTGTATCTCCCCCCCAAACAAAGAAGATATCTCTTCCAGTTATTGGGGGTGTACGAAAAGTACCACTTACAGGTTCGCTGTAGACATTTTGATAATCTAAATCTTGGAAAGTTACCCGATAAAATATTTGTTGGTTTGGTGGTAGATTGTTGAGACTAAATCTGGCTGTAAAGTCGTTTTCTTCTAAAGCACGTGGCCCGAAAACGCGTCGCACATTGCGAAATGATTCGCTGGTGGAATATTCAATTAACATCCGGGCAGGGCGATCGCAACGACTCCAGAGGATAATACTATTATCTGTGAGATCTCCAGATGCTATACCGTAAGGTATACCAGGACGCATTTTATCTGAGGTAATAATTGCCGGTGCTTGAGCAAAAATGCGTGACTGAGATATAAGATTTGTGGCAATAACTCCACCTGCTGTGACAGATGAACTTAGCAAAAACTGGCGGCGATTCATCTTCATTGGCTGATTAGATTTCTTACTCATTATTAGTAAGTTCCCGTGAGGTGTTACATAACAGGGAATTACCACATGAAGTTACGCCAATGAGTAAAGGTTTAGTTATCGCTAGGTTATTAAAAGGTTGTTGAATTTGTCCCAGGTTATTTTAATATATTACAAAAGTATCCTTGGGATTAAAACTTTAATTATTTATGATTATCAATAATTTTTAATAAAAATTTTGAAGCAACCGACATAAGACTTTTCAATCATCCTCTAATAATGCTCAACTTTTATCAGCAACTAGCAACAACCTTAAAACAAAATCCCGTAGTACTAGCCACAGTTGCTAACACTAAAGGTTCTGTACCCAGGGAAGTAGGCGCAAAAATGTTTATCAGCGCTGATGGCAAAACTTGTGGTACAGTCGGCGGTGGGGCTGGGGAAGCTAAAGTTTATCAGCAGGCCTTAGAAATACTACAAACAGGTCACAAAAAATTTGTAGAAATAGATTTAACTGGCATACCAGATACCCAAGGCGTTTGTGGTGGCAAAATGCTTGTATGGCTAGAGTTATGGTCAGGGGAAGAAAGCTTAAACTTAGTCAACCAAATTATAGATACTTTAACATCTAGGGAATCAGTAGCCATTGTTACTCCATTTAATGCAGATACTAAACCCTATCTGGAAACAGTAGATAACCCTAACTTACCTCAGTTACAAAATCATGCTTTAATTGAAACCTTATTACCAACACCGACACTATTAATTATTGGTGCCGGACATATAGGAATTTATTTAGCGCAGATTGCCAAAATCGCCGGATTTCAAATAATTGTACAAGACGATCGCCCAGACTTTGCCAACCCAGAAAGATTTCCCCAGGCATCACAAATACTAGCGCAACCCATCAACTCAATTCAGGAAATAGTAGAAGCAATTCCTAATTTATATGTAACTTTAGTAACCAGAGGTTACTTGCAAGATTTAGAAGCTTTGCAAATGTTATGTAATCTACAGCTACAATATATCGGCATGGTGGGTAGCGAAAAACGAGTCCGCACTGTATATCAAAAATTGCAACTTCCACCAGAGTTTATACAAAAAATATACGCGCCCATTGGTTTAGATATTGGTGCGTTGACACCAGAAGAAATTGCTGTCAGTATCTGTGCAGAATTAATTAAAGTTCGCCGTGGTGGAACTGGAACTTCGTTATCTGCAAGAAGGTTTAAATATACTCAAGTATTGTAACTGTTCACACTCACCCACCAAGAAGGTATTAAGAAGCAACAGGAATAGGAAGATGCTTTATATACTCCGACGATTAAAATATATCTTTTTATCGACTTCTATTTCTAATTTGCAGCGCTCTTTCTACCGTTCCACCCTTACGGAACCGAGACAAAACAATTGCAGCTTCAGCTCTTGTAACTGGTTGTTGTGGGGCAAAAACTTGCGTCTTACCATAAACACGGGCAAAATTAAAGTTACTAGCACCATTTCCTAAATCAAATGCAATCTTCAGAAGATAACGTTCGCTGATTTGATTAGCGTCGGTGAACCCTCTGGTGCGACCAATAAAATTACGCAATGATTCAGGCGATCGCGCGCTGGGGGCAACATTAGTATCTAAACTTGTTTTGAGAACAATCATCTGTTCTCTGGTCAAAACTTCATCAGGTCTTAAGTTACCATCTTCAAAACCTGCTAAATACCCAGCATTATGAGCTGCTTGGATATAGCTAAAGTGGGGATGAGAAACTGGTACATCGGGAAAACTTGGTGTACCACCTTGAGGTAGGCGAATAGGATCTTGATGCAATTCATTATAAGTTTTCACCAACCAAGCAATAAACTCACCACGGGTCATGGGTGCTAATGGTTGAAACTCGCTAGAAGTGGTTGCGATGACTCCTAGTTGTGCTAATTGCTTGATTTCTGTTTCGCCATGAACACCACTAATATCTGTGAAAGGATTTAATAACTGACTAATTTGAATTGGTTTGCAGCTTGCTAATTCCAGATTAGTTGAATTTTGCAGACAAGCAAAGGCTGAATGACCAGTTCCTAGAAACCCCAGAGTGACAACGGTAGCACCAACTATATTAGCCACAGACGTAATCTTGGGATACATGATGATTTTCTCCTGGAGTATGAAAAGCAATTTATTTTACAGACTCAAATATGTATATGTGTACGTGAACGGAAATATGCATTTTCATCAGTATATTTGGCAAAAATTGAATTTATCATGAAAAAATACCCAAAAACCTTGAAGATTCTGGGTGATGAAGTCATATAACCCACCGAATAACGCCAATTTGAAGATGTTTACTTAATGAATTGCGATCGCAATTTTACCCACAGCACGTTCACTCTCACTATAAGTATGAGCAGCAGCGAGTTCAGCCAAGGGAAAAGAGCGGTCAATCACCGTTCGCACTTTCCCCGCTTCTATCAATTCTTTCATATAAAGTAAGTCTTGAGTATTGGGTTTCTGGAGAACAAATTTAGCTTTTTGTCCAGGAAGAAAAGCCGTTAACACACTCTGTAGCAGAACTTCTGGGGTGGGTAGGGTGGAGATATATATTCCCTGGGGTTTGAGAACTCGTTTGCAGCTAGAGAGCGATCGCTTGGCAACTGCATCAAAGATAATATCGTACTGCACATTATCTTCTGTAAAATCTTGCTGGGTATAATCAATCACTATATCTGCACCCAAAAATTTCACAAATTCCAAATTTTTGCTACTACAAACCCCCGTTACCTCTGTCCCTAAAGCTTTGGCAATTTGTACTGCAAACATACCTACCCCACCCGCAGCACCATTAATTAGCACAGTTTGACCTGATGTGATATTTCCTAAATCCCGCAAAGCCTGGAGAGCCGTCAAAGCCGCTAAGGGTACAGTAGCAGCTTCTTCATAACTTAAATTCGCTGGTTTGGGAGCGATAATATTTTCTGGAACAGCCGCAAATTCAGCATAAGCACCTCCAGGGAAACTAGTACTACCATAAACAGCATCTCCTGGCTGGAAGTGTGTCACCTGCGAACCAACGGCTATCACTTCACCCGCCACATCAAACCCCAAAATCATGGGAAACTTATTACCTGTGAGCAAACTCAGCATACCCTTGCGGGTTTTCCAGTCAATGGGATTTACGCTACTCGCATGAACTTTTACCAGCACTTGGTCTGGCTTAATTTGCGGTTGTGTCACATCTTCATACCGCAACACCTCAGCTGACCCATACCGACGAAGAACTACCGCTTTCATACACCCTTCCTACTACCTTTAGTCCAAACTTAGTTGATACTATTACCTGAAATTAGAAGGTGTGTAACAAGTATCTTTTGACAGAAGTATCCGAATTTCATCCCAATTCTTTCTCCGCGTTCTTTGCGTCTTGGCGGTTCGTTTTTATTGTATCGATAAATTAAGAGATACCAAATATTAAATAAGGTATCTCTCTGGGTAATAAGTTTTATTTGCCTGTTACCTGTTCAATAACATCTGATGCTTTTTCAATAATACCTTCTTGGTTTTGTCCTTGTTCCGCTTTCAAGTTTCTTTCATAAGCCTTCTCCAAAGTATTCAGGTTTTTTGAATCCTTGATAGCTTGTTCATAAGCTTTCTGCCGATCTTCTTCTTGAATACCCACGCCTGGATCATATTCATAAGCACGATTAATTTTTTCTTCCGGAGTAGGTTTGTATTCTGCGGGTATGAGCTTTAATTCTGCCTGTGTCGTTGCATAGCTAGGTTGCTGACCGATAAATACACTAGACATGCCGATAAAAACTATAGCAAGAACAATTAAAACACCTATGCTTAACACCGGTTTTACAGCCAAGAAAACTTTTGTCATTTCTTACTCCTTTTCTTCTGCTAGTATGTGACTGATATTTGTAAAATAAATAACCAGTCTCAGATTCACAGGCATCTTAAATGTTCAGGTAGATTTTTTACTTCTATCTATAGGTACATTAATCTGTATACCTATGTAACACAGCAAATGACTCAAGAGTGGGAGCAATTAATATTATCTCAAAAAATAAAATAAATATAAAAGGCATTTTTCCTGCCAAAAAAATGATATGTTAGATACAGAATAAGATTAGCTTGATATCTCAATTCTGACTCTGCAAAATCTTCAAGTGATCGCTATTCACAAACAAATCCAGTAAGCAATAATTCTCATTCTTCTCTTGTAGCTATAAATTCTCAATAGGTGTATGATGGATATTAATGGAAAGCCTTGTTTGATGCTGTTCAAGCGATTTATTACTGCTTAGTTCTCTGCAAAAATTAAAAAAAGATAAACTGCATTTTTCCTGCCAAAAAAATGATATGTTAGATACAGAATTGAATTTCGCACGTATCTGGAGTAGTGCAATATAAATCTGCTCCAGTTTTCACTCCTTAATTCCCTGAGTATTTGTCGTTTTAAAGGGGATTTAAGGCGGGTTTGAGTACATATTGAAGTTACCCAAAACCCATGTGAACTAAACTAAAACCCTGACTGACACTGGATTTCGGCTGAGTACAAAGAAATCCTGAACCCCTCTTCATAAATACTCGTACCCCAACTAAAAAATACTAGAACCCCTACCCGAAAAATAAATTTTTAATGCTTGTAAAGCCTACACAGTTGGGGTTTAGAAATTTGAGTACAAGCATAATAAATCCAATAAATTCTATCCTAGATCAACACGCCGACCCTATTATTCATAACTGCTATAAATCTTATATCGCCAATCACTTAACGCCCCAACCAAAAGCGAAGAGTGAGTGGAGGGATGAGATAGCACCATGCCTCTGTGAATAGAAGTCGCGGCTGTACTTACAAATTAATTCCAGCCAAAACCCAAACGTTGACACACCAGCAATATCTCAGTTAACAGTAAACAAACTAATAACTGTTAACTGATAACTGATAACTGAGTAAAAGACGCGACTTCACTTCCTGGGTACAGACAGTAGCAACGGCATCTCCCACTGTGGCATCCAGTCCACCGACCCTTGCGAAATTCAATGACACTACCGTCTTCAGGACTCCTCACCTCCTCCAACAATCAGGAACTAGCAGTTACCCAGGCAAAATCAGGTGATTGCGGATGCGACAGCAGCACCACCGTAGAAATGGATGAAAAACTCCAAGAACGGATCGCCAAACATCCTTGCTATAGCGAAGATGCTCATCACCACTACGCCAGAATGCACGTTGCAGTTGCACCAGCTTGTAACATTCAATGCAACTATTGCAATCGTAAATACGACTGCGCCAACGAAAGTCGTCCTGGAGTAGTTAGCGAATTGCTGACACCAGAAGAAGCAGCACACAAAGCTTTGGTGATTGCAGGCAAAATTCCCCAAATGACCGTCGTGGGAATTGCAGGACCTGGTGATCCATTGGCGAATCCTGAAAAGACTTTCCGTACTTTTGAGTTGATTGCAGACAAAGCACCAGATATTAAGCTTTGCCTCTCAACTAATGGCTTAATGCTACCCGAATACATTGATCGCATCAAACAACTAAATATAGATCACGTTACTATCACCCTAAATACCATCGACCCAGAAATCGGCGCTCAGATTTATTCTTGGGTTCACTACAAGCGCAAACGTTATAGAGGCGTTGAAGGTGCTAAGATTCTGCTAGAAAAGCAGATGGAAGGCTTACAAGCACTCAGAGAAGCCGACATTTTGTGCAAAGTCAACTCCGTAATGATTCCCGGAATTAATGACCAGCACCTGATCGAAGTCAATAAAATGATTCGTGAAAACGGTGCCTTCCTGCACAACATCATGCCATTGATTTCTGCACCGGAACACGGTACACACTTTGGCTTAACAGGTCAACGTGGCCCCACACCCAAAGAAGTGAAGTCAGTGCAAGACAATTGCGCCGGCAACATGAAAATGATGCGCCACTGCCGTCAATGCCGAGCCGATGCTGTAGGATTATTAGGAGAAGACCGCAGCCAAGAATTTACCAAAGACAAATTCTTGGAAATGTCCCCAGAATATGACCTTGAGCAACGCACACTGGTTCACGAAGGGATTGAAAAGTTTAAAGAAGAACTACAAATAGCCAAAGATAAGGCACGTAACGGCAAGAAATTTGCCAGCAATCCCAAAATCCTCGTTGCAGTCGCTACTAAAGGTGGTGGATTAGTTAACCAACACTTCGGTCATGCGAAGGAATTCCAGATTTACGAAGTAGATGGTAATGAAGTTCGCTTTATCAGTCATCGCAAAATTGACCAATATTGCCAAGGTGGATTTAGTGAAGAAGCCACTTTCGAGCATATTATGGAAGCGATCGCAGATTGTAAAGCAGTTTTAGTCTCCAAGATTGGTAACTGTCCACAAGAAAAACTGCAAGCAGCTGGTATCCAGACTGTTGAAGCTTACGACGTGATTGAAAAAGTTGCTTTGGAATTTTACGAGCAATATGTCCAGGAGTTAGGTAGTAAGGAATAGGGAGTAGGGAATAGGGAATTGTCAAACTCCCTTCCCCACTCACCCCTTCCCACTCACCACTCCCCCATTTCAACAAGGAGAATAATCATGGCTTACACCATCACTAGCCAATGTATTTCCTGCAATCTCTGTCTGTCTGCTTGTCCTACTGGTGCAGTTAAAGTAATTGACGGTAATCATTGGATTGACCCTGAACTTTGTACAAACTGCGTTGGTAGTGTTTACTCTGTACCTCAGTGTAAAGCTGGTTGTCCCACCTGCAATGGTTGCGTTAAGCAGCCCAACGATTATTGGGAAGGCTGGTTTGCTCACTACAACCGCTCTTTGGCTAAATTAACTCACAAAAAAGATTATTGGGAGCGCTGGTTTGACTATTACTCCCAAAGATTCTCAGAACAAATATCTCAGCATCAGAGCGAAGTTGTAGGTTTATCAGGATGAGCGTGATTTATTTAGACAATAATGCCACAACTAAGGTAGACCCAGAAGTAATAGATTTGATGTTGCCTTATTTGCGGGACTACTACGGTAATCCTTCAAGTATGCATACCTTTGGTGGACAACTGGGTAAAGCTGTCAAAATAGCCAGGCAACAATTAGCAGCCCTCATCGGTGCAGATGAATCGGAAATTGTCTACACCAGTTGCGGTACCGAGGGAGATAATGCGGCCATTCGCGCCGCCCTGTTGGCACAACCAGAAAAGCGACATATCATTACTACCCAAGTAGAACACCCAGCTGTATTGAATGTCTGCAAACAACTGGAAACCCAAGGTTACAATGTTACCTATCTTTCGGTAAATAGTCAGGGACAGTTAGATCTCAATGAACTGGAAGCTTCCTTGACTGGTAACACCGCCTTGGTGACAATTATGTATGCCAACAACGAAACAGGCACAATTTTCCCCATTGAGCAAATTGGCTTACGAGTCAAAGAATATGGCGCTCTCTTTCATGTAGATGCAGTGCAAGCCGTGGGCAAAATCCCCATGAACATGAAGAACAGCACCATCGATATGTTGACCTTATCTGGTCACAAAATCCATGCTCCCAAGGGCATTGGTGCTTTGTATGTGCGGCGCGGTGTGCGGTTCCGTCCCTTGTTACTTGGGGGGCATCAAGAACGTGGTCGGCGGGCAGGAACAGAGAATGTTCCTAGTATAATTGCTTTGGGTAAAGCGGCAGAATTAGAACTTTTACATTTAGAAGAGGCTACTACAAGAGAAAGAAAATTGCGCGATCGCCTAGAGCAAACCTTACTCGCCAAAATTCCCGACTGCGAAGTCAACGGCGATCCAACGCAGAGATTACCAAACACCACCAATATTGGTTTCAAATACATTGAAGGCGAAGCAATTCTGCTTTCCTTGAACAAACACGGCATCTGTGCCTCATCTGGTTCCGCTTGTACCTCCGGCTCTTTAGAACCTTCTCACGTTTTACGGGCCATGGGTTTACCCTACACCACCTTACACGGCTCCATTCGTTTCAGTCTATCTCGCTACACCACAGAAGCTGAAATTGACAGAGTAATAGAGGTAATGCCCGATATTGTTGCACGTTTACGCGCCATGTCCCCCTTCAAAAATGATGATGCGGGTTGGTTGCAATCACAAGAACAAGCACTAGCTCACAGCTAAAGAATTGGGAATAGGGAGTAGGGAAAGAAAATATTTACCACTCCCCCACTTCACCAAAATAACTCAGAACTCAGCACTCGGAACCTAATATGTGGGACTACACAGATAAAGTACTAGACTTGTTTTACAATCCCAAAAACCAGGGAGCTATTGAAGAAACCGACGAACCTGGTGTGAAGCTGGCAATGGGAGAAATTGGTAGTATTGCTTGTGGTGATGCTTTAAGACTGCATTTGAAAGTTGAAGTAGCATCTGACAAGATTTTGGATGCTCGCTTTCAAACCTTTGGCTGCACCAGTGCGATCGCTTCTTCTAGTGCGTTAACCGAAATGGTCAAGGGTTTAACTTTAGATGAAGCCTTGAAAGTCTCCAATAAAGAAATTGCTGACTACCTCGGCGGATTACCTGAAGCCAAAATGCACTGCTCTGTCATGGGACAAGAAGCACTAGAAGCCGCTATTTATAACTATCGTGGCATTCCTCTGGCTACCCATGATGACGATGATGAAGGCGCATTAATTTGTAGCTGCTTTGGGATTACCGAATCCAAAATTCGCCGTGTGATTGTCGAAAATAACCTCACGGATGCGGAACAGGTAACAAATTATGTAAAAGCCGGCGGCGGATGCGGTTCCTGTTTAGCGAATATTGATGATATTATAAGAAGTGTAAAGGAACAAGCCGCCGCACCTGCTCTTAACAACCACAGCGTCGGAGTTACTACAGATATTGCTAATTCTCAGCCGCCATCGCCAAGACCTCTCACCAACGTGCAAAAGATTGCATTGATTCAAAAAGTCTTAGATGAAGAAGTTAGACCCGTATTGATCGCTGACGGCGGAGATGTGGAACTTTACGACGTAGATGGAGATAAAGTCAAGGTTTTACTCCAAGGCGCTTGTGGTTCTTGTTCCAGCAGTACAGCCACTCTCAAGATTGCCATCGAAGCCAGATTACAGGATCGAGTCAGCAAAAACCTTGTAGTCGAAGCAGTCGAACCATAGCTTGCAGATTTACGCACCACGCAAATAAATCCTGTGATTCATTTACCAGGAACAGAAAATAGGATTTGACCCAAATCTTCGCTCCATCAATGCTTCAGTCTTAAAGTACATAGGTGAAAGTAAACACCTAATTGCACATTTCATGATCCCACTCGCTTCAAAGGAACAGGATATGAGTACATTGTACGACAAAATTGGTGGACAACCGACTATTGAAAAAGTGGTTGATGAGCTACACAAAAGCATCATGGCAGACAACAGCCTCAAACCCTTTTTCGCTAACACAGATATGGCGAAACAACGCGCTCATCAAGTTGCTTTCTTCTCTCTCATGTTTGAAGGGCCAAAGCAATACGGTGGTCGTTCTATGGACAAAACACACACAGGTATGAATCTCAATGACCAACACTTCGACGCTATTGTCAAGCATTTGAATGCGGCAATGGCTGCAAGTGGAGTCTCAGCAGAAGACACCAGCGCTGCCTTAACTCGCGTTTCCAGCTTAAAGGGCGCAATTCTCAACAAATAAGGACTTCTGCATTGATTGACGAATAACTACCTCAAGTCCTCCTTTATTTTCTCCCCATATTTGTAAAGTGTGTAATTCCTTTGTCATTTGCTTGACAAGTGGCAAAGGAGAAAAATAAACAAACTCACGAAACATAAACTTAACCCGAATCATTATGACTCCAACACCCATCGATTTTGTTGTGGAGCGAGCGCCACCAACGATGCTCTCTCTACATGCGCTCACTGCTGTAGCTCAACAGGCGTGAACGTCAACACAAAAGACCCACTAACCAACCAATCTCAGGAGAAAAATCACATGTCAGTTGACGAAAAAATTAGACAGATAGCTTTCTACGGTAAAGGCGGTATTGGTAAATCTACCACTTCCCAAAACACCCTGGCAGCTATGGCAGAAATGGGTCAGCGCATCCTCATCGTCGGTTGCGACCCCAAAGCTGACTCCACCCGTTTGATGCTGCACAGTAAAGCTCAAACTACCGTTCTTCACTTGGCTGCTGAAAGAGGCGCTGTTGAAGACCTAGAACTAGAAGAAGTCATGCTCACAGGCTTCCGTGGTGTGCGTTGCGTGGAGTCTGGTGGTCCAGAACCCGGTGTAGGTTGTGCAGGTCGTGGTATTATCACCGCCATCAACTTCTTGGAAGAAAACGGTGCTTATCAAGATGTTGACTTCGTATCTTACGACGTACTAGGTGACGTTGTATGCGGTGGTTTTGCTATGCCTATCCGTGAAGGTAAAGCGCAAGAAATCTACATCGTTACCTCTGGTGAAATGATGGCGATGTATGCTGCTAACAACATCGCTCGTGGTATTTTGAAATATGCTCACACCGGTGGCGTGCGCTTAGGTGGTTTGATTTGTAACAGCCGTAAAGTTGACCGCGAAATCGAATTGATCGAAACTCTGGCAGAACGTTTGAACACCCAGATGATTCACTTCGTACCCCGCGACAACATCGTTCAACACGCTGAATTGCGTCGGATGACTGTAAACGAGTATGCACCTGACAGTAACCAAGGTCAGGAATACCGCGCATTAGCTAAGAAAATCATCAACAACGAAAAACTCACCATCCCCACTCCTATCGAGATGGATGAATTAGAAGCACTGTTGATCGAATTCGGTATTCTCGAAAGCGACGAAGAAGCAGAAAAACTAATTGCTGCTGAAGCTGCTGCTAAAGCTGGTAAGTAATTACCAAAGGAAAAAGGAAAAGGCAAGAACTCATATCTTACCTTTTACCTTTGACCTTCTCCCCCCTACTCTTAGGGGACTTCCATCTACCCTATCCCCAGATCCTTAGGAACTCGAGAGGCTAAAATGACACCTCCAGAAAACAACAAGATTGTTGAAGAAAGAAAAGAGCTAATTAAAGAAGTTCTCGACGCTTACCCAGATAAAGCTAAGAAAAAACGCGAAAAGCACTTAAATGTATTTGAAGAAGGTAAGAGCGATTGCGGCGTTAAATCTAACGTTAAATCTCTTCCTGGTGTAATGACTGCTCGTGGTTGTGCTTACGCAGGTTCCAAGGGTGTGGTTTGGGGTCCTATTAAGGACATGATCCACATCAGCCACGGGCCTGTAGGTTGCGGTTACTGGTCTTGGTCTGGTCGTCGTAACTACTATATCGGTACCACAGGTATTGATACCTTTGGTACAATGCACTTCACCTCTGACTTCCAAGAAAGAGACATCGTTTTCGGTGGTGACAAAAAACTACTGAAGCTAATCCAAGAATTGGAAGTACTCTTCCCCCTTAACCGTGGTGTATCCATTCAATCTGAATGTCCCATCGGTCTAATTGGGGATGACATCGAAGCTGTTGCTCGTAAAGCAGCTAAAGAGATTGACAAGCCTGTTGTTCCCGTTCGTTGCGAAGGCTTCCGGGGTGTTTCCCAGTCCTTGGGTCACCACATTGCTAACGACATGATTCGTGACTGGGTATTCCCCAGATCTGATAAAGCTAAGGCTGATGGTTCACTAAATTTTGATTCTACTCCTTATGATGTAGCAATCATCGGTGACTACAACATTGGTGGTGATGCTTGGGCCAGCCGCATCCTACTAGAAGAAATCGGCTTGCGCGTAGTCGCTCAATGGTCTGGTGACGGTACTATCAACGAAATGTTGATGACCCCCAACGTGAAGATGAACCTCATCCACTGTTATCGGTCGATGAACTACATCAGCCGTCACATGGAAGAAAAATATGGTATTCCCTGGTTAGAATACAACTTCTTCGGTCCTACCAAGATTGCTGAATCCCTACGGGAAATTGCTTCTAAATTTGACTCGAAAATCCAAGAAAACGCTGAGAAGGTAATTGCCAAGTATCAGCCCACAATGGATAAGATCGTTGAGAAGTACCGCCCCCGTTTGGAAGGTAAGACTGTCGCCATGATGGTTGGTGGTCTACGTCCTCGCCACGTTGTACCCGCTTTCCAAGATTTGGGTATGAAGATGGTTGGTACAGGTTATGAGTTCGCTCACAACGACGACTACAAACGTACTACCCACTACATCGAAAACGGCACCATTGTTTACGATGACGTAACTGCTTACGAATTCGAGGAATTTGTGAAAGCACTCAAGCCAGACTTAATTGCTTCTGGTGTGAAAGAGAAGTACGTCTTCCAAAAAATGGGTCTGCCTTTCCGTCAAATGCACTCTTGGGATTACTCCGAACCTAGCGATCGCTCATACAAGTCAATTAAATTAAGCTTTTTTTAGCAGCAAGAGAAAAAAGAGTCTATTTCTAGCCTAAATATAAGTTTTAGAGTTGTCTAGAAACAATCTGTTTTTATGCTTAAAACAATATAACTCTTATTCTGTCTGGTTTTAAGATTTTAACTGCATTTTGCTTAAAGAAAAACTGTAAATAAAAAGACTATTTTAAATGACAAATTTTTAGATTAAATATATGGCATTGGCGTAGCCAGTCGTTGCGATCGCCTCACTCGAAAATGAACAAAGTGACGATAAAATCTACTACTTCCTCTGACTACAATTGACTAATAAGTTTAACTGCAAAATTTTCTGCTGAAGAAAGTATGTTTATGGCAGTTTTAACATCATCTAAGCAAAAGGATCTACTAAAAGTGTTAGTCTTACTCGATACTAAAAAATACAACCTAATTTTTTTATAGCTCCAAAATAAGAAATATGACTTTTTACTAGAAACTCTCACAGATAAGTTATCACTAACCTCACCACGCAAGACAATATTGGGTAATTCCAGGGTTTGCTCAAGTTGTCTAGGATTCATTATGGTACATTCACAACACTCATAGATAGTATTCCCTAATTAAACCTTCAAATATTTATGAAAACCTGCACATCAAAAGTGGTAGGGTGCGTTGTCGCTCGCGCAACGCACCACATCAATTATGGGCATCCTAAAAACAAATGTCATCTCCTCATATCTATGCCCAACTACCGCAGACTTCATATTGCAGGAGCTACCTACTTCATTACCCAAGTTACCTACCAACGACAACCCTGGCTTTGCTCTGATATCGGACGTACTGCTGTTCGTGCTGCCCTTGAGCATGTCCGAAAAAATTACCCTTTTTCCATTGATGCATTTGTTCTTTTGCCCGATCATTTTCATACTTTATGGACTCTGCCTGCGGGAGACAGCAATCTATCGATACGAATGCTTTTGGTCAAACGCTTTGTGACCAAATACTACGGGCATCAGCTAGGGCTTGATGTCGATATCTCCCGTTCACGAGAAAAGCGAAAAGAAAGAAATTTATGGCAACGCCGCTTTTGGGAGCATCTAATTAGAGATGATGTTGATTTTGCCAATCATTGTGACTACATTCACTATAATCCTGTGCGGCATCAACTCTGTGAATCACCACAACAATGGGCTTTTTCAAGTGTTCATCGTTTTATTCACCAAAACATTTATCCGTTAGATTGGGGTAACGGTGAGGTTCAACTTGTTTCTGATATTTGGGATGTTTAATATGATGGTGCGTTGCGCTTTGCGACAACGCACCCTACTGAATTACGCCTGATGAGGAAATGCGATCGCATTAAACTATTGCTACCTCAATTAACAATTCGGGTATCTTGCTGAAATCCCGATAATTTCGTATTGATAAAACTAATTTAAGAGAGGTGCGATCGCCGAATAGCCCGTCGTAGACATCGCAGTAAAAGGAGTAGACTGTTGTTGCGATTGCATTCTTCGATAACCAGCTTGTGATCGCTTCGTTGCAGCACGATGTAAAGCTGTTCTAGACTTAAAAAGATGCTATGCAGTTTATAATCACCATGAGCTATCAAGATATTATTACAATTGAGCCGGACAAGCGAGGCGGTAAACCTTGTATTAGACGGATGCGAATTACCGTGTACGATGTTCTAGGGTGGTTGGCATCTGGTATGTCTCATGAGGATATATTAGACGATTTCCCTGAATTAACAGAAGAAGACATTAGGGCAAGTCTAGAGTTTGCTGCTGACCGTGAACATCGTTTAGAGCGATCGCTAATATCTTGTGGTAGCTCAGTTAGCTGAATTTGCCCATCTTGATAAATGCCTTCAATGGTTCTGATCATAAGTTGCATCTAGGTTGGTATTTTCTTAATTCTACCAACTGGCGTCAGAGAACTGTCACAACTGAAATTGTAAATTAGAGTAGGGGGGTGGCAACTCCCTCAAACCTAATTAAAAATGATTTAATTACTTTTATGAGCGATCGCCTTTAAAGATGATCTGTGAAATGCACAAGAAGTAGACCGTTGTTGCGATCGCTTGATAATAAACTAGGCGATCGCAAATTTGCTTTAACAGATGAAGCCAATCAGACATTAGCGTAGCTTACTGTAGGTATCGCATGATGAAAAATGAAGGATAGAGTCCATGAGGTCGTGATGTGGCCAAGCACAATAAATTAATTTATACTAACTTGGCTTTTATCTTTCACAAAACGTCTTCCCCAAGGTTTAAGGACAGAAATGGCAATAATTACCAGCAAAAATACAAACTGAACTGCTCCCCCAATTATTACTCCTCTGGCATCAAGTACATACACTCGATTTTCTAAAGCTGCTAAACCTTGAGTTTTGACAATAGATTCTGCATCGACTGACCAAGAATATAACCAAAATGTGCCAAATACAATCAAAGCGATTGTGAGAAACCACTTAGTCATAACCCACCAAAATTTCATAAATCCATAATTGGTAAACCAGCATAAGCAGGTCGCTGTTAGTACAGAACCAATGGCTGAAGGAATAACTACATAATCATCTAATAAGTTGATTGCCGAATGGAGAGCATAGAGGATATCTGCGTTATTTGAATTTTTGTTGCTCAATGCCAATAAGAACATGCTCAAAACAGTCCCTGTCCAAAGTGCAGCAAAAATAACATGCGCTGATAATAACCAGTTCTTTTGTTTAACGCCCAGCTTAGGCATTGTTTCCTCCTCGTATACATGAATAGAAGTACGGCTACGGCTCTACTTTGATTTCAGAAATACTGAGCCAATCAAATACTTAACACGTTGATAATTAATATATTGAATATTTACCTAAGAGTCAATATAATTAGGGTGCAATTATTAAAAAAGGTTGCGAACAATGTGATCGAGAACCTGGGAAACAAGCTCCTGATCAGCTTTTGAAATGTCTTGAGTGGCCTGTTTAATTGTTTCTTCACCAACTGCTGGCAGAACGGTCATCAGTCTTTTTCCTTCATCCTTCAGCCAGATTTTGACAACACGGCGATCCTCTGGGTCACGCTTTCGGTAAACTAGATTACGTTCCTCCATACGGTCTATGACTCCGGTTAGAGTTGCACCTAACTGTTTGAGCTTATCAGCAATGCTAGAAGTAGAAAGCCCATCTTCCTCCCAAAGACAGCATAAAACCAAGTAATGAAAAGGCGTTATACCATAAGGCTCTAATCTCTCTAAGAAGTCACGATACATTAATTGAGATGCAAGTTTGAGTTTATATCCCAGATCGTAAGGGGCTAAAGAATGTCGCCATTGGTTAATAAATTCGGCATGAGAAGACGAACTAGGCATTCGGATTCAAATAGTCAATATATTAACTATTTTATGGTATTGGTAGGTGAGTTGTTTATAGTCATAGCCTGAAGTTGTAAAGATAAGCTATCCAAGAAAAAACCAAAGATGCAAATCGCCCTTAAAAAATCCAAGCATCGATTGTCTCCTAGTGCAGCACCAGATTTTGAGAGTTCATCTAAACTTCATGGGCGGGCAGTTTAATTGATCTGTTAGGTTTAAACTTATGGGAATAATAGATTAACTGGGTTGAGCAACATGGTTATCTATGGATCGAACACCTCCTAATTCTAAGTCTTGTGCTTGTCGCCATGTGAAACGTTGCCGTGCTAAAGAAGCAGGCCAACTGTTTCTCTGGTTTCCTATTCCCCATACTTTGAAGAAGGTCACTTCTTATTTAAAACAGTTTGCCCTCAAGTATGAACTCATGCCAGATCGTCCTGGTCTCAGTTTGGATTGTACATCTGGACAGGCCCCAGAAATTGCTCGTAACCTAGCTCGACTCCTAGCACCGAGAGAATTAAGAGAGACGCAAGTCCTGTTTCTTCTCGGCGCTATCCAGCCTCAACTCCAGGATTTTAGCGATATTGCTTCATTACACCGCTTCATTAAATTGAGTCAGTCAGATTGGTTGGTGGAAATGCTGGACAAGGAACGATTCACCAGTTACTTCCAACCAATTGTCTCAATTGAAGATACATCGCAGATATATGGGTACGAATCGCTTTTGCGGGGACTGGATGAACAAGGAAATTTAGTACTACCAGGGCATATCCTAGAGTTAGCTACTGAGTCAGGACTTTTGCCTCAACTCGACCAAGTTGCTCGCCTTAGTACTATCACTCAAGTAAGCAGCCATCAAGTGCAGGGGCATATCTTCATTAATTTTACACCAACGGCACTTTATGACCCGGTTTTTTGCCTACGTAGTACGGTCGAAGCAATTGATCGCGCAGGTATTTCCCATGAAAGAATAGTCTTTGAAGTTGTGGAATCAGATAATCCTCAAGATTTGGCTCACCTTAAAGCAATACTGCAATACTACCGCGATACTGGGTTTTTAGTCGCCCTAGATGATTTCGGTTCTGGCTATTCTAGCCTGAATTTGCTGCATCAGTTACGCCCAGATTTCATTAAGTTGGACATGGAATTAATTCGAGATGTGCATCAAGATTTGTACAAAGCTTCCATTACCGAAAAGATTTTAGAAATTGCTCAAAAGTTAAAAATCCAGACTGTTGCAGAAGGTATTGAGTGCATTCAAGAACTAAACTGGTTGCGAGAACGAGGGGCTACATATGCTCAAGGTTATTTGATTGCTAAACCCAGTGCTGTACCTGTTATTGCTACTCCTAACTTTGATCAAGTTTCATTGTCTAGTGAACCAGTTCAACAACAAGTTCAACATCAAAGCGAAGCGGAGCGCATTGTGGCTGCGGTAACTCAGCGTATCCGCCAATCATTGGAATTAGATTATATCTTGCAAACCACAGCAGATGAAGTGCGACAACTGTTTGCTGTAGACCGAGTAGTTATTTATCAGTTTGAGCCAGATTGGAGTGGGATGGTGGCTGTCGAATCGGTAGTCACAGGGTGCATGTCTATTTTGGGATTTCATGTGATGGATACCTGCTTTCAATCCACTCATGCAGATTACTACCAACAAGGTAATACTAGAGCAATAGAGAATATTGAAACAGCAAATTTATCGCCTTGTCACATTGAACTGCTGCATAGTTTGCAAATTCGGGCTAACTTGGTTGTCCCTATTTTGCAGCAAGAACGTTTGTGGGGACTATTGATTGCTCACCAATGCAGTCATCCTAGACAATGGCAGCAATCGGAAGTTAACTTGTTTACCCAGTTAGCTAGTCAAGCTGCGATCGCTATTCAACAATCAGAACTTTACCATCAATTACAACAAGCAAATCAAGAATTACAGCGCCTTGCAGCTTCTGATGGTTTAACTCAAGTGGCAAATCGGCGTTGCTTTGATGATAAGCTCAATCTGGAATGGCAGAGGTTAGCGCGAGAAAAAGCTTCATTATCTTTGATTTTGTGTGATGTCGATTGCTTTAAGCTTTACAACGATACACACGGACATCTAGCAGGAGATGATGCATTGCGACATGTTGCCAAAGTTATATCTCAGACAGTCAAATGTTCTAATGATTTAGTGGCTCGGTATGGCGGAGAAGAATTTTCCGTAATTTTACCAAATACTGATGCTGAAGGTGCGATCGCAATTGCTAGAAATATTCAAACTAATATTAATGCATTATTATTGCCTCATCCCAGTTCTCAGGCTAGTCAATTTATCACCCTCAGCCTTGGGGTCGCCACCACCATTCCCCACAGCAAATCATCCCCTGAAACCTTAATTGCAGCTGCTGACCAGGGACTCTACCAGGCCAAAGCACAAGGAAGAAATTGTGTAGTACACATTAATTGTGAAGATGCTGAAATTTAAAAACAAATTTTACATCTGCTGTAAGTCATACCACTAGGGTGATTATCAGAGATAGTCAAGTTTATTCTCTAAAAATGCTCAAACTTTAAATAAAATCAGAAAAATTCTTTTTTTCCATACTTCTAATCTTAAGTTTTATAAATCTTAGTTTTTTTAGTATAGAATTAGTGATTTTTTTAATCAGCTTATCCTGTAGAGACAATTTTGTAATTTCCCTTCTTTCACCGTCAAATTTGAGAATTTTTTCTTGCAAAGCAGTGGAAAGATTCTCTGCATTTTTGTGAATCAACAACTTGTAAGATATTTTATCTTTATAGACATCTTGGATATCATAATCAACATTCTCTTCAGGATAACCAGAGACATAGTGGTATATTTCCATTGATGTCTTACAAGCAGCTAAACCCATTGCTATACCTTCACCATCAAAAATTCCATTAATTTCCAAATAATCTCTAATTTGTTGCCAAATTTTCAGGAACTCTATTTCTTTACCATTATTTTTACGAATGATAAAAATACCTTCATATATAAATTTACATTGGTCAATTAATATTTTTAATTCTTCGGCAATTTCGTTAACCAGCTTATGTGTTAATTGTTTCTTATTTGTTGAATTGTTTTTGGAAGTTAGATGTTTTGTCAAGCTCCAACAGGTCTTTGCTGTTAAGCCAGGTTTCCAATTCCTAGACACTACTAAATTTTCTATTAATCTGCAATCAGCATCAAGAAAAATACAACAATCGAAGTCTTGAAAACAGCGTTTTATACAACAGAGTTTGTCATGAAATATACCTACTGATTGTACATTATGTTTCACAGCGATTACATGTTTATCCTCACGAAAAAGCTGTGGTCTGTCTGTGAGAATTACAAAAAAAGTATTTGGAGATAACTTATAAATATCTTGCGCTAACTGCTTTGCAAGTTGATTGTACTCATATCCAATAGCCAAAGTTGTATAGCATATTTTTATTTGATTTTCAGTTTTTAACATCCAAGATTTATCTCCATAAATTGCCAAAATATCTATTCCATTTAACCAAAAACTATAGGAATCCAATTTGGTTTTCCCAATACACCTATGGTGAGCTTTGCCGATTCTACATTACTTAAAATTTTTCACAGATCATTCATGATTTTCATAGAATCTAAGTAGAATGGTGTAAATAATTAAAGGTCTGTAGTGAGGACTTTAGTCCTCTAATAAGGACTGAAGTCCTTACTACGAAACAAATGCAATTTTCTTTTACATTACTTTACATAGTTTGGTTTTTTCAAGTCGTTCTACTTAAGTTGTTAGGAGCAAGATCATGTTTACTTGGTCAATGTTTGAATACTGACATGCCAACGCTAGAAAATTTTGGGTAAAATTAGCAACATCAGATATAATACTTCAGTCGGGGAAAGCCACACCAGTCATGGGGTCACGAATATACAACCCTAGTGTGAGACTACGCATCACCTCATCCCAAACCGGTATAAGTTGTTCTGCTTGATCTGCCCAATAATCAAATGTAATCAAGCATTGAACATTTGACCCCAAACCAACGCAAGTCCGCGAAAATGCTTCTCGTGGTTCTTCTTGAGTATCAATAAACTTAATCTCTGTCCAGACAATTTTAGCCGTTTGGCGCTTGACGCTAATAATCTCTCCCCTGGCAATGACGTTGCGCTCGTCTTCATCCATAATTTTCTTCAAAGTGGATTTTAGCGGAAATAAGCTCCAGTCACGAGGTGGTAGAGGATTGAAAGATACTTCCAAGCAGCAATCATCTTTGGGCGGTTTTTGATCGCGGAATTTAAAAGATTTTTCTTGTGGTTCAAAAAACCAATTATGGGGAACATTGAAGCGAACAGCCCCGCGATTGGCTACAAAAATCTTGTAGCCTGATGGAGATTCCCAGCGATGGTCAGGCTTTAGTTCAAGCGTTTCTTTAATCCACTGGAGATTGCTTTTTTTACGCTTTGCCATAGTCTTTTTACTAGTCTGCTGAAGATTGCGTAGGCGAACTTGTAGTAGACATTGCTTAGATTGTGTTGTAGGCAATCGCCCACTTTAGTTAATGGTACCAAAAAATTGCTAGTAGGTTAGCTAGGCTGATGGCCAGTTATCACTTTTCTCTCGCTTTGTCTCTCCTACCCCACTAAATGTATTTTTTTAAAGACTTAATCGCTATCCTAGCAATTTGCCCATAGGTTGTGCGATCGCTTGCACATTGCAAGTATTGATTTACAATAGACATCTCCTCTCGCGTCTCGAAAGGAAGTTGTTCTGGACGTTCAAGCGGTTCACCTTCCCAACTACCTATTATTTCTTCAACAAATTTACGAGAATATCCTAATTCTGCCGATGTTTTGCTTACAGACGATGCAGATTCTTGGGTAACGGGTTGAAAGACGACTTACAACATCTAATTCTTGGTTTGCAATCTCGGAGGGAAGTTGAATGTGCAGAATTTCATCATCACCTATATGTGTTCTGAACCTTATGCTCTCCACAGCTTAACCTCGTACATTATGAATTAACTTCTTGTTTTCATCTTATCCCAGCCAGATTTGCTGATGTTGCGGTTAAGTTTACTTGAATCCATGAATTTCGCTATATTGATATTAAGTGCTAATTGATATCGGTGTATAGATGAATTGCGATCGCCTTCTGAAGATACTCATAATTGATTAAGTGTATTGTATAATAAATTACTTTATTTCCGAGATGCGATCTCCCTAAATTTCAATCATTGATATTATCTAAGGTAGTAAATTATAACTTAGATGATATATTGATGAAATTTATTAATTCTTTAACTTCTTTTAAGGCTCTCGAATTTTGTTTAATAAGATTATTAGTTATTTTCTGCTGTTCTATA
The DNA here is from genome assembly GCF_963920895.1 of Anabaena sp. CCY 9613. Taxonomy (NCBI): domain Bacteria; kingdom Bacillati; phylum Cyanobacteriota; class Cyanophyceae; order Nostocales; family Nostocaceae; genus Anabaena; species Anabaena sp. CCY 9613. The sequence goes on from NZ_CAWUDE010000004.1 coordinate 356,973, forward strand.
AGTTGTATTTTAGTAGATTCTAATTCTTGTTGCAGCTTGAGTAACTGCGATTCTATATTTTCGCATTTAGAGCTACTAATATTTGCTTGAAAGCCTAAATGTGAATTAAGAATAAAATTTTGTTGGATTATTGCCCACTTTTGTTTTATTTGCTTAATTTCGTTACTTCGATCAGTACCAAACTTTAATTCTACGAATTTATGTGCAGCAATAGCTTCAATAAAACTTTTACGTAATTCTTCTAACAACTCATTTTGCATAGTTACTAAATTGGTTGCGATTTATTAAAGATTAAACTTTGATATCACTAACTAGCATCCGTATTTATATCAAAAATTGGTTAATAACTGGAAAACAGGTTGATTTGCTGAATTAAGTATTTATATATAGGTGATTTTAGCTGTTAGCCTAGCATAGTAATTACTGAAGAAGTATTTTATTTATAAGGTTGGTTTAGGGTGTGTTTTCAGGCAACACAATGTACAAAATAAATTTTATTAGCTATGTTTATAAACTAACTCCATTTTCAACTTCTCAATCTCCATTTTCAACCTTTCATTCTCCAACCTCAATCTCCCATTCTCCTCCCTAATCACCTCAACTTCATTCCGTTTACTCAAAGCCTGATTAATCGCTAACTTCCGCATATCTAGCGAAAACCAACGTTGATAGGTTTGTGTATGCACTTGCACACTATGCCCCAAATTATCCGCCGCTGCTTTAATTGGTATACCTAAAATATGCGCCCGAATCGCCCAAGCATGACGTAAATCATAAGGCTTAAAATCTAAACCAATTTTACGAAACCACCAACTAATTCGTTGGGTTAGTGCTGTTATTTCTGCATGATTAGTATTATCCTTTTTGCTAATTGTTTCTGCCAACATCTCTAAATATTTAGGATTTCTTAAATCAAATTCTTCAATCCATTGTTTATGTAACGGTAATGCTTGTCTTTCGCCGGTTTTACAATCTTTATGAACTTTCCAGGTTAAATCTACATTCTCTGGACTTAACCACCAATCAATATCAGGATGAATAAATAATTCCCGTGGACGTAAGCCAAAAACTGCTAACATTCCATATGTCCACCGCCAAAGTTGCCAGCTATCTTTAACGTTTTGATTAACTTGATTGCCTCTATTATTCAAATATTCTTCAAAGTTGATAATTCCTGTAGCTATTTCCGCATCAGTTGGTATATTCCGGGAGTTATTTTCCGGCATTTTAGAATATTGAGATAAATCAATATCAATTTTGAATGCCAGGCAAAATGCAGATATGGCTCTACTTGCATTATATCTTGCCCATTCTTTATCAATTTTCTCAATTGCACTGATTAAATTTTCCGGCGTTGCTAAGTCTTGAGAATTAGTAAATCTTTTAGTACGAGAAAAATAATAAAAAAACGTATGTTCGCTTTTTGTTGTACGTTTGTGAGTTTTAAAATACTCCTCTTCAAATTTTTCTAGTAATTCACCTATAGTCTGAAACTCTTTTTTAATCGCCTCATTTCCTAAATATTTATCGTTCCATTCAAAGGTTTTTCTTGCAATTAACTTTCCTAACTCATAGGCTTCTTCCTCCGCTGTCTTCAGTCCATCTAAGTTAGCGGGAATATTCAAACTGAGGTTGTATTGCTTTCTTCCGGTTCCTTTGGTGTCCTTATCTCCTGGCTTAATTGGTAGAGTCGCCCGTAATTGCAGACTTCCATTTGATTCTCTAATCGTCACCTTAGCCTTTGCAGACTTCAAACGCAGATTTACTTTCTCTAACTCTAATAGTACTTTTGTTCTCATGTGTTCTTTTTGCTGATGTGCTTGCAGACTTGAACCCAGAAAACTGCCGTCGGTAGATGAGAATGGCTCTAAGTCTGCAAAGGCTTGTTGATATTTGTCTTGACCCTGATTATGCATCGCCGTAATTTAGCCTATATTTAGCCTAAAAATAAATGTGTTACCAGTGAACAATGTTCGTAACAGACATTGATTACTACAAACATTAGGCTCATTAAAAGCATTAAACCATAAAAAGAACTACTCCGGCCCTTATCACGGTTATGATGGCTTCGCTATCTTCGCTCGTGACATGGATTTGGCACTCAATAGCCCAACCTGGGGATTAATTGGCGCTCCCTGGAGCAAAAAAGCTGAAGCCAAAGCTAAAGCCAAAGCTACCGCCTAGAGAAATGGAACAGGGATAAGTAGGGACAGCCTGGGGTATTAGCCCCAGGGGGGAGTTGGGAATTCAAGGTTCAAAATTCAAAAGTTAAGAGTTTATTTTGATTTTTGCATTCTGAATTTTGAGTGACATTCCCACTCCCTCCCCACACCCCACCGCAAATTAGTAACGAACGACTTCAGTAAGCTTGGAGATCTAGAAATGCCTCAAAATCCAGAAAATATTCAAGACCACGTTGAGTTATTCCACCAACCGGAATACCAACAACTATTCCAAAACAAAAAGGAATTTGAAAACGGTCACAGCCCCGAAGAAGTTACACGGGTTGCCGAATGGACAAAAGGTTGGGAATATCGTGAAAAGAACTTTGCTCGTGAAGCATTGACCGTTAACCCTGCTAAGGGTTGTCAACCTTTAGGTGCAATCTTTGCTGCTGTGGGTTTTGAAGGCACAATGCCTTTCGTCCAAGGTTCTCAAGGTTGCGTTGCTTACTTCCGTACCCACTTAACCCGTCACTACAAAGAGCCATTTTCTGGTGTGTCTTCTTCCATGACTGAAGATGCGGCTGTGTTTGGTGGTTTGCAAAACATGATTGACGGTTTGGCGAACTCTTACCAACTTTACAAGCCCAAGATGATTGCTGTCTGCACCACTTGTATGGCAGAAGTAATTGGTGATGACTTGCAGTCATTCATCAACAACGCCAAGGATGCTGGTTCAGTTCCTAAAGATTTTCCAGTACCTTACGCTCACACACCTAGCTTTGTTGGTTCCCACATCACTGGTTACGACAACATGATGAAGGGTATTCTTTCTAACCTGACAGCAGGGAAGAAGAAAGAAACCAGCAATGGCAAAATCAACTTCATCCCAGGTTTTGATACCTATGTAGGAAACAACCGGGAAATCAAGCGCATTTCTTCCTTGTTCGGTTTTGACTACACCATTCTCGCTGACAACAGCGACTACCTAGATTCACCCAACACAGGTGAGTTTGATATGTACCCAGGTGGTACAAAGCTAGAAGATGCAGCAGATTCAATTAATGGTAAAGCTACAATTGCTCTGCAAGCATATTCTACCATCAAAACCCGCGAGTACATTGAAAAAGAGTGGAAGCAACCCACTGTAGTTTCTCGTCCTTGGGGTATCAAGGGTACTGATGAGTTCTTGATGAAACTCAGTGAACTAACTGGTCAGCCCATTCCCGAAGAACTAGAAATTGAACGCGGTCGTGCAGTTGATGCCATGACTGACTCTCATTCATGGGTTCACGGTAAGCGCTTTGCTATCTTTGGTGAGCCAGATCTAGTGATCAGCGTAGTTGGCTTTATGTTGGAAATGGGTGCTGAACCTGTGCATATCCTAGTCAACAACACCAACGAAATATTTGAGAAAGAACTCCAAGCTTTACTAGATTCTAGTCCTTTTGGTCAGAATGCAACCATCTGGGGTGGTAAAGACCTATGGCACATGCGTTCTTTGTTGTTCACCGAACCCGTAGACTTGCTGATCGGTAACTCCTACGGTAAGTACCTATGGCGCGACTGTAAGGTTCCCTTCGTCAGAATTGGTTATCCAATCATGGATCGCCACCACTTACACCGCTACAGCACCATCGGTTACCAAGGTGTAATCAACTTGCTCAACTGGATTGTTAATACAATCTTTGAGGAAATCGATCGCAACACCAATATTCCTTCTAAGACCGATATTTCTTACGACTTGATTCGTTAAGAATTGCAGCGTGCTAATCAAGGGTAAGGAGGGGGAGTAAGGGCTAGAGAATAGGGGCTAGAGGCTAGAAAAGAGTTTCTTTCATGCCCCTTGCCTTTAGCCCAATCCCCAACTTACCTTTTTTCTTTTAAACATTTACCTGAGGTATCTAAGATGGAAAGTATCAATCACACTCACTCTCATCACAACTACCATCCACCCAACTATAAAAAACCGGGTTGGTTTCACAATCTTCTCAACCCTTTACGTAGTTTGGTAGATAGAATTCAAGTTAAAAATTATCGTCTCGCTCATCTAATTTGCCAAGTAATTCCTTGCTGTTGCCCTTTTGAGCAAACTATTAGTTTATTTGGCCGGACTGTGCATATTCCTGCTTTGTGCAAACTTAATCCTTTATATGATGAGTTTGTGGGAATGCGTTTTCGGGCTTTATCTTATCTTGCTGATGAATGTGGAGAGGATGTCACGAAGTATATTTGCTAGGCAATGGTCTTGAGTCATTAATGCTCTTGCAAAAGTCAATTTTATGAAAAGTAATCCACAGATGAACACAGATAATAACTGATAAATTATCTGATTTCAATGTGGTAAAGAGAGGATTTTTGCAGGAAGTCTATTACTTAGTGAATAGACGGAGAACTAAATAATTAACACGTCGATCCAGCAAGAGAAGAGAGATGAAAAGTACCCAAGGCAAAATTAACGAGCTGCTGAGTGAGCCAGGATGCGAACATAATCAGCACAAACAAGGTGAGAAGAAGAATAAGTCTTGCACTCAACAAGCCCAACCTGGCGCTGCTCAAGGTGGTTGTGCTTTTGATGGTGCAATGATTGCCCTTGTCCCAATTACTGATGCGGCTCATTTAGTTCACGGGCCGATCGCCTGTGCTGGTAATTCTTGGGGTAGTCGTGGTAGTCTCTCGTCTGGGCCTCTACTCTACAAGACGGGCTTCACTACCGATTTGACAGAAAATGATGTAATTTTCGGTGGTGAAAAGAAGCTCTATAAGGCAATTCTAGAGGTTAAGGAACGCTATAATCCCGCCGCAGTTTTTGTCTACGCTACTTGTGTGACGGCTTTGATTGGTGATGATATGGAAGCTGTCTGTAAGGCTGCGGCTGAAAAAATTGGGACTCCGGTGATCCCGGTAATTGCTCCAGGATTCATAGGGAGTAAGAATCTGGGTAATCGTTTCGGTGGTGAAGCGTTGCTGGAATATGTAGTTGGTACAGCAGAACCGGCACAAACTACGCCTTATGATATTAACTTAATCGGTGAGTACAACATCGCCGGGGAAATGTGGGGAGTCACTCCTCTGCTAGAGAAATTAGGAATTCGCGTATTATCCAAAATAACGGGCGATGCTCGCTACAACGAAGTTCGTTACGCCCATCGTGCCAAGCTCAATGTGATGATCTGCTCTAGAGCGTTGCTGAATATGGCGAGAAAAATGGAGGAACGCTACAACATTCCTTTCATTGAAGAATCTTTCTATGGCATCGATGATATGAATCGTTGTCTGCGAAATATTGCCGCCAAATTGGGTGATGCTGATTTGCAAGAGCGCACTGAACAGTTAATTGCGGAAGAAACAGCTGCCTTAGATTTGGCACTAGCTCCTTATCGCGCTCGACTCAAAGGGAAACGGGTTGTGTTGTATACAGGTGGTGTTAAGAGTTGGTCAATTATCTCAGCAGCTAAGGACTTGGGGATAGAAGTTGTTGCTACCAGTACCAGAAAAAGCACTGAGGAAGACAAAGCCCGCATCAAGAAGTTAATCGGCAACGATGGCATCATGATGGAGAAGGGTAACGCTCAGGAATTGCTGAAACTGGTAAAAGAAACTGGCGCTGATATGTTGATTGCCGGTGGTCGTAACCAATACACCGCTTTGAAAGCGCGGATTCCTTTTCTGGATATCAACCAAGAACGTCACCATCCTTATGCAGGTTACGTGGGAATGGTCGAGATGGCACGGGAATTGTACGAAGCTCTCTATAGCCCGATTTGGGAACAAATACGCAAACCCGCTCCTTGGGAAGAATTGGAACTATGAGGGAGATTTTACGTAATTCGTAATTCGTAATTCGTAATTCGTAATTTATAGGGATTAGGGTTTTCCATTCCATGCTCCCTACTCCCTGCTCCCCACTCCCTACTTATACAGGTATTAATATGGCGATCGTTAATCTTCCTACTAAATCACTTACTGTTAATCCTCTCAAGCAAAGCCAGGCGTTGGGTGCATCTTTGGCCTTTCTGGGATTGAAGGGGATGATACCTTTGTTTCACGGCTCTCAAGGTTGTACTGCCTTTGCCAAAGTTGTGCTTGTACGGCATTTTCGGGAAGCTATTCCCCTAGCCACTACAGCCATGACGGAAGTCACTACTATCTTGGGTGGTGAGGATAATGTGGAACAGTCTATTCTCACTTTGGTTGAGAAGGTTAATCCCGAAATTATTGGTCTTTGTAGTACGGGACTAACGGAAACTAGGGGAGATGATATTGAGCGTTTTCTTAAGGATATCCGCGATCGCCACCCGGAATTAAATCACCTACCGATTGTTTTTGCTCCTACTCCCGATTTTAAGGGGGCGCTGCAAGATGGTTTTGCGGCGGCTGTGGAAAGTATTGTCAAGGAAATCCCTAAGGCTGGTGGTGTCAAAACTGAGCAAGTAACTATTTTGGCTGGTTCTGCTTTTACACCAGGCGATATCCAAGAAATTAAAGATATGGTCACGGCTTTTGGCTTAGTACCTATCTTTGTTCCTGATTTGGGGGCTTCTTTGGATGGTCATCTAGAGGATGGTTATAGCGCAATTACAGCCAGTGGCACTACTTTAAAACAGCTAAGAGAGGTCGGTAGTTCAGCCTTCACCATCGCTTTGGGTGAAAGTATGCGGGGGGCCGCCAAAATCCTGGAGGAACGGTTTAACATCCCTTATGAGGTGTTTGGTGAGTTAACTGGTTTGGAACCAGTGGATGAGTTTTTGCAAGCATTGGCGATTCTTAGCAGCAATAGTGTGCCGGAAAAATACCGTCGTCAACGTCGTCAGTTGCAAGATGCCATGTTAGATACTCATTTTTACTTCGGTGCAAAGCGAGTATCTCTGGCGTTGGAACCGGACTTTTTATGGTCAATGGTTAACTTTCTGCATTCGATGGGCGCACAAGTTCACGCTGCTGTGACAACCACGCGATCGCCTTTGTTGGATAAACTCCCGGTAAAAAGCGTTACCGTCGGTGACCTAGAAGACCTAGAAGAACTAGCAGTAGGGTCTGACCTACTCATTGGTAACTCTAATGTCAATGCGATCGCCAAACGTCTAGAGATACCTCTTTATCGCATGGGTATACCCATTTATGACCGCTTGGGTAATGGGCATTTCACTAAAGTAGGCTATCGCGGGACGATGGAAGTTTTGTTTGGCATCGGCAACTTATTTTTAGAAGCCGAAGAAGAAAGAGTTAAAGATTTATGGGAGTAGGGAAAAAGAGGCAGTGGTGCAGGGGGAAAGACTTTGCACTAGTATCACGATCTTTTTCCTCATCCCCACATATTCAGGAGAACACAATGAAAATTGCCTTTACGACAAGTGACCGGGTTCATATTAATGCTCACTTCGGATGGGCAAGGGAAATTGATGTTTATGAAATCTCCGATGAGGGATATCAATTTCTAGAGACTTTGAAGTTTGAAGGTGACCTTAAAGAAGATGGAAATGAGGATAAAATCACTCCTAAACTTGAGGCGCTAAATGATTGCACCATTGTTTATGTGACGGCAATTGGTGGTAGTGCAGCAGCGCGATTGATCAAGAAAGGTGTAACCCCAGTTAAGGCTAAGTCAGAAGAAGAGGAAATTAGTGAAGTCCTCAATAAGTTAGTGAAAACTCTTAAAGGTAATCCTCCACCTTGGTTGCGGAAGGCTTTAAGACAAACAACCCCAAACTTTGCTGATTAAGTTGAAATTGAAGTAGTGGTATGAGTGTAAATAATAGTGTTAACGGAACTCCCAATACAGAAATCTTGGAATCTCCTTTTCTCAAGATATTGATCCAACAAATTCGGGGTCAAGATACGTATGGATTTTATCGTAATTGGTCGAATGAATTAATTCTCAAACCTTTTGTTGTTACTAAACAAAAGAAACGAGAAATTTCTCTTGAGGGTGAGGTTGACCCCATGACTCAAGCACGGATTATGGCATTTTTCCGAGCTGTCGCCGCAGGTATTGAACAGGAAACTGGTTTGATATCTCAGGTTGTGATTGATTTGAGTCATGAAGGTTTTGGCTGGGCATTAGTCTTTTCTGGTCGTCTTTTACTAGCGATGAAAACCTTACGTGATGCTCATCGTTTTGGTTTTGATTCTCTAGAAAAATTGGCAGAAGAAGGTGAAAACTTTGTGCAAAAGGGAATTGATTTAGCTAAAAGGTTTCCTGAGGTTGGAAAGCTTTAAATCTGGCGATTAGAATCGCGGCTATACAGGCTAAACCCTCGGCTCGCAAGAGCTTCGCCGAACGTCCTATGCGGGTTGCTTTTTACTAGTTTGCATGGGCGGACTTAGTTTGTGTAGCCGCAACTTCAGTCGCTTGGTACTCAAAAATCGCAAGTTTTTTAAATTAGGAGTAATGGATGGTGCAGGCGGAAGAAACAAATATTGAGGAACTGAAAACCAAAATCAAGAAGCTCAATAGTAAAGCAGGTCAGATGAAGATGGATCTGCATGATTTAGCAGAGGGTCTACCGACAGATTACAAAACACTTATGGATGTTGCGGCTGCAACTTATGAAATTTATCGTCAGCTAGATGAACTTAAGCAACATCTGAAAAAATTGGAGAATACTAAATGACTGGCACCATTGATGAATTCAAGAAACTCGTAGATGCAGAAGAATTTTTGCAGTTTTTTAATCTGCCCTACGACCAACAATTTGTGAATGTAAATCGTCTGCATATTTTGAAGAAATTTGCTCAATTTATCAGTCAAATTGATGACGCTGCTCCTGATTTAAATCCAGAAGAAAGACTTGAACAATATTCTTTGGCTTTGCAAAAAGCTTATGACTTATTTCTAGAATCAACACCCCATGAACAAAAGCTGTTCAAAGTGTTTAACGATAAGCCAAAGAATGTAGTCACTCTGACAGAAATCACTTCTGATTAGGAGGTAAAAAGTGATCAACCTAACGCCTACCGAATTAGAACGCTATAGTCGCCAAATGATGCTCCCAAATTTTGGCGAACTAGCTCAAAAACGCCTGAAGTCAGCGACAGTTCTGGTTACGGGTGTGGGGGGATTAGGCGGTACGGCGGCGCTTTACTTAGCAGTAGCGGGCGTTGGGCGGCTAATCTTAGTCCGGGGTGGTGATTTGCGCTTGGATGATATGAATCGTCAGATTTTAATGACTGATGATTGGGTAGGTAAACCCAGGGTATTCAAAGCTAAAGAAACTCTGGAATCTATCAATCCTGAGATCCAAGTGGAAACAGTTCATGATTACATCACCTCGGACAATGTGGACTCGTTAGTGCAATCGGCTGATATGGCTTTGGACTGCGCCCACAATTTTACGGAACGCAACTTGTTGAATGCAGCTTGTGTGCGTTGGCGTAAACCAATGGTGGAAGCAGCAATGGACGGGATGGAGGCTTATTTAACCACGATTATTCCTGGTGTGACTCCTTGTTTATCTTGTCTATTTCCAGAAAAGCCGGAATGGGATCGACGTGCTTTTTCCGTGCTGGGCGCTGTTTCTGGGACATTGGCTTGTCTGACGGCTTTGGAAGCAATCAAGTTGATTACTGGTTTTAGTCAACCTTTATTATCACAATTGTTGACCATTGACCTGAATCGGATGGAATTTGCCAAGCGCCGTTCGCAACGCGATCGCTCTTGTCCAGTATGCGGTAATACTGCCCCCTGGAGATACGGACAGTCCCAATCTGTAGTCACAAGTCATTAAATAACTCACACAAATTCCTTCACTTGCAATCAGAACAATAATCGCTACAAATCAGGAGACTTGATGAGCGTTACTTTGACAGAAAAAGCAGAATTTCGTCTGCGAGCCTTTTTAGGAAGTTCAAGCCCCGATAATAATGACGCTAAAAAGGGTATCCGTGTCTCTGTGAAAGATGGTGGTTGCAGTGGCTATGAGTATGGAATTGATGTCACCAGCAATCCCCAAGCAGATGATTTGGTAATCCAGCAAGGTAAAGTGCTGGTTTATGTAGATGCCAAAAGTGCGCCTTTACTAGAAGGGGTGGTAATCGATTTTGTCGACGGGGTAATGGAAAGTGGCTTTAAGTTCACCAACCCCAACGCCAGCGATACCTGCGGTTGTGGTAAATCCTTCACAGCAGGTGATTGTACCCCTACCGGCATACCTTGTAGCTAAGAACTACTTGCAGACGAACTCCGCACTACTTATCGAAGTTGAATGAGGGAGATTTGTCAACTTCGAGAACACAATCTCAGTCTTATAATCCTTGAGGAGAATCGGAAAATGGCTACCTATCAAGTTAGATTAATCAGCAAAAAAGAAAACATCGATACCACCATTGAAGTGGATGAAGAAACCACAATTTTGGAAGGAGCAGAAGAAAATGGTATTGAGTTACCTTTCTCTTGTCATTCCGGTTCTTGCTCTAGTTGTGTCGGTAAAGTAGTTGAAGGTGAAGTTGATCAATCTGATCAAATCTTTTTAGATGACGAGCAAATGTCTAAAGGATTCGCCTTACTTTGTGTTACTTATCCTCGTTCTAATTGCACAATTAAGACTCATCAAGAACCATATCTTGTGTAAGGTTTTGCTTTAATCGCTACACTAGCAATATTTGAAATTTAGAAGCATGAAGGATATTCATTATCCTTCATTTTTGTTTATGTAGGAATCCTAAATGAGTAGGTAAATGCCTAAAATCTTTGCTGGATAAGAAATAAGGGCATTTTTATTTGGCGTTTCTTGTATTTGCTTCCCTATCCGCCCACCTTAATTAAGCTCATAAAATCGCGTTGCTCCCGCAAAGGCTTGAGTTATGTAAAAGTAATAGTGCAAACTTAGAAGTATGAACTATGACTACTCAAGGTGTATCTCCAGGCTTACTCAATCCATTTCAACTGGGAGATTTAACACTAAAAAATCGCGTAGTTATGGCTCCCATGACACGCTCAAGAGCAGGTGTTACACGTATGCCCAATGCACTGATGGCAGAGTATTACGTTCAGCGTGCTGCGGCAGGATTAATTATCACAGAAGCAACTGTCATTTCTCATCAGGCCAATGGTTGGGAAAATACGCCAGGTATTTATTCACCAGAGCAAGGCGAAGCTTGGAAAGAGATTGTATCTGCTGTTCATGCTCAGGGAACGCCGATTTTTCTCCAATTATGGCACTGTGGCCGGGCTTCACACAGTAGTTTTCAAGAAAATGGTCAACTACCAGTAGCACCATCTGCAATTAAGATAAATGGGGATTCCATTCACACCCCTAATGGTAAACAATCCTATGAAATTCCACGGGCGCTGGAAACGGATGAAATACCATTAATCGTGGAGGATTATCGTCAAGCAGCTCAAAGAGCAAAAGCAGCAGGGTTTGATGGTGTTGAAATTCACGCCGCAAATGGTTATTTAATTGATGAATTTCTACAATCCAAAACGAATCAACGAACTGACCAGTGGGGAGGAAATGTGCAAAATCGCTATCGTTTCCTCAAAGAAATTGTTGAGGCGATTTTGACCGTATGGCCCTCAAATCGGATTGGAGTCCGCTTATCTCCTAATGGTGCTTTCAATGATATGGGTTCTCCAGATTACCGAGAAACTTTTCTCTATATAGCTGAACAACTAAATACTTATGGGTTAGCTTATCTTCATCTACTTGATGGGCTAGCCTTTGGCTTTCACGAATTAGGGACACCCATGACATTAGCGGAGTTCCGAGATGTGTTTACAGGGACACTCATGGGTAACTGTGGCTATAGCCAAGAACAGGCAGAAGTAGCCATTAAAAGTGAAATCGCCGATTTGATAGCCTTTGGTCGTCCGTTTATCAGCAATCCTGACTTGGTGGAACGTTTTACCAATAACTGGCCACTGAATCCGCCTGCCGAAATGAAAGACTGGTATTCCTTTGTACCATCCGGATATATCGATTTTCCCACTTATCAGGAATCTTCAATAAAATAATTCCCGTAGTGGACTGACACAGCTAAAATAGTGTATTAAATGTAGGTTGAGTTGACATAGGAAACCCAGCATCATTGGCAGAGTTGGGTTTGCCTACGGCACGCTACGCGAACGCAAAGCCTCAACTCAACCTACAATTTTTGGATCTTATTTAATTGATGCATTCCGTCTTTAGATAACGTCGGGAGTTTTGAGGCGATCGCAACAATAAATAGGCACAGGGAATAAAGTAAAGGGCAAGAATGGTTGCACCACCTACACCGCCAGCAATCACTACTGCTAGAGGGGGCCAAAATCCACCACCGGCGAGAATGAGGGGAATAAAGCCTGTCATTGTGGTGAATGTGGTTGTGAGGACATGGCGCGTGGTGTGGATGACGGTTTCCACCATCGCTGGGCGATTGCCTGTCTGGGCTAAGGCATCACTTTTTAAGGCAGTGAGAACGGTAATTGAATCATTCACGGCGACGCCAATTAGTCCTACTGTGCCGATGATGGGGTTGAAGCCAAAGGGATAGCCGAACAGCCACACCGATAATCCGCCCCCACCGATGGCAAGAATGGCCACAATCCCAATCAAACCTGCAAGGGCAAAGGAATTCATCGAAAGTACAAGAGTTACCACCAGGGCAATTCCTAGGACAATGCCATAGCCGAGTAGTCCGCCAGTGGCACTGTTACGTTCTTCTTCTTCACCACCAAATTCGAGGCTGTAGCCTGGGGGTAGGGAGAAAGAGTTTTGCAACCGTTGGCGAAAATCAGCAAGAGCGTTGGCAGGTAAAGTTCCTGCGGTGAGATACCCCTGGACGGTGCTGACTCTGCGACCGTTTTGGCGAGTGATGGCGGCATTTTTGGGGATCACATTGAGTTTGCCGATGGTTTCTAACGGGATGTAGCCATTGCGATTGCTTGATAGAAGATTCACCGATTGCAATTGGCTCAAGTCAGCGCGTTCGCCTCTGGCGGGGCGTAGCCCATCGCTATTACTGAGGCGCACTCTTACAGGCACTTCTTCGGTATCTTCTAAAATCGTGCCACCAGTGACCCCTTCGGTGATAATTTGCAATTGCTGGGAAATTTCTCGACGGCTCAAACCCAGCGATCGCGCTTCTGGTTCGTCAATATTAAAGGCGAGTTGGGGTAGCACATCGTTGAGGCGACTACGAACATGAGTAATGGTAGGAACTTCTGCCAAAATTGCCCGGACTTGCACACTTAATTGTTGGAGGCGCTCAACATCAGAGCCGTAAATTCGTAACTCAATCGGTGCTTCAAAAGGTGGCCCCTGCTCAAACAGACGCACCAAAGCACGGGCATTAGGGAAGGCGGTGTTAAATTCCGTTTGCAGTTGGTGAATGAAGCCATCGCCAGCAATACCATTCATCTGCACGATAGCACCGGCAAAACTACTCTCGTTCTCACGATTAGTGAGTTGGTTGTAATAGACTTTAGGCGCACTCTTGCCCAAAAACCAATACACTTGTTGAACTTGAGGATGGCGGCGTAAGGTGGCTTCTACCTCTTGTGTGAGGTCTTGAATTTGCCCTAGAGAACTGGCAGGAGGTAATTCTAACTCCACTGTGAATTGTTCACGATCAGCACTGGGAAAGAATTGTAAACTTAAGGTTGTCATTAGACTAAACCCCAGTACAGGCAAAATCAGCGTTAAGGCGATCGCTCGTTTGGGATACCTCAAAGACCACTGCAAAGAACGGCGATACCAGGCGCTTAGTCTAGGATGAGAAAATCCTGTTTGCCACCATCCTTCTTTGCCAATTACACCTTTAGAAGTGAACGAGCGGTGATGATTCCACTGATAAATTTTAGCGGTAATCGCTGGGGAAATCGTCAATGCCACCAACAGCGAAGCCAACACTGCCACAATCACATTTAAACCAATCGTCCCGACAAATTCACCAGTTGCACCGGGGAGTAGGGCAATGGGTGCAAAGGAGAATACAGTGGTTAATGTCCCGCCCAGCAAAGGAGCGCGGAGATACTGCACGGTTTCTGTGATGGCAGTTTCTAAAGACATTCCCGCTCTCAGGCGAATATTCATTTCATCCACGAGAATAATCGCATTATCAACTAGAATACCCAAGGCCACAATCAGCCCCGTCACCGACATCTGATGTAAGGGAATACCCAACAACCCCATAACAATGAGGGCGATGGCCACCGAAAGCGGTAGCGCCATCTGTACGGACAATGCCTGTTGCCAGCCCATCATAATAATGCAAATGACAAAGAGCAGCAAAGCACCAGACAGTAAATTTGCAATCAGATTATTTAATCGCGCCGTCACATAACGACTCTGATCAAAGACAATCTCTAACTGTATCCCCTGTGGTAAATCAGCCCGAAAGCTATCAATAACCTTCTGTGCTGCCACTGCCCAACGATCCAGACGATATTGTGGCTGGACATAAACACCAACAGCGATGGCAGCTTTACCTGAGGTAAACGCCAATTCTGTGGGCGGTGTAGCAATTCCTTTCTCAATGGTGGCGATGTCTGCTAAAAGACGAAATTCCCGGTTAGATTCACAGTTAGAACAGCCCACGGGTATTTGCTGCAAACGGTTCAGGGTATCTAATTCTCCTTGCACTTCATAGAGTAGGGTATTATCACCGCGAAACTGTCCGGCGGAGGTTTTAGCATCACTTTGTTGAATTTGCCCTGCTAATTCTGCGGCGGTAATTCCCAAACTAGCAAGGGTTTCTGTATTCACATTCACCGTGATTTCTTCTTGGGGGGCGCCAAAAATCTCCACTTCATCTGTGCCAGAGAGCGATCGCAAGGCATTTTTTAACATCTCTGCCCGTCGCCGCAAAATGGCGTAGTTTGGAGCATCAGACTGTTCCCAAGTCAAGGCAGTAAGGAGGGCATAGGCACGCACTTCTCCTTCATCTAATTTAGGTTCACTGGCTTCACTGGGTAATTCCCCTTGCACTTCGCGTAATTTATCCCGCACCCGTGACCAGACTAAGGGTACACGATTCCTGGACACACTATCGAGTAAATCTACAGCAATGGTGGAAACTCCGGCGCGTGAAGTAGATTCATAGGTTTTTACTTCCGGAATTTCGGCAATCTTGACTTCAATGGGATCAGTCACCAGGGATTCGGTGCGCTCGGCGGTTCCTCCTGGCAAAAAAGTAGTAACTAGGGCAAAACGAGAGGTGAGTTCTGGATCTTCCAGTCGCGGTAGTGATTCATAGGTGACGGTTCCCCAAGCCACAATCAGAAAAATCGCCAACAATAGCAAGCGCAAGTTACGAAAGAATAGCCGTGCCATATCTACTCCTTATTCACGATTTGCCCAGAAACCAAGCGGTGAGTACCACTGTTGACAACTTCTTCCCCGGCGACAATGGTGCCGCGTACCAAGACGCGATCGCCTCCGGTATACAAAACTTCTACATCTCGCCGTTCAATGCGATGGGTTTCTCCATCTGGCGCAAGGGCAAAGCAAGACCACAATCCTCTTTCTCCCTTAATTAAGGCGGATGTTGGCAACCAAAATCCCTGGGTAGATACCATTTGTTCCACTTGTAGACGCGCGATTTCTCCTGATGCTGGCATAGTTTGACCTGTACTAACCAATTGCAAAACCACTGTCCGAGTGCGGGTTTGGGGGTTGATCTCTGGTTTATGAGCCAGCACTTGGGCAGCATAAATTTGCTCGCCCACCTGCACCTGTTGACGACTCCCCACCTTCAGGGTCTGCACCACTTGGGGCGGCACACCAATTTCTACTTCAGGGGTGAGATTTTCCACTAGGCGCACGATGGCCTGTCCTGGTTGTACTACACTGCCTTCATCCAAATTTCGTTCTCCGACTACACCACGAAAGGGAGCGCGTAGGGTGCTTTTTTCGATATTGATTTCTACATCGCGGATACTGGCTTGAATTTGCGCCACTGTAGCGTCTTGGGCAGCGATTTGTTCTTGGCGTGTACCGTTCTGCAATGCTTCTAAATCACTCTGAGTAGCAGCGAGGCGATCAGCGAGGGCATCCCGATTAAATGCCACTTCATCCAACTGTTCACGGGAAATTGCTCCTGCTTCGTACAGGGAACGGCGGCGATCGCGGCGAATATTTTCCAGACGCAACCGATTTTCTAAATCTGCCACTTGAGAACGAGCAGCAGCAATGGTTTCTGGGCGTGGCCCGTTCTGCAATTCTCGTAATTCTGCAACTGCACGCGATCGCCCGGCTGTTAATTGCGCTAATTGTGCTTTGAGATTTTGCGTATCTAATCGGGCAATTACTGCGCCTTTTTCGACGGTTTGCCCACGATTGAAGATGATTTCAATGACTTTACCCCCCCGCTCAAAACCCAAATCACTGCGGCGAGTGGCCACTACTTCGCCCGTATAAAAGCGCGTCACCTGGTATGACTGTACTGGCTCCAGCTTGATGACTTGCACTGCTAATGGGGGCGAAACTACCATTTCCTGTCCAGTAGACAACCGTTGATACACCCCCAAGGTGATGGCCGCCACCATCCCACTTGCAATCAGCAGATTTCTCACTCTTATTTTTCTGGGATGCTTCGGAGGCAAGGCGGCCCCATCTTCCATTTCTTGAACTTGGGCTTCCATACGTTGGCCACTCATTTTTGTGCTAGGTTGGCAAGAAGCGTTGCAATACTCAACTAATTTTTATAAAACAAGTTGTATAAACTAAAGGGTATATGCAACTAGTTGTCTATGTCAAGAAAGAATTATGAGCCTAGCCCATGCGATCGCCAGCATTTTGCTCCAGTCACCGCGGACAGGGTACGAACTGAGCAAAGAATTTAATGAAAAAGTCAGTTGCTACTGGCAAGCCACCTCCCAGCAGATTTATCGAGAATTGGCACGAATGCAGGAGAAAGACTGGGTAGAAGTGGAAGTATTACCACAATCGAGTCGTCCCGACAAAAAAATCTATTCCCTCACCGATGTAGGCAAGCAAGAACTGATTTCTTGGATTGCGGAACCCTCCGAACCAACTGCAATCCGTGAAGAATTACTAGTGAAAGTACGCAGTGGGTTTATCGTTCCTGAAGATATCCTCATCCGTGAAATTGAACGCCGCAAGCAACTCCATCAGCAAAAACTGGATTATTATCGCTCCGTTGAACCAGAATTTGGCGATTTGGATCATCTGTCTCGTCCTCAACGACACCTCTATCTCACCCTGCGAGCTGGTATTCGCTACGAAACTATGTGGATTGAATGGTGCGATGAAGCGATCGCCTCGTTGTTAATGTGATCTGCCAACAAATACCTCAAGGGATCGCCGAATAAACAGGTTTTTCCCCACTCCCTACTCCCTATTGCCCACGCCAGCTATGAAAAATCAAAGCTGATTACAATAGTGTAGAGAGATGAAAAATTATTGCCTGTTCATCAAGTAGCTGACAAACAGAGGTAATATGGCTCATTTAGATATTCGTCGCCGGGAAAATGTCAACGGCGATTTTTATGTAGATACTACTTGTATTGATTGTGATACATGTCGCTGGATGGCATCTCAAGTATTTTCTCGTATTAATCAACAGTCGGCAGTATATCACCAGCCACAAAACGAAGTAGAAAGATTAGCCGCACTCCAAGCCCTTTTAGCTTGTCCGACTAATTCTATCGGCACAGTTGAGAAGCCACACGATATCAAAGTTGCTCAACAAAGTTTTCCAATTTTAGTCGCTGAAAATATCTATCACTGTGGTTATCATTCAGAAAAATCTTACGGTGCTGCTAGTTATTTAATTCAACTTGCCGAAGGTAACATTTTAGTGGATTCTCCCCAGTTTTTATCACCTTTAGTCAAGCGTATTGAAGACATGGGGGGAATTAATTATATGTACTTAACTCATAGAGATGATGTAGCAGATCATCAAAAATTTGCTGAACATTTCCAGTGTCAGCGCATTCTCCACACTGATGAAATTACTGCGGATACTCGCAATGTAGAAATCCAATTAACTGGAAAAGAACCATTTGCTCTAACTCCCAATTTGCTAATTATCCCCGTTCCTGGTCATACCAAAGGACATACAGTTTTACTGTACAAAAATAAATTTTTATTCACAGGCGATCATCTTGCTTGGTCAGAAAATCTGCATCAGTTGGTAGCATTTCACGATGTTTGTTGGTATTCTTGGGCAGAACAAATAAAATCAATGTATCAGTTAGCTAATTACTCGTTTGAGTGGGTACTACCTGGTCATGGACGGAGATTTCATGCTGATGCTGACACCATGCGTCAGCAGATGAACAAGTGTATTGAGTTCATGGAATCAATGAATTAAGTGAGAGCTTCAAGAAGCAATAAAGCCTTAAAATCATAACTGAAGACTGTTGCTCTTACCTAAATGAATACTCAAACACGCTCCAATTCTCCAGATATTTACGCGATTTTGCATCAAACTCAATGCTTACGAGTTAGCGATGGAGAAATTAAACCCGTTTTAGATGGTTGCTCGAATACTTCAAAGTTACTCGTACTTATTTGGTCACAGTTGGGAGATTTTGATAATTTAGAATACGCTTGGTGGCTGCGAAGAGAAAAAGAAAACATTGCAGCCAGAGGAATTACAATTCGTGCTATTGGAATTGGAAACCGCAATTCTGGGATCAAGTTTTGTGAATATACAGGATTTCCCCAAGAATGGTTGTTTGTGGATGCAAAAGCTGACATTCACGCTACTTTAGGGCTTTATCGTGGTTTAAATGTACAATTCCCAATGTTATCAACGTCAAAAAAAGCATGGCTGAATTTAATGCTCATGTGTGCTGGAATTGGTAGTCCTGGAACTTTGAAGGAAGTTTTTCGGGGTTATAAAGGTGATAAAAAAGCTCCTCAATTAATTGCTGATGAGGAAGTTATCAGAGATACACCTTTACCACCAATGAAAGGTTCATTTTTCCAAGCTGCTGGAGGAACAGGCTTTCAGCGTCCTTTTGAACTAGCAACTCTGCGCCTGCGAAACATGACCGAAGTTTTGAGCAACTGGAATACTTATGTACCAGATTCATCTTATTTGACACAACGGGGAGGAACTTTTCTATTTGATTCTCAAGGTAAATTAATTTATGAACATCACGATCGCGGTATTCTTGGTTTTGCCGAAAATATGAGCAATCCCTTATCTTTTTTGGATAAATAATTCAATAAAGGCTGTCAGAAACTGATGATTACGTAATAAGTCTACCTAAATATTTAAGAATTTTTAAAACTCCAAATAAATTGTTTAGATGTTGCGATCGCGTGGCAAATATATCGGAAATACCATACAGGTTACCCAAAGTTTTGACAAACAAAAAGCTGCTACCATTGGTGATCATGCCATACAGAGGTTGTTCTGGATTGGGATGAACTGCCATGTAAGCTAATGTTTGGGGAATTGCTAATTCTAAATCAAAGGTTGTCTTTTTTGACTCAATTAAAACAATCCAAAATCTAGCTTGCAAAACTAAAACATCAATTCTTCCTCGTAAAATTTCTTCATTATCTCCTTGTGCTGCAATTTCAACTGATACCTCGGTTTTAAATCTATAAGGTGCTGGATAAAAACCTGCAAGTTCAAGTAATGGTGATAACACAACCATTTTGACAGTTTCTTCTAAAAGATTTCCATAGGAGATTTGATATAAATAGTTTTGTCGAACTTGTTCTAATCTTGCTTGCTCTGCTTCATTTAAGGCTGGTAAATCAACCATCCATTCGGTAAAAAATTGGCTATCACTACTTAGTGTTAACCCTAGTTTTTCCTCGACTTGGCGAAGAGTGGTAATTTTTTCTGCAATGGCTATGCTTGTAGTCATATTGAATTTCCTGGAAGTGATACCTGCCAGTAGGATAGCCTGTACACAAGATTAAATGAACTTTTGAGTAAATTGTACAAAATTTTCGACAATAGGCGTTAAATTGCCTTGCTGCCAGATTACAGCAGTTTCTATTACAGGTACTTCTTCTAGTATGGGAAGATAAACTACACCAGACCTTTGCAGATTTTGTAGAGAAGATGGTGTAATGGCCACGCCTATTCCAGCCGATACTAATCCAATAATTGTTTGCATTTGAATCGCTTCTTGAGTAATATTAGGCGGGAAATTTTCCTGCTGAAAAAGACTCATGATGCGATCATAAAGTCCTGGTGCTAAATAACGGGGAAACATGATTAAAGGTTCACTTAAGAGCGATCGCACACAGATGTGTTCTTGTTGAGCCATTGAATGAGTTGACGACAAAGCCACAACTAAGGTTTGCCTGTGAATACACTGATAAGATAGTGTGTCATCTTCCAAAGGTGGATGTGCAAAACCCACATGAATCCGGGAATCTCTCAGTGCTTGCTCCTGTTGACTTGTAGTTAACTCTAGTAAAACTAGTTCTACTTCCAGAAATTGCTGGCGAAATTCTCGCAAAATCAAAGGTAATAAGTCATAAATTACCAAACTAGTAAATCCTATTCTCAGTTGACCTGTTTCACCTCTGCCAATTTTTTGAGTCAGCGCTACGGCTGTTTCTAGTTGCACCAGTAGTTGATAAGCCTCTTGTAAAAAAACTTTACCAGCTGCTGTTAGCTGTACTTGGCGCTTAGTTTGGCGATGAAAAAGTTTTACTCCTAATTCTGCTTCTAGTTGCTGAATTTGTTGGCTCAGAGGTGGTTGTGCTATGTGCAGTCTTTGGGCGGCTTTAGTGAAATGTAGTTCCTCAGCTACAGCAATAAAGTAGCGCAGGTGTCGTAGTTCCATATTTTTGATATTTTATAAGTCTCAATTTTTAATAAATATATATTGGACATCTTAAAAAAGTCTACATATGATACTCGTACAGTGAATGAGTGAAAAAACATGTCAGAAAATTTTAGAAGTAAAGTTGTCACACAAGGGGTGCAGCGATCGCCTAATCGGGCTATGCTGCGAGCAGTGGGTTTTCAGGATCAAGACTTTAACAAAGCAATTGTGGGTGTGGCTAATGCTTACAGCACCATCACTCCCTGTAACATGGGGATTAATCAACTAGCACTCATAGCTGAAGCGGGAATTAAACAAGCTGGGGCAATGCCGCAAATGTTCGGCACAATTACTATTAGTGATGGGATTTCTATGGGTACAGAAGGGATGAAATATTCCCTAGTGTCACGAGAAGTAATTGCTGACTCCATTGAAACCGCCTGTAATGGTCAAAGTATGGATGGTGTAATTGCCATCGGTGGCTGTGATAAAAATATGCCAGGGGCCATGATTGCCATGGCCCGGATGAATATCCCGGCTATCTTTGTTTACGGTGGGACAATTAAACCCGGACACTACAACGGTAAAGATTTAACAGTTATCAGTTCTTTTGAAGCTGTAGGCCAATATAGCGCTGGGAAGATTGATCAAGAAGAACTATTAGCAGTCGAACGTCAAGCTTGTCCTGGTGCTGGTTCTTGCGGTGGAATGTACACAGCTAATACTATGTCTTCAGCTTTTGAAGCCATGGGCATGAGTTTGCCTTATTCTTCCACAATGGCGGCGGAAGATGATGAAAAAGCCCATAGCACTGAAGAATCAGCCAAGGTATTGGTAGAAGCAATTCGTCATCAACTGTTACCCCGGCAAATTATCACCCGCAAATCTATCGAAAATGCGATTTCTGTAATTATGGCTGTGGGTGGTTCAACTAACGCCGTGTTACATTTTCTAGCGATCGCTCATGCGGCTGGTGTAAAACTTAATTTAGATGACTTTGAAACTATCCGCGATCGTGTCCCTGTTTTATGTGATTTAAAACCCAGTGGTAGATACGTCGCCACAGATTTACACAAAGCTGGTGGTATTCCCCAAGTGATGAAAATGCTATTGGTGCATGGATTACTTCACGGTGACTGTATCACCATCACAGGTCAAACCATCGCCGAAATTTTAGCAGATATACCCGATGAACCACCAAGCAATCAAGATGTGATTCGGACTTGGGATAACCCAATGTATGCTCAAGGTCACTTAGCTATTCTCAAGGGAAATCTCGCTACAGAGGGAGCAGTGGCTAAAATTACCGGGGTAAAAAATCCTAGCATTACTGGCCCCGCACGGGTTTTTGATTCCGAGGAAGAATGCTTAGATGCCATTCTTGCAGGTAAGATTCAAGCCGGTGATGTTCTCGTGATTCGTTACGAAGGCCCTAAGGGTGGCCCTGGGATGCGGGAAATGCTAGCACCTACCTCAGCCATTATTGGTGCGGGTTTGGGTGATACTGTCGGGTTAATTACTGATGGACGTTTTTCCGGTGGTACTTACGGGATGGTAGTAGGACATGTTGCCCCTGAAGCTGCCGTTGGTGGTGCGATCGCTCTGGTGGAAGAAGGCGATCGCATTACCATCGATGCTCATTCTCGCTTGTTACAAATAAACATTGACGATGGAGAATTAGCCAATCGCCGCGCCCAATGGCAACCCCGTCCACCCCGTTATCCAAAAGGCATCTTAGCAAAATATGCTAAGTTAGTTTCCTCTAGCAGTGTTGGTGCTGTCACAGACTTAGAGGACTAGCTGACAAGAGATGCTCAAATCTCCGAGTTTGTAGAACTAAGCCAGCGACTAGTAATTGCTTGTAAAGAACCATTTTCAGACATCCGCAGCAATTCAATATTGAGGTCTTTTTTTAAAGAACTATCAATAGGTAAGACAAATCCATAAAGCTCAGTTCCTAAAGAAAAGTTGGCTAATTTGAAGTTTAGTTCAGGATTTTGAGCCAGGTAATATTCCATTAATAGGTGTACATGGTCTGCTTCACCATTGAACTCCAACAACTCACAGTCCC